>JANOQS010000044.1:0-2190 GCA_031414975.1 Methylibium sp. | reverse complement strand
GCCGGTGGCGCTGCGGCCGTTGCTGGCCGAGCGGGTGGCCAGCGTGCAGCCGGCCTGCGCGGCGCGCGGCGTGCGCATCGAGCTGGTGGACGGCGCCGATGCGGTGGTCGAAGGCGACGCCTTCCTGCTGCACCGCGCGATCGCCAACATGGTCGACAACGCCATCGACTTTTCGCCCGCGGGCGGGCTGGTCACGCTGGCGCTGGTGGCCCGCCGCCGCAGCGTGGACGTCTGCGTGCGCGACCGCGGACCCGGCATTCCGGACTACGCCGAAGGCAAGGTGTTCGAGAAGTTCTATTCACTCGCACGCCCGCAGACGCAGAAGAAGAGCACCGGGCTGGGGCTCTCGTTCGTGAGCGAGATCGCTGAGCTTCATCACGGCCGCATCACGCTGGGCAACGCAGCCGACGGCGGCGCGCTGGCCGTGCTGTCGTTGCCGGTGGCCGACACGGCTGCGGCAACGGCACAGCGCTAAACTCGGTCAACGCCGAACACCTTGAGACACGCATGAACCACCTGACCCGTGTTGCCGCCGTTGCCGCCGCTTGTGTCGCCACCTCGCTGTGCCACGCACAAGGCGCCGAACGCCACGCCGCCGAGATCGGCAGCCTCGTCAACGGCATGTACCCCTCGCTCGACGCGGTCTACAAGGACCTGCATGCCAACCCCGAACTGGCGTTCGAGGAAGTGCGCACCGCGGCCAAGCTGGCCGCCGAGATGAAGGCGCTGGGCTTCGAGGTGACCGAGAAGATCGGCAAGACCGGTGTGGTCGCGCTGCTGCGCAACGGTGCTGGGCCGACCGTGATGGTGCGCACCGAACTCGACGCCTTGCCGATGGAAGAAAAGACCGGGCTGCCCTACGCCAGCCGTGCCAAGGCGATGTCCAACGGCAAGGAAAGTTTCGTCGCCCACAGCTGCGGCCACGACATTCACATGACCGCCTGGCTCGGCACCGCGCGCACCCTGGCGGCGATGAAGGGCAAGTGGCAAGGCACCTTGATGTTCGTGGCCCAGCCGGCCGAAGAGACCGTTTCGGGCGCGAAGGCGATGCTGGCCGACGGCCTGTTCACCCGCTTCGCCAAGCCCGACTTCGCGTTCGCGCTGCACGCATCGCCCGGGCCGCTGGGCAGCATCGGCTACAACGTCGGCGCGATGACGTCCAACTCCGATGGCCTGGAGATCACCTTCAAGGGCCGCGGCGGCCACGGTTCCGCGCCCGACAAGACGATCGACCCGATCGCCATCGCGGCGCGCTTCATCGTCGACGTGCAGGCGGTGGTCAGCCGCGAGAAGGACCCGATGGAGTTCGGCGTGGTCACGATCGGCGCGGTGCAGGCCGGCACGGTGGGCAACATCATTCCTGACAGCGCCACCTTGCGCGGCACGATCCGCTCGTACAAGCCCGAGGTGCGCGCCAAGCTGCTGGCCGGCGTGCGCCGCACCGCGCAGGCCGCGGCGATGATGGCCGGTGCCCCTGAACCCGAGGTCAACCTGGTCGAAGGCGGGCTGGCCATCGTCAACGACGAAGGCGTGGTCACGCGCACCGAGGCCGTGCTGCGCAGCGTGTTCGGCGCCGCGAGCGTGCAGCGCGTGCCGCCCATCACCGCCAGCGAAGATTTCTCGGCCTTCGTCAACCTCGGCATCCCGTCGATGTTCTTCTTCGTCGGCGTGTCCGACCCGAAAGACGTGGCCGCCGCGATGAAGCCCGGCGGCAAGCCGCTGCCTTTCAACCACTCGCCGTTCTTCGCGCCGGTGGCTGAACCGTCGATCAAGAACAGCGCCACGGCGATGAGCCTGGCGGTGCTGAACGCCTTGGCGCCGCGCTGAACGGCCTGCCTCCCCAACCTGATTTCATCCGCCGCACAAGGAGACTGCACCATGGGCGCACCCGAAGCCTTCACCGCCACCACCGAAGTGGGCCACTTCATCGGAGGCCGTGCCGTGCCCAGCACCAGCGGGCGCCGCCAGCCGGTCTGGAACCCGGCCACCGGCGCGGTGGCGCGCCAGGTGGCCTTGGGTTCGGTGGACGAAGTCAACGCCGCGGTCGCCTCGGCCAAGGCGGCCTTCCCCGGCTGGGCCGACACGCCGCCGATTCGCCGTGCGCGCGTGCTCAACAACTTCCTGCAACTGCTCAACCAGCACCGCGACACCTTGGCCGCGATGATCACCGCCGAACACGGCAAGGTGTTC
>JANOQS010000043.1:0-5549 GCA_031414975.1 Methylibium sp. | reverse complement strand
CCCTCCACGCCGTGGCGTTCGTCGACCACACCCAGGCCCAGGTGCTGCAGTTCGACGCCGAGCACGTTCAGGCAGAACGCGTGAAGACGCACACCCACCAGACCCGCCAGCACGGCAGCGCGGTGCGCAGCGAGCACGAGTACTTCGGCCATGTGTGCGACGCGCTGGCCGGCATCGCCGAAGTGCTGGTCACGGGCCCGAAGACGGGGCTGGCGGACTTCAAGCACTACGCCGACAAGCACCGGCCCGAGACCGCCGCGCGCATCGTCGGCTACGAGACGGTCGACCACCCGAGCGAGAACGAGCTGGTGGCGCTGGCGCGCAAGTACTTCCTGAAGCACGACCGCATGGCCGGCACGCCCACGCCGACGCCGACCTGAGCGGTGCATTCTGGCGGGGCGGCGCACACTACGGCGTGCCGCGGTGCCATGATCCTGGGCTGCACTTCAGGAGCCCCGAGGCATGCGCACGATCTTCGAGAAACTGCTGCACGGCGAATTGCCCTGCGCCAAGGTGTACGAAGACGAACTGGTGTTCGCCTTCATGGACGCCGGCCAGGTGAACGACGGCCACGTGATCGTGGCCACCAAGGCGCCGCGCGAAACCCTGCTCGACTGCACCGACGACGAAGCCGCGGCCCTGATGCGCGCGGCGCGCCGCATCGCGCTGGCGGTGCAGGCGGCGTTCCAACCCGAAGGCATCACGGTGCTGCAGGCCAACCGCACAGCCGGTTGGCAGACCGTGCCGCACCTGCACCTGCACGTGCTGCCGCGCCATGCCGGCGACGGCGTCGAACTCACCTGGCCACGCAAGGAGCCGGGGATGGAGCGGCTGCGGGAATTGGCGTCGAAGCTGGTGCTGTAGCGGGCGCCCGCCCTTTGCGGCAAGCGTGACGTGCGCAAAGGCGCGTGCACAATCCCCTGGGCGTTTTGGGGGTTGGATGGCGCGAATCTTTGACAACATCGAGCAAGACCTGCTGGCTGCGTTGCGAGCCACCTTGGCGGTCTCGAAGCGGGCCGACTTCTGTGTCGGCTATCTCAACCTTCGCGGCTGGCAAGCCGTCGACGATTTGGTGGAGCCGTGGGTAGCCGAGGGTGGGCAGGTTTGCCGCGTACTCGTTGGAATGCAGCGCCCACCAAGCGATGACATTCGCGAGTTGTACCGTGCGGCATCGGGTGAAGACGGGATGGACAACGCGTCCGCCATCCGCCTGAAGAGCCAGTTCGCCGCCCACCTGCGAGAGCAAATCACCTTGGGTATCCCCACAGGGCGTGACGAAACTGCTCTCAGAACTCTTGCACGCCAGCTCCGTGCCGGCCAGGTTTGCATCAAGCTCTTCCTTCCCTACCCTCTGCACGCCAAGCTTTACCTGCTGTTCCGCGACGACGTGAACAACCCGATCACCGGCTTCGTCGGCAGCAGCAACCTCACGATGCAAGGTTTGGCTCGGCAGGGTGAATTGAATGTCGATGTGCTGGACCACCACGCCACTGAGCGCCTATCGAAGTGGTTCGATGGTCGCTGGAACGACCGCTGGGCGCTTGATGTTTCCGCTGACCTCGCGCAAATCATTGAGGCGAGTTGGGCGCGCGAAGCAGCCATTCCCCCTTATCACATCTACCTGAATATCGCGTTCCACCTGAGCACTGAGGCACGTGCCGGTCTGAGCCAGTTTCGGCTGCCCGCACGCTTCGACCAAGACCTTTTCGAGTTCCAGAAAAGTGCCGTCAAGATCGCAGCCCGCCACCTGCACCGCCGAGGCGGCGTGATGATCGGTGACGTGGTTGGCCTGGGCAAGACGATGATGGCCACCGCGCTCGCTCGCATGTTCGAAGATGATCTCGGGTACGAAACCCTGATCATCTGCCCGAAGAACCTGGAACCGATGTGGGAACGGTACCGAACCGAGTACGGCTTGCGCGGCGCGGTGCTGCCCATCAGCCAGGTGACGAAGAAGTTGCCAGACCTGAAGCGTTACCGGCTGGTCCTGGTTGACGAAAGCCACAACCTGCGCAACCGCGAGGGCCGGCGCTACAAGGCCATCGCCGACTACATCCGCAACTGCGACGCCAAGGTCATCCTGCTAACAGCCACGCCTTACAACAAGACGAAAGCCGACCTGTCTAGCCAACTGCGCCTGTTCATCGACGAAAAGGCCAACATCGGCATTCGCCCCGAGCACTTCATGCGCAAGTTCAGCGTGAGTGAGGCTGAGTTCGAGCGCAAGCACCAATGCAAGGTCAATTCCATTCTGGCCATCGAGAAGAGCGACGAGTTCGATGACTGGCGCGAGCTCATTCGTCTGTACATGGTGCGGCGCACGCGCAGCTTCATCATCCAGCACTACACCGAGGTCGACGAACGAGGCCGCAACTACCTCCCCGGCAAGGGCGGCTCGAAGAGCTACTTCCCCAAGCGGAAGCCCTTGTCGCTCAAGTTTGCGGTGGACGAGACCGACGCGCAGGATGTGTATGGCCGGCTCTACTCCGCCGCCGTCGTCGATGACATCAACGCGCTGCACGTGCCTCGCTACGGCCTGGGCAACTATGTGGACCCCGTGGCCGAGAAGAACGCCACACCGGCCGAACGAAAGTTCATTGAAAACCTCGGGCGTGCCGGGAAACGGCTGATGGGTTTTTGCCGAACGAACCTGTTCAAACGTCTGGAGTCATCCGGCTTCTCGTTCCTTCAATCCATCGACCGCCACATTCTGCGCAACCGCATCTATCTCTACGCCATCGAGAACGGGTTGGATCTACCGGTGGGCGTTCTCGACGCCGGCCTGTTGGATGCCGACCGCGTCGATGAAGACGCAGACGGCATCGAGGGTGATCAAGAAGACCTGCTCGACGGCGTGGTGGACGCGGTCGAGGATGTGGACATGCAGCCGGACACCATGGCGCGTGCCAAGGCCGTGTATCAGCAGTACGCCACTGACTACAGGAGGCGATTCAAGTGGGTCAACCCTCGGCTGTTCAAAACGCTGCTGAGTGAGCACCTCGCCGCGGACACGCAGACCTTGAGCGAGATACTGACCACGCACGGCCCTTGGGACGGTGCGCGTGACCGCAAGCTCGCCGAGTTGCGCCAGTTGGTGGCCAAGACTCATGCAAAGGACAAGGTCTTGGTCTTCACGCAGTTCGCCGACACTGCCCGCTACCTGGGGCGTGAACTGCGTCAAGCTGGAGTCGCGCACCTCGAAGTCGCCACCGGAGCCACGGCCGATCCCTACGCGCTGGCCTGCCGCTTCTCTCCGCATTCCAACAACAGGAACGTTGCCAAGGCCGACGAGATTCGGGTGCTGATTTGTACCGACGTTTTGTCAGAAGGCCAAAACCTGCAGGACTGCAGCGCGGTGGTGAACTTCGACCTGCCGTGGGCCATCATCCGCCTGATTCAACGCGCAGGCCGGGTTGACCGCATCGGCCAGAAGGCTGAGGAAATTCGCTGCTACTCCTTCCTGCCCGCTGAAGGCGTCGAGCGCCTGATCCAATTGCGCGCGCGCATCCAACAGCGCTTGCAAGAGAACGCCGAGGTTGTGGGCACCGATGAAGCCTTCTTTGAAGACGAACAGGCCGCCGTCATGCGCGACCTGTACACCGAACGCTCTGGCGTTCTGGACGACAGCGACGACGAAGTCGATCTGGCTTCCTATGCATGGCAAGTGTGGAAGCAGGCCACGCAGGACAACCCAGAACTCGCGCATGCGGTCGAGTCATTGCCACCGGTCGTGTACTCGGCCAAACCCTTTGCCGCCGCCGATGATCGCTTCGTTGCGCTGGGCAATGATGCGGCCCTCGGCGGTGCACTCGTCTACGTAAAGTCGCCGGAAGGCAACGACCATTTGGCTTGGGTCGGCACCAAGGGTCAAACCGTCACCGAATCTCAATTCACCATTCTGCGCGCCGCCGAATGCTCGCCAGACACGCCGGCGTTGCCTCGTTCCGACAATCACCACGAGCTGGTGGCGAGTGGCCTGCAACTGGCGGTGGTTCAAGACAAGTCGGTGGGTGGGGGCCTTGGCCGACCGTCCAGCCCACGCCGCCGCGCCTATGAGCGCCTCAAGCAGTACTCGATGAAGCAGATGAACACACTCTTTCGGGACGAGGAGTTGGAACGCGCACTCGACGACATCTACCTGCGCCCGCTGCTCGAAACTGCCTCCGACCTGTTGAACCGACTGATGCGCAGCGGCGTAAACGACGAAGAACTCGGCGCCGCCGTGAAGTCGCTTCGCGAAGAAGGCCGACTCACCTACGCCGAAGACGATGCAGCGTTGCGCGAACCGCGGGTGGTGTGTTCCTTGGGACTGATCACCACCTGACAACATGCCCAAACTTGACTTCCCGGGTTTTCAGAAGCACCTTTCTGCGTTTGACTTCCCACGCCTGTTTGTTGAGGTACTCGGCTGGAACCAAGCGCCTGTCTCGCTGCGCGCATGGCAAGACGATGGCACCACGCATCACGCCTTCGCGCGCCGCATGGTGGCTGAGCTGGGTGGCGTAGCCGTGCTTCAGGTGGTTGCCACAGATGGCTGGCCTGACGAAGCCACCCGTTCCGCCGTTTGGAAGCACCTGTCGCACCAACATGCCGAGAACATTCTTATCTTCACCGACCGCCGTGACGGAGCGTCGCAAAGCCAGTGGTACTGGGTCAAGCGCGGGCGCGATGAAGCCACCGGCAAACCCAAACTCACGCCGCGCCGGCACGACTACTTTCGCGGCCAGCCGGTCGATCTGTTCGCCTCCAAGCTGCAGGCGATGGTGGTGGAGTTGTCTGAGTTGGATGCCTCCGGCCGAATGCCGGTGCTCGAAGCAGCGCGCCGCATTCAGGCGGCGCTGGATGTCGACAAGACCACCAAGAAGTTCTTTGCCCGCTACTCCGAGCAGCATGCGAAGCTGCTGGAACAGATCGAAGGAATCACCGACGACCGGGATCGGCGCTGGTACGCGTCGGTCATTCTGAATCGGTTGATGTTCGTGTGGTTCCTGCAGAAGAAGTTCTTTTTGGACGGCGGCAACACCGACTACCTGCTGACCCAGCTCAACGAATCCCGCCGACGCGGCCCCGACCGCTTCTTCGGCGAGTTCCTCAACGCGCTGTTCTTCGAGGCCTTTGCCAAACCCGAAGCCGACCGCTCACCTGAGGCGCGCCAACTCACCGGCACCGTGCCCTACCTCAACGGTGGGCTGTTTCTTCACCACAAGCTGGAGCTCGACGCCGACCACCAGCCCCGACTCGGCACCACACTGCGCATTCCGGACGAAGCGTTCAGAGGCGTGTTCGACGTCTTCGCAGCGTTCACCTGGCATCTTGACGACACACCCGGCGGCGATGCGGACGAGATCAACCCCGACGTGCTGGGCTACATCTTCGAGAAGTACATCAACCAGAAGGCATTTGGCGCTTACTACACCCGGCCCGAAATCACCGGCTACCTGGCAGAGCGCAGCATCCATCAGTTGATTCTGGAGCGCGTGCACGAGCCTGCGATGCCTGCGTTGCAGCTTCCCGAGATCAAATTTGAAACTGTGTCTGATTTGCTCGCA
>JANOQS010000042.1:0-9785 GCA_031414975.1 Methylibium sp. | reverse complement strand
GATCGCCTCGTGCGCCTGCGCCAGCGTGGTGGCCACCACCACACCCTTGCCCGCCGCCAGGCCGTCGGCCTTGATGACGATCGGTGCGCCTTTGCCATTCACGTACGCATGCGCCTGGGCGGCGTCGCCGAAGGTCTGGTGCACCGCGGTCGGAATGTGGTGGCGCTGCATGAACTCCTTGGCGTAGGCCTTGGAGCTTTCGAGCTGCGCGGCCGCCTGCGTGGGGCCGAACACACGCAGCCCGCGGTTGCGGAACAGGTCGACCACGCCGGCCGCCAGCGGTCCCTCCGGCCCGACGACGGTGAGCGCGATCTTCTCGTGCACCGCGAAGTCGGCCAGTGCCGACAACTCGGTGATCGGCACGTTGCGCAGCCGCGCATCGGCCGCGGTGCCGCCGTTGCCGGGCGCGACGAACACCATCTGCACCTTGGGCGACTGCGCCAGCTTCCACGCCAGCGCGTGCTCACGGCCGCCGTTGCCAATGACCAGAATCTTCATTCGTTGATGACCGCGTTGTGGAACACGGCCTGGGTGTCGTCGAGGTCTTCGATGATGTCCAGCAACTTCTGCATGCGCTGCGCGTCTTCGCCCATCAGGTCGATGGTGTTCTCGGCCCGCATCGTCACCTCGGCAACTTCGGGCTTCAGCCCGGCAGCTTCGAGGGCGATCTTCACCTTCTCGAAGTCGGGCGGGGCGCACAGCACTTCCACCGCGCCGTCGTCGTCGGTCAGCACGTCTTCGGCGCCCGCTTCAAGCGCCACCTCCATCACCTTGTCTTCACTGGTGCCGGGCGCGAACACGAACTGGCCGCAGTGCTTGAACTGGAACGCCACCGAGCCTTCGGTGCCCATGTTGCCGCCGTACTTGCTGAAGGCGTGGCGCACTTCGGCCACGGTGCGCACACGGTTGTCGGTCATGCAGTCGACGATGATCGCCGCGCCGCCAATGCCGTAGCCCTCGTAGCGGATTTCTTCGTAGCTCAGCCCTTCGAGCGTGCCCGAGGCCTTCTCGACGTTGTACTTGACGCGGTCGGCCGGCATGTTGGCGGCCTTGGCCTTGTCGATGGCCAGGCGCAGGCGCGGGTTCATCGCCGGGTCGCCGCCGGCCTGGCGGGCGGCCACAGTGATTTCGCGGATCACGCGGGTCCAGATCTTGCCTCGCTTCTCGTCCTGGCGACCTTTGCGGTGCTGGATATTGGCCCACTTGGAATGCCCGGCCATGAAGCCTCCTCTTGCGCAAGCTGCGTTGCCCGAAGTGGGCGGCATGCCGCGTTTGTTGGATAGACTGCGATTTTACGGGCCGGCCTGTGCCTCAAACGCCACAGCGCGCCGCCCTTCCCCTGTCCCAGCTTCTCAAGATTCGAACTGCTCCGGAGTTTCCCCATGGCCGATCCCTTTCTGTTCGCCAAGCACGCCGCCGTCGAGTGCCACCTGCTGCCGGCCATGGCCAACCGGCACGGGCTCATCACCGGCGCCACCGGCACCGGCAAAACCATCAGCCTGCAGACCTTGGCAGAACACTTCAGCCACATCGGCGTGCCGGTGTTCATGGCCGACGTGAAGGGCGACCTGACCGGCATCACCCAGACCGGCAAGATCAGCGACAAGCTCGCCGCGGTGCTGAAAGAGCGCGGCCTGGACGCGCCCGCGCCGGTGGCCTGCCCCGCCACCTTGTGGGACGTGTTCGCCGACGCCACCAAAGCCCAGGGTCACCCGGTGCGCGCCACCGTGAGCGACATGGGCCCGCTGCTGCTGGCCCGCATGCTGGCGCTGAACGAAACCCAGCAAGGCGTGCTGGCGCTGGTGTTCAAAATAGCCGACGACAACGGCATGGCGCTGCTCGACCTGAAGGACCTGCGCGCGATGCTGCAGTTCGTGGGCGACAACTCATCGCAGTTCCAGACCGAATACGGCAACGTCAGCGCCGCCAGCATCGGCGCCATTCAGCGCGGTGTGCTGCAGATCGACGAACAGGGCGGCGACCGCTTCTTCGGCGAGCCGATGCTCAACATCGCCGACTTCATGCAGACGGTCGAGGGCCGCGGCGTCATCAACATCCTGGCCGCCGACCAGCTGATGAACAGCCCGCGCCTGTACGCGACCTTCCTGCTGTGGATGCTGAGCGAGCTGTTCGAGCAGTTGCCCGAGGTCGGCGACCTGGAGCAACCCAAGCTGGTGTTCTTCTTCGACGAAGCGCACCTGCTGTTCAAGGAGGCGCCGGCCGCGCTGGTCGAGCGCATCGAGCTCGTGGTGCGGCTGGTGCGCAGCAAGGGCGTGGGCGTGTATTTCGTGACGCAGAACCCGCTCGACATTCCCGACACCGTGCTGGCGCAACTCGGCAACCGGGTGCAACACGCGCTGCGCGCCTTCACGCCGCGCGACCAGAAGGCCGTCAAGTCGGCCGCCAGCACGATGCGCCCGAACCCCAAGCTCGATGTGGAAGCTGCGATCACCGAACTGGCGGTCGGCGAGGCGCTGGTCAGCTTTCTCGACGCCAAGGGCCGGCCGAGCGTGACCGAGCGCGTGTTCGTCATTCCGCCGGGCAGCCAGATCGGGCCGATCACGCCCGATCAACGCAAGGCGCTAATTGCCGGCTCGCTGGTGGCGGGCGTTTATGAGAAGACGGTGGACCGCGAATCGGCCTACGAAAAGCTCAAGGGCCGTGCCGCGCAAAGCGCCGACATCGCCAAGGAAATGGACGACGCGCCCGCGCCCGCCGGCAAGGCGGGTGGCGCTTCGGGTGGATCCGCGCAGCAGCAACCCGAAGACAGTGGCCTGCTCGGCGGCTTGAAAGACGTGCTGTTCGGCTCCACCGGCCCGCGCGGCGGCAAGCGCGAGGGGCTGGCCGAATCGGCCGCACGCTCGGCGATGCGCAGCGTGGGCTCCGCAGTCGGCCGCGAGATCATCCGCGGCGTGCTCGGCAGCATTCTGGGCGGCGGGCGGCGGCGTTAGAGCGCGAGAGCGAAGGGCGAGGGGCCCCGCAGGGCCGGAACGGCCCCTTCGTGGCCCTTGGGGATCGACCAGCGAAGCGATCGGCGAAGAAGCGGGCTCGATGCCCGCGACTGAGTCATCCCACCCCCGGCGCAAGAATCACTTCACCGGAATCCGCGTACCGCGGTCCACCGCCACCGCGGTGACGCTGTTCTGCGGCGAACCTTCGATCACACGGTCGGAATAGGTCAGGTAGACCAGCGTGTTGCGCTTGGCGTCGACCATGCGGACGACGCGCAGCTTCTTGAACACCAGCGAGATGCGTTCGGTGTAAACGTCCTCCTGCTGCGGCAAGGGCTTGGCAATGACGATCGGGCCGACCTGGCGGCACGCGATCGACGCCTCGGCCTTGTCTTCGGCCAGCCCCAGCGCGCCCTTGATGCCGCCGGTCTTGGCGCGCGACACATAGCAGGTGACACCCTGCACACCGGGGTCGTCGTGCGCATCGACCACGATCTTGTGGTCTGGCCCGATGAACTTGAACACCGTGTCGACCTCGCCGACCTGGTCGGCCGCGGCACCGCACGCGGCCAGCACGAACAGCACCGCAAGAATCTTCTTCATTGGTCTTTCTCCGTCAGATCGAAACGTTTCAAGGCACCGCCGCGCTCTTCAGTTCGGGCCGCGCCAGCACGCGCACCTGCGCCGCCAGGTCGCGAACGATGCGGTTGGCGACATAACTGTTCTGCGTGTCCGGCTCCAGCGCCGCCACCACCAGGTTGGCGAGCGGCTGGTCCAGCGGCACATAAAAGCTGCCCACCGGCACGTCGATCAGCGCCGGCACCAGTTGCACCTGCAGGCGCAGCAGCGGTGCGGCGTCGGCGATGGCGCCGCGCACGTCGAGGCGGGCGCCTTCTTCGCGCGAGGTCTCGGTGTAGGTCTCGCCGCGCGCCACGCCGTTTTCGGTGACGCGGCGCACCTGCACGCCCAGGCTGCGCAGGCGCGCCACCGCGTCCTGCTGGTCGGCCGCGAGCCAGTAGCCGCAGGGCCGCGCGCGCGTCTTCAGCGGGCGCAGCTCGAGCGCCGAATCCCAGGCGACGGCTAGCGGCTTGTCGGCGCCGCTGACCGGGTCCAGCATCAGCAGCGTGTATTCGCTGGGGGTGGGCGCGGCCTCGACCACCACCTCGCCGCGGCAGGCCTGCAGGCTCACGTCGTTGTCGACGAATTGGCGCAGCTTCAACAGGTCGGCCGCGCGTGCATGCGCGCTCTGCAGCACGCTGCGCATGGCCGTCACGTGCGTGTGCACGCGGCGCTTCAGGTGCAGCCGGCCGATGCCCACACCGCGCGTCTCGAGCAGGATGCTCACGGCGTTCTTCAGCCCGTTGACGTTGCGGCCGGTGTCGGGCTGCGTGCCGCCCATCGAGATCTTCTTGTCCTGCAGGTCGGTCGAGGTGGTGTAGTACCACTCGGCCGTGAGGCCCTGCTCCTTCAGGCCGGCCAGCAGCGGTTCGCGGAACCACTCTTCCGCGGCCTTGCTGATGAAGGGCGGCATGTTGGCCGTCATCGCGTACTGGACCAACGCGTCGAAACGCTGCACGGTGCCGAACTTCTCGAGGTAGCGCCCGACCACGGTGTATTCGTGCGCGTCGATCACCACCGCCGGCTGGTACTCGCGCACCAATTGCGCCTGGGCCTGCGCCTCGGGCGTCTTGAGCAGCAGGTGGTCGCGGTTGGCGTCGATGCCGTTGGCGGTAACGCGCCGATTCGCCTGCGCACCATCAGGGTTGGCGCGCGGCAGCACGATCACGTTGATGCGGTCCAGCAGGCGCAACAGCGGGCCTCGCGCCAACTCCTGCGCGATGACCAGCAGCGCCTCGCTGCCGGCCGGTTCGTCGCCATGCTGCTGGCCCACCAGCAGCACGGTCGGGCGCGCGGCGCGCTGGGCCGCATCGCCCACGCGGCTGAACAGCAGCGCTTCGATCGGCACCCCGTTCTGCGAGCTGCCGAGGCTCAGCAGGGTGACGCCGGGCTGACCGGCCGCTTCGCCCGGCGTCGCCAGCGAGCGCAGCAGGGCCTGCACTTCGGCGTTGGTGGTGAAGCCGGTGCGCGCGTCCTGGAAGGCCGGCGTGGCGTAGTCCGCCGACGGGTCGGGAAAGCGCGCGGCCACGGCGGCGCTGTACGGGAGGTTGGGCGGGATCGCCGGCGCCGACGCTGATGTCGAGGGGGACGTCGCAGAGGACGCTGGAGGCGTCGGCGCTGGAACAGGCGGCAGAGCAGGCGCAGGCACAGGCACAGGCACAGGCGCAGATGGGGCGGCCGGCACCGGCGTGCGTGGCATCGGCGCACAGCCGGCCAGCCCGATCGCCAACGCGCAGGCAAGGGTCCGCAAGGCAAGGGGTCCAAGAGAGTGCATCACAGGTCTCCGCTGCACAAAAGGGTGGATCGACGCCGCAGCGGTCGGATTATCGCCACGCGGTCACAATGCCTTTTCACATCGAACCAGGGGCTGGGAAATGGGGGTCTTGAAATGGCTGGTCATGGGCATCGTGGCCCTGGTCCTGCTCGCGGTGCTGGCCGGCCGGCTCGGCCTGCTGCAGGGCAAGGCACCCGACAACCTGGGCGTGCGCGACGGCCGCTTGAAACCTCCGGCCAAGACGCCCAACAGCGTGAGCAGCCAGGCAGCGCTGTACCCCGACCACCCGATGCGCGACTTTGCGCAGATTGCGCCGCTGCCACTCAAGGGCGACGGCCCGGCCACGCTGGCCCGGCTGCGCGGCATCATCGAGGCCATGCCCGGCGCGCGGGTGGTGAAGAGCGAGCCCGACTACCTGTATGCGCAGTTCACCACGCCGCTGATGAAGTTCGTCGACGACGTCGAGTTCTGGTTCGACCCGCCCGCCGGTGGGGTGCAGGTCCGCTCCGCGTCACGCATCGGGCATGGTGACCGTGGGCTGAACCGGGCGCGGGTCGAAGCGATTCGAGCCCAAATGGCCACGGCGCCTTGACCGCGGCGAGATCGCATCAGGCTGCCAACTGAAAGCTCGCCGCGTCCGGCCGCGCCGCATAACCGCGCTGCTCGATGTCGCGCTTGTCCTCCAGCGCCGCGGCGCGAACTTCGCGCCGGACCTGCGCTTCCAGCAGCCGGCGCAGCAGGAACATCGGCCCGGGCATCGGCAGCCGGATCGTGATGTCCACCCGCGTGCCGCCGCGCTCGGGCACGAAGCCGAAGTTGAGCGAACCGCCCTGGTTGAAGCCTTCCACCGACAGGTCGCATATCGAGCCGTCTTCGGCGATCTGACGCTCGAACACGTCGCGTTGGCGCAGGCCCAGCAGGCGCACTTCCTGCACGAAGCGGGCTCGATTCGGGCCCTTGGACAGCAACTCGAAGCGCAGCTTCGGGTGAACGTTGTTGCGGATGTGGTGCTCCAGATCGGCGAATTGCGAGCGCACCGTGGTGGGTGGGGCATCGATCCATTCACTGTGCTGGACTTCGGCGTAGCGGGTCATGGCGGTCTCCTTCGGGGTTCGGGCGGGGCCACTGCCGGTGTCTACGAACCAGCAGGCGCGCCGGATGCAGCGCATTTCGCTTCCCGAATGCAGGCTGAAGGATGGCAGGCTGCCCCGATGGCAGGCTGCCCGGTTGCATCCACGTCAACGCGGCACACGTAGACGCAGCATGAGCCTCGCCCTCACCCGCCCCGCCGTGCCTGCGCGCTTTGTGCCGCGCCTGGTGACGTCTGAGCCGGCATCAGCAAGCGCTGGCGCTGGCGCGAAGGATGTGCTAACTTTTGCGGGCTTTACGTCGGACCGCCAGCAGGCTCCCTTGAACCCCGCCCCCAGATTGGCTTCGGACCCGACCGACCCGTCGACCGAACTGGGCAAGGCTGCCCACCCCGCTCACTCCGATCGGGCCGAGCGGGATGCACTGCTGGCCGGCCTGCTGGCCGAAGCCGCCGCCGGCAAGACCACCGCCTTCGAAGCTTTCTACGACACGACCATCGGCTACGCGCGCGCGCTGGCGCGCCGCATGGTCAAGGCCTCCGACCTGGACGACCTGCTTGCCGATGCCTACTTCCAGGCTTGGCGCGAGGCCGCCCGCTTCGACGTTCAACGTGGCAGCGCCGTGACCTGGCTGCTGACCCTGGTGCGCAGCCGCGCGCTCGACCTGCTGCGCCACCGGCGCGCGTCGCACGAAGTCGAAGCCGACACTGAAGCGATGTCCGAAATCGCCAGCGAGCGGCCCGGCCCGGACGAACTGCTCAGCGGCACGCAGGCCGATACGCGGCTGCACGCGGCGCTGACGCTGCTGTCGTCCCACGAACGCTGGGTGCTGGGGCTGGCTTACTACGCCGAGCTGACCCACCGCGAAATCTGTGAGCAGACCGGATTGCCGCTGGGCACCGTCAAATCGCTGATTTTGCGCGCTCAAACCAGGCTGCGCGATCAACTGGCCACGTACTTGAAATGACCGCTTCCATGTACACGCCCGACCCGTCAGACGATAGCCCGGAGATCGACGCCGACCTGATCGCCCAACTGACTGCCCACCAGCTCGCCGAGACGATCTCGCCGGCCACCGCCGCACGCATCAAGCACCGCGTGCTGGACCGCATTGCGCGCGCCGAAACCGGCCACACCACGCTGCACGCCGCCGACGATGCCTGGCAGCCGTTCAAGCAGGGGGTGGACATCAAGGTGCTGAACGAGGCCGACGGCGTCATGTCGTACCTGCTGCGGCTGGCGCCCGGCGCGGTGATCGACGCACACCGCCACCCCATCGACGAAGAATGCGTGGTGCTCGAAGGCGTGGTGTGCATCGGCGACGACCTGGAAGTGCACGCCGGAGGTTTTCACCTGGCGCGCCAGGGCACGCTGCATGCGCCGATCACGTCGGAGCAAGGCGCGACGATGTTCCTGCGCGGCGCCTCGCCGCACGTGGCCGATCTGGTCTGACCGCCCGCGGCATGCGGGGCTCAGCCCGCCGCCTCCAACGAGGACTTCAACCTAGGTGCCGGGAATTCCCTAGACGCCTGCGGGCGCGACGCTTGTCCAATGGGTGGTCGGTTTTCGCGCCACCTGCGCAAGGCCGACAAGGCCTGCAGCGAATTCCCACCGGACATTCGTTGCCGGTACGACAACCACCGAGCACAAAGGAACGAGCATGCGAACACACAGGGGATACAAGCGGTTCGCCGCGGCCACGCTGGCCGCCGCACTGACGACCGCAGCCTGGGCGGAACCGGGCGACACCGAGGGCAACGTTGCCCAAAAGGCCCGCTACTCGAACAAGGCCTACATCGTGCAGCTGGCCGAGCAGCCCGTCACCGCCTATGCAGGTGGCATCAAGGGCTACGCGGCCACCAAGCCGCGCAAGGGCCAGAAGATCGACCCGAACGACCCCAAGGTCTACAGCTACCTGAGCTACCTGGCGGCGCGCCAGGACTCAATGCTCGGTGGCGTGGGCGGGGGCCGCAAGCTCTACAACTACGGTTATGTGTTCAACGGCTTCGCGGCTGAGTTGACCGAAGCCCAGGCGCAGAAACTGGCGCAGACGCCCGGCGTGCTGGCAGTGACCAAGGACGAGATCCGCAAGCTCGACACCAGCAGCACACCGGCCTTCTTGGGCCTGACCGGCAGCACCGGCTTCTGGGCTACCAAGGCCAAGGGCGAAGGCGTGGTCATCGGCATCGTCGACAGCGGCATCTGGCCCGAACACCCGAGTTTCTCGGACCGCACTGGCAGCAACGGCAGCGGCACTCAGAACGGCAAGCTGGACTATCGGCAGCTTCCCGGCTGGCACGGCAAGTGCACCCCCGGCGACGCCTTCAACGCCAGCGACTGCAACCAGAAGCTGATCGGCGCGCAGTTCTTCAATGCCGGCGTCGGCGGCAATGCCGGTATCAAGGCGCAGTTCCCGTACGAATTCAACTCTCCGCGCGACGCGGACGGCCACGGTTCGCACACCGCATCCACCGCGGGCGGCAACGCCAACGTGGCGGCCACCGGGCCGGCAGCGGTGTTCGGCAGCATCAACGGCATCGCGCCACGCGCGCGCATCTCGGCCTACAAGGTCTGCTGGGGCAACGGCGGCGAGGGTGGATGCGCGGGCGCAGACAGCGTCGCGGCGATCGACCAGGCGGTGGCCGACGGTGTGGACGTGATCAATTTCTCGATCAGCGGCACCAGCACCAACTTCCGCGATCCGGTCGAGATCGCGTTCCTGTTCGCCGCCGACGCCGGCGTGTTCGTCGCCGCATCGGCCGGCAATTCCGGCCCGACCACCAGCACCGTGGCGCACCCCAGCCCGTGGATCACCACGGTGGCTGCCGGCACGCACAACCGGGACGGCCAGGGCTCGGTGACCTTGGGCAACGGTGTCACCTACTTCGGGGCTTCGGTCGCGGCGGCACTGTCCTCACGGCCACTCATCGACTCGACTGCGGCCGGCCTGCCTGGCGCTGATCTTGCCTTGTTGGCACTGTGCTACGGCGCCGCCGACGGCGTGGCGGTGCTCGACCCAGCCAAGGTGGCCGGCAAGATCGTGGTCTGCGACCGCGGCGTGTCCGCACGCACCAACAAGAGCCTCGCCGTTCAAGCGGCGGGCGGCGTGGGCATGATCCTGCTGAACACCAGCGCGAACTCGCTGAATGCCGACTTCCATTCGGTGCCCACGGTTCACCTGCAGAACACCGATCGCCTGGCCGTCAAAGCCTATGCGGCGACAGCCGGCGCCACTGCGGCCATCAATGCAGCCTCGCTGGTTTACAACGCCCCGGCACCGTTCACGGCAACGTTCTCGTCGCGCGGCCCGCTGCTGGCCGCGGGGGGCGACCTGCTGAAGCCGGACATCATTGC
>JANOQS010000041.1:0-5722 GCA_031414975.1 Methylibium sp. | reverse complement strand
CTTGAGCGAGAACGCGGCGTCCTCGAAGGGCTTGACCATCGCGCCGCGGGCGAAGAAGTCGAGGTCGCCGCCCTTGTCGGCCGAGCCCGGGTCGTCGGAGTTCTTGCGCGCGAGGTCGGCAAAGGCCGCGCTCTTGCTCTTCCATTGCGCGAGCAGCGCTTCGGCCTTGGCTTTGGCCTTTTCGCGTTCGGCAGCCGGCGCGCTCTTGTCGGCCTTGATCAGGATGTGGCTGGCGCGGCGCTCTTCGGGCGCAGTGAAGCGCGCCTTGTTTTCGGTGTAGTACTTCTTCAAGTCGTCTTCGGAGACCTTCAGATCCTTCGTCAGGCTCTCCACATCGAGCACCACGTACTCCACCGACGCCTGCTCGGGCGCCTGGAACTGCGCCGCGTTGGCCGGGTCCTTGTAGAACTTGTCGATGTCGGCCTCGGTGGGGGTCACCTTGGCGACATAGTCTTTCGGCTCGAAGCGCTGGACCTGGATCTCGCGCTGCTGGAACATGGCATCGAGCGCAGCCGACGCCGCCCCGGCCGGCGCAAAGGCCGTGCCGCCCAGCCCGGCGAGCACCTGGCGCATCGACAAGTCCTGGCGCAGCCGCTGCGCAAACAGCTCCGACGACATGCCTTGCGCCGCCAGCGCGTCCTTGTTCACGCTGCCGTCGGGGTTGCGCAGGAAGGCGAGTTGCGGGTCGGTGACGAACTGGCGCTGCAGGCGGTCGTCGGTCGTCACCAGGTGGAACTTGTCCATGGCCGCCAGCATCACGCGCTCGCGCACCAGTGCGTCCAGGGCCTGCGCCTTCATCTGGGGCGTGTCGAACATCTTCACGTCGACGCCGGGCATCTGGCGCTGCACGCGGTCGATCTGCGTGCGGTGCGCGGCATCCCACTCGGCCTGGGTGATGTTGCGACCGGCCACGCTCGCCACGGTGGTGTTCTCGCCGCCTTGCGAGCCACTGTAGCCCTGGATGCCGAAGAACACGAACGACGGGAAGATGAGCAGCACCAGAACGAACTGGAGCACGCGGGTGTGCTTGCGGAAAAAATCAAACATCGACAACCTCGACAAACGGTTCACTCAAATGCAACAAAGGCGAACCTAGGTTCGCCTTTGACTGAGCTTGTTCACCAAACTTCGCGGCGATTGTATCGGAGGCCCTTCTACGCTGCCGGGCCTACGCATCAAGCCGGGTGGTGGGTGCTGAGGGGTTCGAACCCCCGACCTACGCCTTGTAAGGGCGCCGCTCTACCAACTGAGCTAAGCACCCGTTGTGCATTCGCAATCGCGCCTGCTGGCGCCTCAGTTCAACGCGTCTTTCAGGGCCTTGCCGGGGCGAAACTTCGGAACCTTGGCCGCCTTGATCTTGATCGCCGCGCCGGTGCGCGGGTTGCGCCCGGCACGTGCCGCACGCTTGCCGACGCTGAAGGTTCCGAAGCCGACCAGCGACACGGTCTTGTTCTTCTTCAGCGTGGTCTTCACACCGCCGATCACGGCCTCGAGGGCCCGTGCCGCAGCCGCCTTGGAGATGTCGGCCTGCTTGGCGATGTGTTCGATCAATTCAGTCTTGTTCACGGGTGAATCCCCCTTTATCAAGGTTGTCTCAAGAAGTTTTGGATGTGGTGTGGCGCGTCGCGTTCGGATCACGCGGAAGATGCTCGCGCACCGTCGAACATTACAGCGGTGCCCTTCTGTACTGTCAAGGGCGGATGCGGATTCTATTCGCAATCAACCTGCGGGCGACGCGTTCGAAGCGGGGCGTTGTCGGGTGTCTGCAATGGCTGCAGCAATCGCACGGCCGACGTCGTCGGTGCGTGCCGTGCCGCCAAGGTCTCCGGTGCGCGGCGCGCCGCTGGCGGGTTCGAGAACGGCCTCGATCGCAGCGACGATCGCATCGTGCGCGTCGCGGTGGCCCAGGAAGTCGAGCATCAACGCGCCCGACCAGATTTGTCCGATCGGGTTGGCGATGAAGCGGCCCGCGATGTCGGGCGCCGAGCCGTGCACCGGTTCGAACAGCGACGGGAACTGGCGCGTCGGGTTCAGGTTGGCCGACGGCGCAATGCCGATCGTGCCGGTGCACGCCGGCCCCAGGTCGCTGAGGATGTCGCCGAACAGGTTGCTCGCCACCACCACGTCGAAGTGCTGCGGGCGCAGCACGAAGTTGGCGGTCAGGATGTCGATGTGGAAACGATCGACGTTCACGACGGGGTAGGCCTTGGCCATGGCCTCGACTCGCTCGTCCCAGTACGGCATCGTGATCGCGATGCCGTTCGACTTGGTGGCCGATGTGAGCTTCTTGCGCGGCCGGCTCTGCGCCAGCTCGAACGCAAATTTCAGCACCCGGTCCACGCCGATGCGCGACATCACCGTCTCTTGCACCACCACCTCGCGCTCGGTGCCTTCGAACATGCGCCCGCCGATGCTGGAGTACTCGCCCTCGGTGTTCTCGCGCACGATCATCATGTCGATGTCGCCCGGCTTCATGCCCGACAAGGGGGAGCGCACGCCGGGCATCAGGCGCGCCGGCCGCAGGTTGACGTACTGGTCGAAGTCGCGCCGGAAGCGCAGCAGCGAGCCCCACAGCGACACATGGTCGGCAATCTTCTGCGGCCAGCCGACGGCACCGAAGAAGATCGCGTCGTGCGAGCCGATCTGGTCCTTCCAGTCGTCGGGCAGCATCTGGCCGTGGCGCTCGTAATAGTCCCAGCTCGAAAAGTCGAAGTGGTCGATCTGCAGCGGGATGTCGAAGCGCGAAGCCGCCGCTTCGAGCGCACGCAGGCCTTCGGGCATCACTTCCTTGCCGATGCCGTCACCGGCGATCACGGCAATGCGATGGGGCGTCTTCATGGTGGGCACTCCTTCAAGGATCGGCTCTGCAATGTCAGATCGGCTGCGTCATTGTGGCGGCGCCGCGGGCGCCTTGACCACCAAGGCCACACCCGCCACGGTGACAACCAGGCCGAGCAGCATGGTCGCGGTGAACGACTCGCCGAACAGCGCCCAGGCCAGCAGCGCAGTGCACGGCGGCACCAGGTACAGCAGGCTGGTGACATGCGTGGCTGCGCCACGCTGGATCAGCAGATACAGCAGCGAGCTGCCGCCCAGGCTCAGCACCAGCACCGACCACACCAGCGCACCCACCATGTGCGGGTGCCAGCGCATGGCTTCGGTCTCGAGCAGTGCGAAGGGCAGGCTCACGATCAGCGCCGCGAGCAGTTGCACGCCGTTGGCGGTGCGCACGTCGCAGGGCGCGACAAAGCGCTTCTGGTACAGCGTGCCGGTTGTGATGCTGAGCAGCGCCAGCACCGCCAGTGCCAGGTTCCAGGGCGTGACCTCGCCGATGCCGAACTTGCCGCCCAGCACCAGCGCCAGGCCGACCAGCCCCAGAACCAGGCCGAACCACTCCCGCGCGGCCGCGCGGGCCTGTCCATGGCCTGCTGTAGTGGCCAACCAGAACGCCGTGAGCACCGGCTGCAGCCCCACCAGCAAGGCCACCGTGCCGGCACCGATGCCCAGCTTCACCGCCGACCACACGCCACCCAGGTAACCCGCATGCATCAGCATGCCGCTGACGGCCAGGTGCCCCCACTGGCGCCGATCGCTCGGCCAGCGCACGCCCGCGAGCCCCACCCAGAGCACAAAACAGAGCACTGAAATCGCATAGCGCAGCGACAGGAAACTCAGTGGCGGTGAATGCGGCATCGCATAACGAGCCACGACGAAACCGGTGCTCCAGATCAGCACGAAGACCCACGGCATCCAGCGCAACCAACGTTGCGCTGCGCTCCCGGCCGCGTCAACCACGTTGTGTCACGCTCTGGCGCGCGCTGATCTAACGCGCCTTGGCGCGAATCTCGGGCAGCGCCTTCTGCAGGTAGTAGACCATCGACCAGATGGTGAGCACGGCCGAGATGTAGATCAGCACCGTGCCCCACAAGGCGGTGTCGATCAGCCCGAACAAGCTGCCGTGGTACAGCAGGAAGGGAATGGCCACCATCTGCACCACCGTCTTGACCTTGCCGAGCATGTGCACCGCCACGCTGCGCGACGCGCCGATGTGCGCCATCCATTCGCGCAGCGCCGAGATCGCGATCTCGCGCCCGATGATGACCAGCGCCACCAGCGCATGCAGCCGGTTCTGGTGCACCAGCACCAGCAGCGCGGCGCAGACCAGGAACTTGTCGGCCACCGGGTCGAGGAAGGCACCGAACGACGAAGTCATGTTGAGCTTGCGCGCCAGGTAGCCGTCGGCCCAGTCGGTCAGGGCCACCACGACGAACAGCACCGTGGCGAGCAGGTTCTGAAAGCCCGGTTCGAGCTGCAGGTAGAACACGCCGACGACCAATGGAATGGCGACGATTCGCGCCCAGGTCAACAAGGTCGGCAGATTGAAGAACATGCGGCGATTGTGCCGAAGTTGTCTGGCAACCCGAAGCGTGCCCCCCAAAAACTCAAGGATCGAGCGTGCGCGGCTTGAACTTTCGGTCGTCGTTGAAGAGGAAGGTCTCGGTGAACTTCCAGGGTTTGGGCAGGCGTGAAACGTCGCCGAACGGCGCTGCGCGGCGCACCGCGTCGATGGCAATCTGCACCGTGTCCTTGGCCTGGCGTGGCACACGCATCACGTCGATGTTGCGAATGCTGCCGTCGCCGTTGAGCTCGATCTCGAGCACCGGAATCGCCAGCAACGGGTCGGGCACGGCGCCTTCGTAGGTGATCGCAGGGTTGGCCGCCATCATGCGCCTGGCGGCCTGATTGCGAACGTCGTTCCAGCTTCGCACGGCACCGGGCGACGGCAGGCGGCCCGATGGGGTCACGGCGGGCGCGGCTGCTGTCGGTGGGCCCGCGGGTGCCGGGGCCGGCGCCGGGGCCGCCTGGCGAGAGCCGCAGCCGGCGATCAGAGCCATCACGGCCAGGCCCGCCAGGGCCAGGCCCACCCGGGTGTCAATGCAACGCACGATAGATTTCCTCCGCAAGGTCCTTCGAGATGCCGTCCACGGTCAGCAGGTCGTCCACGCTGGCCTGGCCCACGCCCCGCACACCGCCGAAACGCTGCAGGAGTTTCGCTCGTTTTTTCGGGCCGACGCCCGGAATGTCTTCCAACTTGCTACCACCTGTGCGAATGCTGGCCCGTTTGGCGCGCATGCCGGTGATCGCGAAGCGGTGCGCTTCGTCGCGAATCTGCGCCACCAGCATCAGCGCCGCCGAGTCCTTGCCGAGGTACACCTTGTCACGCCCATCGGCGAACACCAGTTCTTCCAGGCCGACCTTGCGGCCCTCGCCTTTTTCAACGCCGACGATGCGCCCGAGATCGAGTCCGAGCTCCTCGAACACCTCTCGGGCCATGCTCACCTGGCCGCGGCCGCCGTCGACCAGCACCAGGTCGGGCAAGCGCGCCGCGCCGCCCACGCTGTCCTGCTCCTTCACTGCCTCGGCCAGCTTGGTGTAGCGGCGCAGCAGCACCTGGCGCATCGCGGCGTAGTCGTCCCCCGCGGTCACGCCGGTGATGTTGTAGCGGCGGTACTGGGCACTTTGCATCTTGTGCTCCTCGAACACCACGCACGACGCCTGTGTCGCTTCGCCGGCGGTGTGGCTGATGTCGAAACACTCGATGCGAAAGCGGTCCATGTCTTCGCCCCCCAAGTCGAGCGCCTCGACCAGCGCGCGCGTGCGGGCCTGCTGCGAGCCCTCTTCGGCCAGCAGCTGTGCCAGGCGCAGCCGGGCGCCCTTGATG
>JANOQS010000040.1:0-6610 GCA_031414975.1 Methylibium sp. | reverse complement strand
TCGATGTGCCCCTGCAGCTTGATGCCGTTGACGAGGTAGATCGAAACCGGAACATGCTCCTTGCGCAGCAGGTTCAGGAACGGGTCTTGTAGGAGTTGCCCTTTGTTGCTCACGATATTCTCCGTGATGAAAGTTCAGAAGCGGGGACGTTAACACAGCGTCGCCCGACGGGGCCGATTGGCCCCAAAGCCCAGGGTGACCAGCCGACGGGCGGTGTGAACCACGCCCCGCTCTGGTGCGGATCAGGAGGCTTTGTCGCCGAACGGGTTGCGCGACGAACGCATCTCGATGCGCAGTGGCGTGCCGGTCAGCTTGAAGTGCTCGCGAAAGCGCCCCTCGAGGAAGCGCTTGTAGACGTCGGTCACGTGTTCGAGCGAATTGCCGTGGATCACGATGATCGGCGGGTTCATGCCGCCCTGGTGGGCATAACGCAGCTTGGGGCGGAACGCACCGGCACGCTTGGGCGCCTGGTGTTCGACGGCGTCTTGCAAGAGCCGCGTGAGCACTGGCGTGGACATCTTGCGCGTGGCCGACGCATGCGCGTCGGCGATCGACTTCCAGACCGGCCCCAGCCCCTGGCGCTTGATCGCCGAGATGTGCAGCACCGGCGCGAACTTCAGGAATGCCAGGCGCATCTCGATCGAGCGCGCCAGGGTCTGCTTCTGGTAGTCGTCGACCGCGTCCCACTTGTTGACCGCCAGCACGACGGCGCGGCCGCTTTCCAGGATGTAGCCGGCGATGTGGGCGTCCTGGTCGGTGACGCCCTGGGTCGCGTCGAGCAGCAACAGCACCACGTTGGCGTCGGCAATCGCCTGCAAGGTCTTCACGACCGAGAACTTCTCGATCGCCTCGAACACCTTGCCTTTGCGGCGCAACCCGGCGGTGTCGATCAGCTCGAACTTCTGGCCGTGGCGCTCGAACGGCACGGTGATCGCGTCGCGCGTGGTGCCGGGCTGGTCGAACGCGACCAGGCGCTCTTCGCCGAGCCAGGTGTTGATCAGGGTGGATTTGCCGACGTTCGGGCGTCCCGCCACCGCCAGCCGGATCGGCGCGTTTTCCTGCGGTTCAGGCTCTTCTTCGTCGAACTCGAAGTGTGCCAGCGCCGCATCGGTGAGGCTGCGCACACCCTCGCCGTGCGCGGCCGAGACCGGGTGCGGCTCACCCAGGCCCAACTCGAAGAACTCGGCCAGCAGCGGCGACTCGGCCATACCTTCGGCCTTGTTCGCCGCGAGCACCACTTTCTTGCCGGTGGTGCGCAGGTAGCGCGCGATATCGTGGTCCTGCCCGGCCACACCGGCGCGCACGTCCACGACGAAGATCACCGCGTCGGCTTCAGCCACCGCCTGGCGCGTCTGCTTGGCCATCTCCTTGACGATGCCGGTCGTGCTGTCGGGTTCGAAGCCGCCGGTGTCGACCACGATGAAACTGTGCTCGCCGCTGCGCCCGTCGCCATAGTGGCGGTCGCGCGTCAGCCCGGCAAAGTCCGCAACGATCGCGTCGCGGCTCTTGGTCATGCGGTTGAACAGCGTGGACTTGCCGACGTTGGGTCGGCCGACGACGGCAATGACGGGTTTCATCGCAGCCTGGCCCGGCTCGTTCGCTCAGTCATTCGGGCCGGAACGCGAACACGCCGCCCTTGCGGGTGACCACCAGCATCGTCAGCCCCGACGCGACCGGCGCGGTCGCCACCGGGCTGCCGTCGGTGGCCAGGCGAAGCAGCGGCTCGCCTTTGTCGCGCGACAACCAGTGAATCGTGCCGTCGGCGTCGCCCACCACCAGGGTGCGGCCG
This sequence comes from Methylibium sp., assembly GCA_031414975.1. Lineage (GTDB taxonomy): Bacteria > Pseudomonadota > Gammaproteobacteria > Burkholderiales > Burkholderiaceae_C > LGRD01. The sequence continues at coordinate 4,821 of JANOQS010000040.1, read as the reverse complement.
GCCGTCAGCGGCGCGCTCAGGCCGCGGTAGAGCAGGCTGTCGAGGGTCCAGGCAATCTCGCCGTTGGCAGTGCGCCAGGCCGTCAGGCGGTCGGTCGCGTCGGCGCCGAACACGTACTGCGGATCGCCGGCCACGGCGTCGGTGCCGCCGGTGTTCTTGCTCCAGGCCAAGGTGCCGCGATCGGCGTTGACGCAGCCGACGGCGGACTGGAAAGCGCGCGCGCACACCACGTCGCCATTGCGTGCCAGCGGGCCCACCAGGTCGGCCAGGCGCTCCACTTCGTTGGTGCCGCGCGGCGTGGCCACCGGCACCTCCCAGCGCACCGTGCCGCGCAGCGGGTCGACGCCGGCCAGCCGCGGCCCCTGCCCGACCAGCAGCGTGTCCTTGAAGGCTGCGAGCACGCCCGATTGCGACAGGGTCAGCGGGTCGCCGGGGCGCTGCAAGGTCCAGAGCTTGCGGCCGTCGAGCACGTCGAACGCGCTCACGCTGCGGTCCACACCGAGCACGAACACGCGCTCGCCAGCCACCAGCGGCGCGGTGGTGACGCGCGAGCCGAGTGCCTTGCGCCACTTCGGCTGGCCGGCTTCCAGGGTCACCAGTTCACCGCCGCGCGTGACGACCGCGGCAAAGCGCCCATCACTGCCGACGCCGGCGCTGAGCTTGTCGCCCACCGACGCGCGCCACAGCTCGCGCCCGGTGTCGGCCTGCAGCGCCATCACCGTGCCGTCGTTGCCGGCCACGGTGAACACGCCGTCATTGACGGCCACCGCGAGCGGAAAGCCGACGCCGTCCAGGCGCTGCTGCCAGACCAGCTTGCCGGCGATCTGCGGGGTGAACTCGATCAGCGGTTTCGGCGTCGGCTTGTCGGGTCCGAAGGCGCACCCGGCAAGCAGCGCAAGCGCGCCAATCAAAATCCAGCGGCGCAAGATCATTTCGCGGGTTCGCCGGCCGGCGCCTTGCCAGCCTCGGGCGCAGCACCCAGCGCCGTGAGCTTGGCCTCGATCAGGCGCCGGTAGTCGGTCGTCGCTTCCATGGCGGCCACTGCCTTGGTGTAGGCGGCCTTGGCGTCGGCGGTCTTGCCCTGGGCCAGCAGCACGTCGCCGCGCCGGTCGGCCACCAGGGCTTCGAATTCCTTGGCGCTGGCGGCGTCGAGTGCCTTGAGCGCTTCGTCGTACTTCTTCTGGTCCAGCAGCAGGCCGGCCAGGCGCAATCGTGCGGCCGACTGGTACTCGGCCTCGGGTGCGTTGTCGGCGACCCAGGTCAAGGTGCTTGCCGCGGCGTCGAGCTGGCCCTTGTCGAACTGCGTCTTGGCGGCGAGCAAGGCGCCTTGCTGCGTGAAGGTGGTGCGCGGGAAGCGCTCTTTCATGTCGGCGAACACGCCGGCGGCCTTGGCGGCGTCGCCAGCCAGCGCGGCTTTCTCGAGTTCGTCGTACATCGCGCTGGCCTTGCCGGCCTGATCGCGCTGCCACCAGTTCCAGCCATTCCAGGCCGCGAACGCGCCCATCGCAGCAATCAGAACCCAGGTGATGAGGTTGCCGTACTGCTACCAGAATGCCTTGAGCTGGTCGAGCTGTTCTTGTTCTTCGAGGTCGAGATGGGTGGCCATGGGTGCAAGCGCGAGTGAATCCGGGATTATGCGATGAGCAGCTCGGCCGCCCAGATGCCGGCCTGGTCGAGCGCCAGCGTGCGCTGCGGCACCGCGGCGTCGCGCAGCGACTTGAGCGCGACCGAGCCTTGCGCCAATTCGTCGGCGCCGAAGATCAGCGCAAAACGGGCGCCACTGGCGTCGGCGCGCTTGAACTGCGACTTCATGCTGCCCCAGCCGTCACGGCCGGCAGCGTGCATCTGCACGCTCACGCCGTGCTCGCGCAAGGTTTCGCAGGTTCGCATCGCCACCGTCAGCGCGGCCGCGTCGGGCACGATGGCGTAGACCGTCGGCGCCACGACCGGCGGCTGCACGCCGGCTTCTTCAAGCAGCAGCAGCATGCGTTCGATGCCCATGCCCCAGCCGACGCCGGGCGCGGGTTTGCCGCCGAGCTGCTCGATCAGGGTGTCGTAGCGCCCGCCGCCGCACACCGTGCCTTGTGAGCCGAGCCGCTCGGTGACCCACTCGAACACGGTCAGGTTGTAGTAGTCCATGCCGCGCACCAGGCGCGGGTTGATGCGGTAGGGCTGGCCGGCGGCGTCGAGCACCGCGCGCACGGCGTTGAAGTGGGCCAGCGACGCCTCGCCGAGGAAGTCCATCAGGCGCGGCGCCGCTTCGATGACCGGCTGCATCAAAGGGTTCTTGGTGTCCAGAATGCGCAGCGGGTTGCTGTGCAGGCGCCGGCGCGCGTCTTCGTCGAGCACTGCCGCATTCGCCTCGAAGTGCGCGATCAGCTCGGCGCGATGCGCCAGGCGTTCGTCGGCCTGGCCGAGGCTGTTCAGCTCAAGCCGCACATCGCGCCCTTCCACCAGCCCGAGGTCGCGCCAGAGCGCGCGGCACATCAGGATCAGTTCGGCATCCACATCCGGCCCGGCAAAGTTCAGCGCCTCGGCGCCGACCTGGTGGAACTGGCGGTAACGGCCCTTCTGCGGCCGTTCGTGGCGGAACATCGCTCCGATGTAGAACAGGCGCCGCCCGCCATCGCGCAGGAACGAGTGTTCGTTCATCGCGCGCACCACACCGGCGGTGTTTTCTGGGCGCAGGGTCAGGCGGTCGCCGTTCATCGCGTCTTCGAAGGAATACATCTCCTTCTCGACGATGTCGGTCACCTCACCGAGCCCGCGCACGAACAGCGCGGTCGGCTCGACGATCGGCGTGCGCACGTTGGCGTAGGCGTAGCGCGCCATCAGTGCGCGCACCTTGGCTTCGAACCACTCCCAGCGCGCCGAATCGGGCGGCAGGATGTCGTTCATGCCTTTGACGGCCTGCAGCGGCGTGTTGTCCGTCTTGCCGATCTTGGGTGCTTCGCTCATGGTCTTTGCGGGTCGCAATGTGAGTTCATTCACCGCAGAGGCGCCGAGGACGCTGAGGAATACAGAGAAGTCAGCAGCGTTCTCTGCGAGCCCTCCGCGTCCTCAGCGCCTCTGCGGTGATGTGGACGCTTCAGGTCGCGCCGAAGCGCTTCTCGATGTAGTTCTCGACCAGCACCTGGAACTGCTGCGGAATGCCCTCGCCGCGCAAGGTCAGCGCCTTTTCGCCGTCGATGAACACCGGCGCGGCCGGCGCTTCGCCGGTGCCGGGAAGGCTGATGCCGATGTCGGCATGTTTGCTTTCGCCCGGGCCGTTGACGATGCAGCCCATCACCGCCACCTTCATGGTCTCGACGCCGGGGTAGCGCGCTTTCCAGACCGGCATCTGCGCGCGCAGGTAGTCGTCGATCTGCTTGGCCAGCTCCTGGAACGTGGTGCTGGTGGTGCGGCCACAGCCGGGGCAGGCGGTCACGCTCGGGTTGAAGGCGCGCAGGCCGAGCGACTGCAGGATCTCGAGCGCCACCACCACTTCCTGCGTGCGCGCTTCGCCGGGCTGCGGCGTGAGGCTCACGCGGATCGTGTCGCCGATGCCCTCCTGCAGCAGCACCGCCAACGCCGCGGTGGACGCGACCGTGCCCTTGGTGCCCATGCCCGCCTCGGTGAGCCCCAGGTGCAGCGCGTAGTCGCAGCGACGCGCCAGTGCGCGGTAGACGCTGATCAGGTCTTGCACGCCCGACATCTTGCACGACAGGATGATCTGCTCGGCGCGCAGGCCAATGGCTTCGGCACGCCGCGCCGACTGCACCGCCGACGTGATGATCGCGCGGTACATCACCTGCTGCGGCTCGAACGGCTCGGCTTGTCTGGCGTTGTCGTCCATCATCTGCGTGAGCAGCTCCTGGTCCAGGCTGCCCCAGTTGACGCCAATGCGAACCGCCTTGTCGTACTTCGCCGCGGCCTCGACCATCAGCGAAAACTGGCGGTCGTGCTTCTCGCCCTTGCCGACGTTGCCGGGGTTGATGCGGTACTTGCTGAGCGCCTGAGCGCAGTCCGGATGGTCGGTCAGCAGACGGTGGCCGTTGTAATGAAAGTCGCCGATCAGCGGCACGTCGATGCCCATGCGGTCGAGCTGCTCGCGGATGTAGGGCACCGCCTGCGCCGCCTCGGGCGTGTTGACGGTGATGCGCACCATCTCGGACCCTGCAAGCGCCAGTTCCTTGACCTGGATCGCGGTGCCGATCGCGTCGACCGTGTCGGTATTCGTCATCGCCTGCACGCGGACCGGCGCGCCGCCGCCGACCGTGACCACGCGCGAACCCCAGCGCACCTGCGCCTGGTGCGAGCGGCGCGTGGCCGGCTGGGCCGGTTGCACAAAATCATCCAGGCTGGCGAGCGGGTCGGTCATGGTGCCTCGGTGCAGATCATTTGAGTTCGAGCCGGGCCACATTCTCGCGGCTGAACGGCGTCAGTTCGACAACCTCGCCGCGGAAAACCACTTGCGTGCCGGCCGAGTTGCCGATTTTCACCCGCAACGGCAAAGGCCCATCCAGGCCCACGGTTTCACCGGGCTGGATCACGCGCGACAACAGTGACTGCCCGCGCGCGTCGAGCACCTCGACCCACGACTGGGACGTCGTGCGCAACTGCAACAGGCCGCTGACCGTGGCCACCACCGGCGCAGAGCCCCCGGCCCCTGCAGCGGCACTGTCGGGCAGGGCCGGCGCCGAGTAGACGGTTTCGATCACCGTGGCCGGCGCACTGGCGGCCTCCGCCACTGCCGACGCTGCATCGGCAGCCGGCACGGCGCGTGAAACCGTCTTGCCGGCGTTGAACAGGTCGGCCGGAATGAAGTACAGCGCCGCCGCC
>JANOQS010000039.1:0-9382 GCA_031414975.1 Methylibium sp. | reverse complement strand
GCGATCCTGGCCTGCATGGTCGAAGGCGCGATGGTGGACATGCCCACCGCGTTGCGCATCGAGAGCCGGTACCTGGCCAAGCTCATGACCGGCGTCAACGCCAAGGCCATGATCAACACCTTCTTCTTCAACCTGAACGCGATCAAGAGTGGCCAATCGCGCCCCGGCAAGGCGCCGAAGTTTCGCCCTGCGATGGTCGGCGTGCTCGGCGCCGGCATGATGGGCGGTGGCATTGCCTATGCGCAGGCCAGCCGCGGCATCGTGACGGTGCTGAAGGACGTGAGCCGTGACAAGGCCGAACTGGGCAAGGCCTACAGCATCAAGGTCATGCAGCCGCGGGTCGAGAAAGGCGCAATGAAATCGAGCGACCAGACCATCGTGCTCGACCACATCCGCACCACCGACAACGCCCGCGACCTGCAGGGTTGCGAGCTGATCATCGAAGCGGTGTTCGAGAACCGCGAGATCAAGGCGCGGGCCACCAAGGAAGCCGAGCCGATGTTGGCCGACGGCGGCTTCTTCGCGTCGAACACGTCCACCTTGCCGATCAGCGGCCTGGCCGCGGCCAGCGCGCGGCCAGAAAAGTTCATCGGCATCCACTTCTTCAGCCCGGTCGACAAGATGAAGGTGGTCGAGATCGTGCGCGGCCAGCAGACCGACGACGAGACGGTGGCGCGCGCCTTCGACTACGTGCAGGCGCTGGGCAAGATCCCGATCATCGTGAACGACTCGCGCGGCTTCTTCACCAGCCGCGTCTTCGGCACCTTCGTGCGCGAAGGCGTGGCGATGCTGGGCGAGGGCATCCCCGCCGCGGCGATCGAGAACGCCGGCATCCAGGCTGGCATGCCGGTCGGGCCGCTGGCGGTGGTCGACGAGACCTCGCTGGGCCTGAGCGTGCACGTGATGGAGCAGACGCGCGCGGACTTCAAGGCCGAAGGCAAGGCCTACGTCACGTCACCCGGCGAGGCGCTGATCGAGCGCATGGTCAAGGAACACAAGCGCCCGGGCCGCGCGGGCGGCGGCGGTTTCTACGACTATCCGACGGGTGGCAAGAAGTACCTGTGGCCGCAACTCAAACCGCTGTTCGAGAAGGCCGACGTGGCCTGGGACATCGCCGAAATGAAGGACCGGTTGCTCTACCGCCAGGCCATCGAGACCGCGCGCTGCCTGAGCGAGAACGTACTGACCACGGTCGCCGAAGCGAACATCGGCTCGATCTTCGCAATCGGCTTCCCGGCCTGGACCGGCGGGGCGATGCAGTTCATCTACGGCATAGGCATCGATGCGTTCGTCGCGCGCGCCGATCAGTTGGCGCAGCGCCACGGAGGGGGCTTTGCGTTGAGCGAGGACGTGAAGGCGGCGATCCGTATACACGAGCCGAAGTGGTGAGTTGCGCGGCGCCTGCCTGCGTCCCTTCCTTCAACGGTCAGCGCGGACGCGCCAGGCGGCACCCGGCAGGAGCTCATGCTGGGGCGGTCGGCCGGGTACAGCCGACTCCGCTGCGGTGCTCGGTCCAGGGTCGCGCCGCAGAACTCACTCCATTCGCTGCGCTCATTTCGTTCAGACAACCGCGGCGAGTCAGTTCTTGAAGCGCGCTGCGCGCGCCGACCCCGGCCCTGTGCTCCTCGCCACCCCAGAAATCGCCCCTGCCGGGTACCGCCTGGCGCTCGGGCAGCATCGGTGGTTCTCTACCACGAAGACCAACAGCCCTTCCGTCAGGCCAGCGCGGGCGCCGTCAGGAAGTCTTCCTCGTCCGCCTCAATGTCATCCCCTTCCGAGGTGTCAAGTGATGAAGCGCTGACCCCGCGCTTGCCCATCGCAGCTTCAATCAGGCTCAACAGCGCAGTCTTGCGGGCTGCATAGAAGCGGTGGAAGTCGTCCGCTCGAAGTGCGACTGGGTCAACGTAGTGGGTTTTCAGAATCTCGTCCATCGCCGCATCGGCCAACTGAACCTGCTTGTGCCCTTGAAGCTTGCCGAGGTATTTGGATGGAGCGTGGCCACCGATCATGCGATTGGCCTTGTATGAGATCGGCGTCTTGTTCACGATCGTGTTGAACACAGCTCGCTTGATGCTGTTTTGCTCGCACCAATGTTGCGGGAAGATGTGATGGATATCCAGCGCCAACTCTTCTTCGTCGAGTTCCTGAATCCTTCCTTTCCAGAAGAAGTCCTGCGCGCCCTCCCGCAACACAAGAACGTTCAAGCCCTTGTAGGCGGCCGAAAGGCGTGAGGTCATCCGGTCAAGACGATCCGGATTGAATACCGCATCACCGATGGTTCGCGGAACGACTTCATCGTCTTCGACCCAACGCAACAGGTCCTCGACATCGTTCGCGATGCGCGTCTCGATAGCTCCGCCGTACAACTCACCGAGAACGCCACACCAGAACCACTTTGATAGCTTTTCGTAGATGCGGGGCTCCAGCCAGCGCTCTTTCAGTATCGCAAGCACGGCGGCAAGTGGCGCAAGTTGCGTTCGATACGGAAGGTCTTTGGGACCACGAACGCATTCTCTGCGCAAGAACTTGGCCGCGAGCATGAAGCCAGCCTCGACAGGGCCGGACCACTGCTCGTATGCTGACAGCGGCATGGCGAGAATCGATGCTCGCTTTGCACTCACCGGCTGGACCGTCTTGCCCGTCTTGCCAGAAGAGATGTCAGCGCGACGCACATCCAGCGTGTGCAGCATCGACACCGCCTGCAGGAAGTCGGTCGACTCAGCCTGGGAGAGTACCGGCTCCCTGCACAAGCGCTGGTAGCGAGAGATCACGTTGCGTTGTGCGCTGCCGTGCCAGTCGTCCCGCATGTTGTATCCATCAGCGGCATAGGTCGCCGTGACAAGCTCGAACACGTTGAGAGGAACACCGCCGGTGTTCACCTTTTCAAAGACCAAACAGACCGCTTCTTTGCTGGTCGTACGATGCAGCTGGATGACTGGAAGCTGATAGTTTCGGAACGCGTTGAGAACCTCCTTGCGGAACTTCATGTAGAGCGGAAAGTGCTCGCTCGCATGCTCCTGGAGTGCTTCTTCCCACGCGTCGGAATTCAGCATCTGATCACAAGGGAAGTACAGATGCCGGCACTCGTTCTGCACACTGCTAAGGTCGAGAACCACGTCCCGATCGAAGTTCTTGCGCTGTATCCGGTCGGCGCCAACTGCTTGAATCGACTCGTCAAGCCGGTCGCCGCCCTCCAACGCAGTTGGAATGTGCCAGTAGTAGTGGCGCTCGATTGGCTTGCCTTTCTCGGTGCGAGTCTTGACGGCCGACTTCAGTGCCAGAACTTGAGTGAGCGTCGTCAACCGTTGCTGCCCGTCAAGAATGAGCAACTCCGCATGGGGCGCCTCATCGAGCAGCGTGACCCCCTCGACAGGACGAAGCTGAAAGCGAGCCTCGCCCCCGGTCTCAAGGAGCATTACCGCGCCGACCGGGAATGAACGCGCAACGCTTACCAACAGGCTACGAATGTGGTCGTCATCCCAGACCCACCCTCTCTGGAAATCCGGAAGCTGAATCTTGCCTTTGACGATCTCACTGAGAATTTCCGGAAGCAACCTCTTCGTACTGTCAAACGTGCTCATGACTGTCCTCCCTGCTGGCAACTCATCGACTGCCCAATGGCCACCTGCCCGCAACCGCAGGAGCTGACCAACTCGCCGGCGCCTTCAAGGCGAGAATCGCCAAGTTGACGCAGCCGACGACTCGCAATTGAACACGGTGCTCTGACGTATCCGCAGATACGAAGAATTCAGACTATCCGAAAGCGTCAGAAGGTCACGAACGCGAAGGCCCAGTCTCGACAGCTACCAACAACCGGATGGCCATTCCGGCAACCCAGCGATCGAAACGAGTTCGACCCCGCGGCTGGGCTGACCGCTGATTTGGCACACCCCTGCCACCCTGTTTTAGCGATCAGCCTCGACGCCCCGACACCATCATGGGCGCATGAAACGCTGGCCCTGGATGGCCAGCAGCGCAACCGAGATCAGCAAGGCGCAGACCATGATTGAACAGCGAGAGACCCCATCGGCCGGCCAGCGCATCGCGAGCTTGCGGCAGTTCTTCCAGTCGCGCCGCGGCGACGGCCAGGCCAACACCGCGGGCGACCGCAGCGGGTTCGAGCCGACGCTGTGGCCCGAGACCGAATGGAGTGACACCCGCTTCGACCCGTTCGGCGAGAACGGCTGAGCGCCTGGCCCCAGCACCGGGTCCGCCTGACCACTTGCGTGGATCAGGCTGCGGCGCGCGGCGCGGCCGCCTACGACGGCAAAAAGTCCACCGGCCAGTTCACCACCATCTGCGCCACGTCCTTCGCACCGAAGTTGAACTGGCGGATGCGCGCGAGCAGCTTGCTCTCCAGCTCGGGCGACTTCAGTTCGCTCGACACGATGCGGCAGTCCACCTCGCCCGACGGCGCGATCTTGAGCTCCAGCACCACCTTGCCCTGCAGCGCCGGTTCTTCGCGCAGCGCGCGGTTGTAGATGGCGTAGATCGCGCCCTTGTTGCGCTCGAAGACGAGCTTGATCTCTTCGATCGAGCGCGAGGCCTTGCCGCTGCCTTCGCGCTTCACGGTGCCGCCGGGGCCACCCGCGCCGGTACCGGTGCCGTCGCCCTTGCCGCCGCGCACACCGCCGCCGCCGGCACCGCCACCCCCACCACCGCCGGCCACGCCTTCTACCAGGGTCGTGGCCCGGCCCGCCAGGCCGCCGCCGCCGGTGTCGCGGCTGTAGGCCGCGGTGTTGATGCCGCCGCTGCCGCCGGTGGCATTGCTGGTGATCATCGAGCGGTCGGGCAGGCCCGCCTCCTTGCCCGCGCCCACGCCCACGCCGGTGGTGGTGCCGACGCCGGGGCCTTGTTTGATGTCTTGCGACAACTGCACCGCCACCGGCGCGCCGCGCAGTTCTGCGAGCTGGTCGGCCATGGCCAGCAGGCCGACGCCGGACGCCTTGCGGCGCGCGTTGTCGGCCAGCTTTTCACCCGGCGGCTTGTTCGGCTCGGGCCGGCGCGCTTCGGGCGCCACGGCGGCCTTGGGCGGTTCGGGCCGCGCCGGTTCGGGTTTGTTCAGGCTCGGCGTGGGTTGCGCCTCTGGCTTGGCGAGTTCCTTGGGCTTGACGACCGGCGGTGGCGGCGGCGTCGGCTCGCGTTCGAGCAGCAGCTTGGCCAGCCGCGGCGGCAGCTCCGTCGGTTTGCTGCGGTCCACCGTGGGTGGCGGCACGAAGATCATCGCCAGGCACAACAGCCCCGCGACGATCATCACGTTGCGCAGGATGCGCCGGAAGCGCGATTCGTCCTCCGCGGACGGCGACCACGCCAGCAGCGGCGCGCGGAAGGAGATCGCGGCGGCGGCGCTCATGCCTCTTTCCTCCGCACCGCAAACGACACGTCGCTGAAGTTGGCGCGCGCGCTGGTGAACATCACCTTGCGCAGCAGGCTGTAGGGGATGTTCTGGTCGCCCATGATCGTGATGGCCTGGTTCTGCGCCTTGTTCTCGGCGCGCACCACCTGGCGCTTGGCCAGCAGGTCGAGTTCGGCCTTCAGCGGCTCGATCAGGTCGCCCTTGGCCGCCATCACGTCGGCCACGGAGGCGACCTTGCGTCCGTCAACCAGGATGTCGGTGCCGCTCACGACCACGATGATGGTTTCCTTTGGCGCCTTCTCGGTGAACGACTCGGGCAGCTTGACGGCCTTCGGGCTCGCCATCAATTCGACGCCGGACGCACTCGACAGCAAGAAGAAGATCAGGATCGTGAACACGTCGATCAGCGACACCAGGTTCATGTCGAGCATGTTCTGGTTGCGCCCTTTGCGGGCGGCGCGCTTTTGCAGCGGGGTCAGCTTCATGGCAGCCTCGGTCTATTTCGGCTTCACGATGGGCGCGTCGCCGATCGAGATGTTCGGGAACAGCTCCGCGCGCGTGACCTTCGTGCCCGCGACCGTGTGCGACTCGCGCATCGCGTCCATCACCTGCACCAGCGTGTCGTACGCGGTGTCGGGTTCGGCCAGCAGGGTCGAGTCGGTCTTGTCGGGGAACTTGGCCTTGATCTGCACCATCAGCGCCGACAGCGCCTTCACGTCGTGCGCGGCGGGCCCCGGTGTACCGGCCGCCGTGCGCGCGGCGGCCACGTTCGGAATGCTCTGGATCAGCCCGCCGATGCGGTCGCCGACCTCCAGGCTGTCGGGCCGGATCACGACTTCGAGCTTCAGGTCTTCGGCCTTCAGCTGCTCGACGCTGGAGTTCTGCGCCGGCAACGAAACGTCCAGCACCGACAGGCGCGTGAACACCGCGGTGGACAGCAGGAAGGGCACCAGCACCACGATCAGGTTGATGAACGCGGTGATCTCGAGGTGCGCAGCTTCCTTGCGCAGGCGACGGACTCTCATCACATCACCGCGCGTTGGGCTGCTCGGACTTGAGGCGCTGCACCAGGTTCAGGAAACTGATCTTGGCGCCTTCGAGCCCGTCGACGATCTCGCTCGTCTTGGCCTGCAGGAACGAGTGGATCAGCAGGAACGGAATGGCGACCATCAGCGCGAACGCGGTGTTGTTCATCGCGATCGAGATCGACGCCGACAGCAGCTCGGCCTTCTCGGCCGGGTTGACCTGCGCCACCGCGGTGAAGCCCTTGATCAGCCCGATGATCGTGCCCAGCAGGCCGACCAGGGTGATGACGTTGGCGAAGGTAGCGATGTAGTGGGTGCGCTTCTCCAGGCGCGGCACGATTTCCATCATGCCCTCTTCCATCGCCGCGTCGAAGTCTTCACGCCGGCCGGGGCTCTGCATGCGCGTCAGGCCGTAGTTGACTATTCTGCCGATCGCCGAGTCGGACTTGGCGGTCACGCTGTGCGCTTCCTTGAACTTGCCGCTCTCCAGCATCGGCTTGACCTGCGACCACATCTTGCGATTTTCGCTGCGCGCACGGTTCAGGAAGATGAACCGCTCGATCGCGATCGTCACCCCCAAGACCATGATCAGCAGGCTGGGGTAGATGAACAAACCACAGTCCTGGAAGAACTTCACCACTGTCTGGAAGGTATCCATAGCTCTATCTCCTGAGAAAAACTTTGCTCGACAACAACGAGAACGGAATCACTTGGCGGGCGGTGGTGCGGCCGGTGCGGCGGCCGCGGGCGCCTTGACCTGCCCGTCGTACTGCACCTGGCGGCGGAACACGTCGCGGTCCACGGGTGCCAGCGCCTCGTCGAGCACGCTGGCCGCTGGGCGGCCCGACAGCTCGCCGGGGAAGGGCTTCTTCCACGGCACGATGTACAAGACCTTGGGCAGCTCGCGGTTGCCGATGATTCGCGTGCGGTCGATGTCGGCGCGGTCCTGCGCCAGCGCGGGTGCGGCGCACAACGCAGCGAGCAGCGCCAACGCACCCACGCGTTCGATACGGATCGGGTTCATTCCTGTTCCTTCCGGTTCTGGCTCACCGTCACCGGCGCCGGCTTGCGGTTCTTCAGGTCGGCCACCCACTTGGACACCGTCGCATCGCCGCCCGGCAGCAGCGCGAGGTACTTGTCGTAGAGCTCCAGCGCACGCTTGCCGTCGGCCAGGTACAGGTCGTTGAGGATGCCCAAGTTCAACAGCGGCGAGACATACGCCGGGTCGAGGTCGATGGCGTTTTCGTACGCCTCGCGCGCCTTGGCAAACTGGCCGTTCTCCCGGTAGCTGATGCCGAGCTGGTTGAAGTAGGCCGCCTGCTTCGGGTTCGCCTTCACCGCCTTCTCGCCTTCGGCCACGGCCTCGGGCAGCTTGCCGGCCTGGCGCAGCAACACGCCCAGGTGGGCATGCGGGCCGCCGAGGTCGGGGTTGGACTGGGTCAGTGCGCGAAAACCGCGTTCGGCCTCGGCCGCATTGCCGGCGCGCATCAGCCGGCGCGCTTCGTCGTAGGCGCGCTGCACGGCCGGCGCAACGGGCGCATCGGGTTCACGCACGATCCGCTGCGGCGGCGGCGGTGCCGCTGCAGCCGACGACACCGGCGCGGCGATCAAGGCCGATGTACCGGCGGCCGGCGCGGTGCCAGCGCGCTCGGCCGCGGCGGCGCGTTCGGCGGGGGAAGCGACGGCCGGTACGGGTGCCGCCGTGGCCGTGACGGCCGGCGCAGGGGCAGGTGCGCCTGTCGATGCAGCCGGCGCCTCCGCCACCGCCGGCCCGCCGAGCGGTATCGACTTGAACACCGAGCCGACCGACGACGCCATCGACGTCATCGACGCGCAGCCGCCCAGGCCCGCGCCCCCGAGCACCAGCGCACTCAGGCCCAGCAGCCGCCGAAGTTCAGCGGATCGCATCGATCACCTCGCTGCGTTCAGTCTTGCCATAACGCACCGGGCGCAACTCGCGCAACGCCGTGAAGCTGTTCTTCACCCACTCGTCGTAGATGCCCTTGGAGGCGCGGCGCGCGTTCACTTCATGCAACTCGGTGGCCTTCTCTTCGAACGGGAAGGCCTGTTCTTCGAGCAGCACGTTGTACTGCTCCAGCTCGGCCTTGGACAACTTCTTGGGCCGCTGCGACGTGAGCAGCGCCTTGCCGAAGTCCTGGTACAGCGCCGCGGTGCGGTAGGTGGCGGCGGTGATCACGTCGGCCACGCCGTAGTCGGACGCGACGGCGTAGGCCTTCAACACCTCTTCCATCTTCGCCTTCTTGAGCTTGAGCTGGCGCGCCAGCGGCTCCACCAGCGCCACCTTGCGGTACTCGGCAAACGTAGGCTCCGCCAACGCCAGTGCGGCGCTGGCGCCGAGGTAGCGCGTGCGGTCGGTGCGAGCGCTGCCGGCGCGCTGGTCGGCCTGGAACACCTCGCGCATCAGCGCCAGTTCGCGCTTCTCGTCGCCACCGGCCTTGGCGATGCGCGCAAGGCGGTAGCGAGCTTCGAGCGCACGTTCCATCGGCTCGGGGTTCTGCGCCAGGTAGCGTTCGTAGGCCTTGGTGGCCAGCGCGCGCGAGCCGCCCTTCTCGGCCGCCTTCTCGTGCAGTTCGGCGGCCTGCCACAACGCTTCGCGCGCGAGCTTCGGGTCTTTCGATGTCGCAGCGACGCGTTCGAACTCACCCGCCGCCTGGGCCCAGTTGCCCTTCTCGAGGTAGGCCACCGCGAGCTTGTTGCCGACCTCGGGCTGCAGCGGATGGTTGGGGAAGCGCTGGCGGAAGTCTTCCAGCGTCTTGATCGCGCCGTCCCAGTCCTTCAGCACGATCAGCGCGGCGGCAGCGTCGTACTGCGCCGTCGCGCGCACCGCCGACTGCGGCGCGACCGCCGCGATGCGCGCGAAGTGGCCCACCGCGTCCTGCGGCTTGTTGGCGGCACGCGCCTGCTCGCCCTGCTTGTAGATCGATGCGGCCTGGCGCTCGACCAGGTCGGCACGCGCCGGGTCGCGCTCGGGCGTCAGCGC
>JANOQS010000038.1:0-12981 GCA_031414975.1 Methylibium sp. | reverse complement strand
AGAAAAGGCTGGGCGGCCGGGCCGTACATCAGGTCCAGCGCCAAGGTGCCGGGCTGGATGGCCGCCTCGCTGACCGGCGAGGGCGCGCCCTGCAGGCTGGTCGAGCTGGCGTTGAGCACCACGTCAAAACCCGGGCCCGCGGCGTCCAAGCCCGTGGCCATCAACTGAACTCCCTGCTCGAAGGCCGATGCCGCGTGGCGTTGAACCAGCTGTGCAGCCTTGTGGGCGGTGCGGTTGGCCACCACCACCTGCGCCGGGCTGGCGCTGAGCAAGGGCCCCAGGACGCCGGCCCCCGCGCCGCCCGCACCCACCAGCAAGACCCGCAGGCCGCGCAACACGCGGCCGGCGCCCTGTTCGATGTCGCGCACCAGGCCCACGCCGTCGCTGTTGTCGGCCCACCAGCCGCTGGCGTCCAGTCTCAGCACGTTGGCCGCGCCGGCCAGTCGGGCGCGTGCCGTGCAGTGGGCGGCCAGGGCCGGTGCCTCCAACTTGAAGGGCACGGTCACGTTGCAACCCCGGCCGCCGTGCGCTGCAAAGTCGTGCACCGCCTGGGCAAAGCCGTCCAGCGGGCACAGCACGCGGCCGTAGCTGACCGACTGCCCGGTTTGCCGGGCAAACAGCGCGTGAATGAAGGGGCTGCGGCTGTGGGCCACGGGGTTGCCCAGCACCGCGTAATGATCGACTGGATTCAGAGCCACCTCAGCGCGCAGTCAAGGTGGTTTCCAGCCCGTCTTCCCGCGTGAAGCGAAAACGCGACGTGACCACGATCTGGTCGGCCTGCGTGCGCATGGCCGAAGAAAAGGCGCCAAAGGGCGACGACGCCCGCACGATGGCCACAGCCTGCTGGTCCAGGCGGGGCGACTTCGACGGGCGGATGATTTCGGTGTCGACCACGCGGCCGGCAGCGTCCACGGTGACGTTCATCGTCAACTCGCCATACAGCTTGCGGCCGTTGTGCGACGGAAAGTCACGTGTGCCCCGGTCTTCGATGCGACGCCGCAGTGCGTCGTAGTACAGCGCATACACCTCTTCGCGCGTGGCCGGGCTGATGTAGCGCTTTTTCGGGCGTGCGTTTTCTTCGTTGATGCGCTTTTCGATCTCGGCCAGCAACTGGATAAGCTGGCGGCGCTTTTCTTCCATGGCGCGCTCGGCCGGGTCGCCCTGGTCGCGGCGCGGGTCGGGCGGCGGCAGCAGCGCCAGCTCGCGGCGCATCTGGGTCAGCAGTTGCTGCTGCGATTCCTGCAACTGTTCGATCTGGCGCCGTGCATCTTCGTTCGAGTCGCCCAGTTCGACCAGTGCCGACGGCGGCAGCGGCGACATCGCGCGGCCTTTTTCGGCCTCGCCGCCGCCGGCCAGGTTGGCCTGCGCGATGGCCTGCGCCTTGTCGGGCCGTTCGCCCGAGCGCGAGTTGACCAGGATCACCTCGAGCGGCGAGTCCTGGAACACGCGGTTGAAGCTGTCCGGGTCGACAAAGCGCACCGTCAGCAGCACCGCATGCACCGCCAGCGAAAAAAGCAGCGCCACCTGCAGGGTGGACAGCTTTTTCGCCTTGCGGGGCTCAGGCCGCCGGGACGATTTCGACTGAGGCACTGGGTTCGCCTTCGGGCCCATCGCTCTGCAGGTCGATGGCCAGGGTGAGTGGGCCGGCGGTGTCGGCAGCCTCGTCACTCTCATCGCTGACCACCGCATCGTCGGCCGCGGTCGCGGCATCGTCGAGGCGCGCCACCACGCTGGCCTGCACATCCAGGGTCAGCAGGTCGGTGCTGCCCACGCGCACGCGCACTGCGGCGCCGCGCGGCAAGGTTTCGGCGCCGATGGCGCGGAACACCAGCGGCAGTTCGTCGGCGCGCACCAGGCCGTCTTTCATCACCGTGGCGTTCAGTTCGCGCACCTCGTTCTGCGCCAGGGACTGCAGGGTCCAGTAGCGCTCGATGCCGGACTGGAAGCCGTTGTACTCGGCATACGCGGCGTCGAAGCTGGAGATGATGGCGAACAGTTGCACGTCCTTGGGGCGGAACGGCGCGGCCAGCGCGGCGGTGCGGCCGTGGCGTGCGCAGGCAATGATCTGCCACTGGTTCACCAGGTCCACATAACGCCGCAGCGGCGACGTGGCCCAGGTGTACTGCGCCACTCCCATGCCGGCGTGCGGTGCGGGCTTGGTGCCCATGCGCACCTTCACGCCCGGCGCCAGGCTGGCCTGGCTGCGGTAGATGCCGGGCACGCCGCACTCGTTCAGCCAGCCGCCCCAGGTGCTGTTGGCCAGGATCATCGCTTCGGCCACGATCAGGTCGAGCGGCGAGCCGCGCTGGCGGGTGCTGATCAGCACGCGTTCGGTGCCCTGCGGTTCGGCGCTGTCACCGCCGTCTTCTCGTTCGAGCCTGAAGTTGTAGTCCGGGCGGTTGAAGTTCTCCGGCTTGCCGCGCACCACCTCGCGCTGGGCCTTCAGGTGCCGCGCGAGCCGGAATGCGAACGCGAGTTCGGCGCCGAATTGATACGAGGCCGGCGCCGCGCCGGTCAGTGTGGCCTCGGTGACCACGCTGTCGAGCTGGTCGTGGCGCAGGTTGGCGGCGATGTGCACCTTCTCCAGACGCGTTTCGGTGGCGGTGACCGCCAGGCTCGCTTCGTCGAAGGTGACATACAGCGAGACGGCCGGGCAGTCGCGCCCTTCGGTGAGCGTGTAGGCCTGCACCACCTCGTCGGGCAGCATCGTCAGCTTGTGGCCCGGCATGTAGACGGTGGACAGGCGTTCGCGCGCGACCTTGTCGACCGGGGCGTCGGGCCCGAACGCCAGCCCCGGCGCGGCGATGTGGACGCCGAACACCACCGTGCCACTGCCCAGCCCGCGCACCGACAGCGCGTCATCGATCTCGGTGGTGGCCGAATCGTCGATCGAAAAGGCCTGCGCCTCGCCCAGCGGCAGCGCGTCCTTGATGGCGGGCGCCTGCAGCGCAGGGAAGCCGGTGCCCTTGGGGAAGTTCTCGAACAGGAAGCGCTTCCAGTGGAACTGGTAGGGCGAGGTGATCGCGCCGGCCGCCGTCAGCAAGTCGAGCGGGGCCTTCTGCGCGCGCCGCGACGCTTCGACCACGGCCTTGTACTCGGCGGCGTTCTTGTCGGGCTTGAAGAGAATCTTGTAGAGCTGCTCGCGCACCGGTGCGGGGCACTGGCCTGCCGCCAGCTCACCGGCCCAGGCGTCGATCTGCGCGACGACCAGCTTCTTGCGCTCGATGCCCAGCAGTGCGGCCTTGACGATCTCTTCGGGCGCCTTCTTGAAGTTGCCCTTGCCCATGCGCCGGAAGTAGTGCGGCGCATCGAACAGCCGGAACAGCGCCGCGGCCTGCTTCTCGACCCCGGCGCTCTTCTCGAAATAGTCGCGCGCCAGGTCGGCAAAACCGAACTCGGCATCCGGCGCAAATTCCCACGCCAGGTCGAGGTCGATTTCCTTGGCCAAGGCCTGGGCGGAGGCCACCAGTTCGGCGGGTTGCGGCTGGTCGAACTTGAGCAGCACGTTGGCGGCTTTCACCTTCACGCGCTTGCCCGAGTCGAGCTCGATCTGCGTCGAGGTCTCGGCCTCGGTCATCACACGGCCGGCCAGGAACTTTCCGGCGTCTTCGAAGAGGGCGTACATAGGGGTGGGATTGTCGCTTGAAGTCCCGGCCCGCCCGGGCGGGCAGGGTCATGGGAGTCTGTGTGATTTGCAACGAGGCTCGCACGCTGGCGCGGACCCAGCACTCAGTAGCTGCGCCCGCCCTTGAACTGTGCATGCGCCCGGCGCACCAGCGTGCCGCTGCGGGCGATGGCGGCAAAGGAACCCGCCGCATGGGCGTGGCAGATCGCCAGGCCCAGCGCGTCGGCGGCGTCCTTCCCAGGCAGGCCGGGCAGCGCCAGCAGGCGCATCACCATGGCCTGCACCTGTTCCTTGGCCGCCCTGCCGCTGCCGACGACGGCCTTCTTCATCTGCAGCGCGGTGTATTCGGCCACGTCGAGGTCGGTGCTGACCAGCGCCGTCAGCGCCGCGCCGCGCGCCTGGCCGAGCAGCAGGGTCGACTGCGGGTTCACGTTGACGAACACGATCTCGACCGCCGAACACGTGGGCGTGTAGCGCGCCGCGACCTCGCGCACACCGTCGAAGATGATCTTCAGCCGCGCCGGCAACTGGCCGATGTGCACCGCGTCGGTCTTGATCGTGCCACTGGCCACGTAGTGCAGCTTCGAGCCTTCGACGTCGATCACGCCGAAGCCGGTGGTGCGCAGGCCGGGGTCGATGCCGAGGACTCTCATCGTCACCAGCCGAAGTACCAGCGCACCGCATGGAAGAACACCGGCGCTGCAAAACAAAGTGGCGCGACTCTGTCGAGCAGGCCCACCGCGCCGGTCACCGAGCCTTTGCCGCCCCAACTGTGCACGCCGGCATCGCGCTTCAGAGCGCGCATCACGAACTCGCCGAGCGTGCCGCTTCCGCCGGCCAGGAAGCCCATCACCAGTGCCGGGATCGGCTTGAACGGCGTGGCCCAGTACAACAAGGCACCTAGCACGGCGGCACTGAGCGCGCCGATGAACCAGGCGCGCCACGAGAATGAGCGGCTGATCGCGCCGGCCGCCGGGCGCGACTGCAGCCGGCGGCTCGCCACCTCCTGCGCGATCTGCGCCACGGCGACCACGCCCACCAGGTACAGCACCATGAAAGCGCCGCGGTCTTCGTAGTCGGGCAGGTCCAGCAGCAGCAGCGCGGGCGCGTGGCTCATGCCGTAGACGCAGACCATGATGCCCCACTGGATCTTGGCGGTACGCTCCAGAAAACGCTGCGGGTCATTGCCGAGCGCGCTGACGACCGGGATGGCCAGGAACACATAGACCGGGATGAACACCGTGAACAGGTCGAACAGTTGCCAGCCGACCAGCACATATTGCAACGGCAGCACCGCAAAGAACGCCAGCAGCAGGCTGCGGTGGTCGCCGCGGCGGGTGTGCGTGAGCGTCACGAACTCGCGCAGCGCCAGGAACGACAGCACGCCGAACAGCAAGGTCGAGACGAATGCGCCGGAGGCCCACGCGATCCAGAACAGCACCGCGCCGACCCACACGGCGCGCAGGTCGCGCATGAAGCGCTCCTGCAGGTCCTGCTGCTGCGGCGTGTCATCGCGCAGGGTGCGCCACACGGCCAGCGCCGTCACCAGCGCGAGCAGCCCGAACAGCGCGACGAACAGCAGGCCGACCTGCTGCGACACGCTCAACTGGCGCAGCGCGCCCATCAGGCCGGCGCCTCGGTTTGATCACCGTTGATCGGGCCTTGCGATTCGCGCAGTGCCATCACCGCCTGGCGCGCGCGTTGGAGGAACTCGCGCTTGTCTTCGCCGGGCTGCAGCTGCAGCGGCGCGCCATAGGTCACCGAACACAGGATCGGCACCGGCACGACCTCGCCCTTGGGCATCACGCGCTGCACGTTGTCGATCCAGGCCGGGATCAGTTGCACCGCAGGGAACGCTTCTGCCAGGTGGTACAGCCCGGCCTTGAAGGGGGCAGGGTCGTCCTGGTTGCCGCGCGTGCCTTCGGGAAAGATCACCAGCGAGTCGCCGTGGCGCAGCGCTTCCATCAGCGGTTCGAGCGGGTCTTCGTCATCGGTGCGCTGTCGGCTCACGTACACCGCGTTGAACACCTCGCGCGTGAGCCAGTGCTTGAACGGCGACGAAGTCCAGTAGTCACGCGCCGCGATCGGCCGCGTCATGGCGCGCAGCTCGCGCGGCAGCGAGGCCCAGATCAGCACCCAGTCGAAGTGGCTCTGGTGGTTGGCAAAGTAGATGCGCTGCTCGGCCTTGGGCGGGCACCCGAGCCAATGGCCTTGCGCGCCGGTGATGAGCCGTGCCAGAAAGGACAGGATGAGGCCGGCGACCTCGGGTTTGGTCATGAACAGGGATGGTAGCCGGGCGGCATGACCGCCCCGCGCCGGCTCGGTTTCGGTTCAGTGCCGGAAGTGCCGCACGCCGGTCAGCACCATCGCGATGCCGCGCTCGTTGGCCGCGGCGATCACCTCGTCGTCGCGCATCGAGCCGCCGGGGTGGATCACGCAGGCAGCGCCTTCGTCGATCACCACGTCGAGCCCATCGCGGAACGGGAAGAAGGCGTCGCTGGCGACCGCCGAACCCGCCAAGGTGAGCCCGGCGTTGCGCGCCTTGATGCCGGCGATGCGTGCCGAGTCGATGCGGTTCATCTGCCCGGCGCCCACGCCCAAGGTCATGCCACCGCCGCAGAACACGATCGCATTGCTCTTCACGTACTTGGCCACCTTCCACGCGAACAGCAGGTCGCGCGTCTGCTGCGGCGTGGGTTTCAGCGTGGTGACGACCTTCAGGTCGGTGAGCTGGATCTCGTGGTTGTCGGCCGACTGGATCAGCAGGCCCGAGCCGACACGCTTCACGTCGTGCAGGTTGCGGCCCTGGTCCCAGGCGGATGAACCTCCCGGCGGCAAGTCGATCTGCAACACCCGCACGTTCTTCTTCGCGGCCAGCACCGCCAGCGCTTCGGGCGTGAAGCTCGGGGCCATCAGCACCTCGACGAACTGTTTGGCCACCAGCGCCGCGCCCACCGCGTCGAGCTCGACGTTGAAGGCGATGATGCCGCCGAAGGCCGAGGTCGGGTCGGTCTGGAGCGCCTTCTCGTAGGCCTGCACCGCGTTCGCGCCGAGCGCCACGCCGCACGGGTTGGCGTGCTTGACGATCACGCACGCGGCCGGTGCGTCCGACGCGCCGAAACTCTTCACGCACTCCCACGCCGCATCGGCGTCGGCGATGTTGTTGTACGACAGCTCCTTGCCCTGCAACTGCTTCGCGGTCACCAGCGAACCGGGCGCGGGCTGCAGGTCGCGGTAGAACGCGGCGCGCTGGTGCGGGTTCTCGCCGTAGCGCAGGTCCTGCAGCTTGACGAATCGGCCGTTGCTCTGGGCCGGGAACTCACTTCTCGTGCCGTCCGGCTGCAACGACGACAGGTAGTCGCTGATCGCGCCGTCGTAGTTGGCGATGCGGTTGAAGGCCGCCACCGACAGCGCGAATTTCGTTCCCGTGCTCACAGTGCCGTCGGCCTTCAGTTCGCTCAGCACCTGCGCATACTGCGACGCGTCGGTCAGCACCGCCACGTCCTTCCAGTTCTTCGCCGCCGAGCGCACCATCGCCGGGCCACCGATGTCGATGTTCTCGATCGCGTCGTCCAGCGTGCAGCCGGGCTTGGCGACGGTGGCCTCGAACGGGTACAGGTTCACCACCAGCAGGTCGATCGTCGCGATGCCGTGCTGCTTCAAAGCCGCCATGTGCTCGGGCACGTCGCGCCGCGCCAGCAGGCCGCCGTGGATGGTCGGGTGCAAGGTCTTCACACGGCCGTCGAGCATCTCGGGGAAGCTGGTGTGCTCGGCCACTTCGGTGACCGGCAGGCCGGCGTCGGCCAGCAGCGTCGCGGTGCCGCCGGTGGACAGCAGCTTGATGCCCAGCGCGTGAAGGGCGCGTGCGAAGTCGAGCACGCCGGTCTTGTCGGAAACGGAAATCAGCGCTTGCATCGGCAGCTCTCGGAAACGGGGTTCAATCAATCAGCTTGTGGTCGAGCAACTTGCGCCGCAGGGTGTTGCGGTTGATGCCCAGCCAAACGGCTGCGCGGCTCTGGTTGCCGTCGGCATGTTTCATCACCACATCGAGCAGCGGCTTCTCGACCACGCCCAGGATCATCTGGTACATCGCCGCCGGCTCGACGCCGCGCAAGTCCTTGAAGTAGCTCTCCAGGTTCTCGCGCACGCACTCTTCGATGTGCTTCTTGCCGCTCATGCAGTCAACTCGACGAGGTCTTCGTTCGCCGCTTCGGCGTGCAGCGGCAGCAGGGTGTGCGCATCGGCCAGTTCATCGAACCAATCCGTCACGGCACTCACCTGCGCGTTGCAGCTCTCCAGCAGGTTCATGCGCGCCCGAAACGATTCACCCCCCGGCAGCGCCCGCACCGCCCAGCCGATGTGCTTGCGCGCGCTGCGCACGCCCGCATGTTCGCCGTACAGCGAGTAGTGATCGTTCAGGTGTTCGAGCAGCCAGTGTTTGGCCTGCTGCACCTCGGGCGCGGGCAGGTGCTCGCCGGTGGCCAGAAAGTGCGCGATCTCGCGAAAGATCCACGGCCGGCCCTGCGCCGCGCGGCCGATCATGATCGCGTCGGCGCCGGTCGCGGCCAGCACGTCGCGCGCCTTCTCGGGGCTGGTGATGTCGCCATTGGCCACCACCGGGATGCGGAGTGCTGCCTTCACCGCGGCGATGGTCGTGTACTCGGCGTCCCCCTTGTAGCCCTGCTCACGCGTGCGGCCGTGCACCGCCACCATCGCCACACCGGCCGCTTCGGCGGCGCGTGCAATGCGCACCGCGTTGCGTTCGGCCGCGCACCAGCCGGTGCGCATTTTCAAGGTGACGGGCACGTTGCGCGGTGCGCAGGCGGCCACCACCGCCTCGATGATCTGCAGCGCCAGTGGCTCGTCCTGCATCAAGGCAGAGCCGGCCCACTTGTTGCACACCTTCTTGGCCGGGCAGCCCATGTTGATGTCGATGATCTGCGCGCCGCGGTCGATGTTGTAGGCCGCGGCCTCGCCCATCATCTGCGCATCGGTGCCGGCTATCTGTACGGCAATGGGTGCGGCTTCACCATCGTGATTGGCGCGCCGGCTCGTCTTCAGGCTGTTCCACAGGTCCTTGCGCGAGGTCACCATCTCGCTCACGGCATACCCTGCGCCGAGCCGCTTGCACAGCTGCCGAAAAGGCCGGTCGGTGACGCCCGCCATCGGGGCGGCGAACAGCCGATTCGCCAGCGGAATGTGGCCGATGTGCATGGGCGAAACGGGGGAGGGTGGGGCGGGTGGAAAAACGAGGCCGCAGTATAGCGGCGCGGCCCCGAGGGTCGGCCGCGCGGGGCCCCCGCAAGGGCTGCCGGCGCGCCGCTGCCGCGCTGTCGATAATGAGCCCGAATGGAAGCCTGGATCGAATCACTGCTGACCGCACTGGCCTTGCCGAAGTTCGGCCTCAGCACCGTCTTCATCGTCGCCTTCATCTCGGCCACCTTGTTGCCGCTGGGCTCGGAGCCGGCGGTGTTCGGGCTGGTCAAGCTCAACCCGCACTTGTTCTGGCCTGCGGTGCTGGTGGCCACCGCGGGCAACACGCTCGGCGGCGCGCTAAGCTGGTGGATGGGTTATGGCGCCGAGCGCGCCTACGAGCGCGTCAAGCACAAGCCGCTGGAGGCGCGCGCGCTGAAGTGGCTCGAACAATTCGGCCCCAAGGCCTGCCTGCTGTCGTGGCTGCCGGTGGTGGGCGACCCGTTGTGTGCCGTGGCCGGCTGGCTGCGGCTCTCGTTCTGGCCCTGCGTGTTCTACATGGCGATCGGCAAGTTCCTGCGCTATGTCACGATGACGGCGCTGCTGCTGTGGGTGTTCCCGGGCACCTTCTCTCCTTGAAGATTTCTCCTTGATCTGAAAGACGCCGATGAGCCACCCTGCCTACGACGCGCTGACCCAGGCCTGGAAGCGCATGTACCGCTTCAGCCACCTGCAATCGATGGCCGGCTGGGACCGCGCCGCGGTGATGCCGCCCAAGGGCAACGCGGCGCGCGCCGAGGCGATGGCCGAGATGGACGCGCTGCT
Organism: Methylibium sp.; assembly: GCA_031414975.1. Classification (GTDB taxonomy): domain Bacteria; phylum Pseudomonadota; class Gammaproteobacteria; order Burkholderiales; family Burkholderiaceae_C; genus LGRD01. The sequence continues at coordinate 3,338 of JANOQS010000038.1, read as the reverse complement.
GCACCGCCTGCGCACCGAGCCGGCGCTGGCCGGGCTGATCGAACGCGCGCGCGACGAATCGCTGGACGACGTGGCGCGCGCCAACCTGCGCGAGATCGAACGCGACTGGCGTGCCGCCAACGCGCTGCCCGAAGCGCTGGTGCAGGCCGAGTCGCTGGCCAGCGCGCGCTGCGAACACGCTTGGCGCAGCCAGCGGCCGGCGAACGACTGGCCTGGTTTCCTCGAAAACTTCCGCGAGGTGCTGCGCCTGGCGCGCGAGATCGCCGCGCGCCGCGCCGACAGCACCGGGCTGCCGCCCTACGACGCGTTGATGGACCGCTTCGAGCCCGGCATGACCGGCGCCGAGGTCGACCGCGTGTTCGGCGACCTGCAGGCCTGGCTGCCCGCGCTGGTGCACCAGGTGCGCGAGCGCCAGGCCGGCGCGCAGGTGAGCGCGCCGAGCGTTGCACCAAAGGGCCCGTTCCAGAAAGCCGCACAGCGCGCGCTGAGCCTGGACGTGATGGGCGTGCTGGGCTTCGACTTCGAGGCCGGGCGCCTCGACGAAAGCACCCACCCCTTCAGCGGCGGCGTGCCCGAAGACGTGCGCCTGACCACGCGCTACACCGAGGCCGACTTCGTGCAGAGCCTGATGGGCACGATCCACGAGACCGGCCACGCCCGCTACGAGCAGAACCTGCCGCGCACATGGCTCGGCCAGCCGGTGGCGCAGGCGCGCTCGATGGGCATCCACGAAAGCCAGAGCCTGAGCTTCGAGATGCAGCTCGGCCGCAGCCCCGCTTTCATCGGGTTGATCGCACCCAAGCTGGCGGCGCACTTCGGCGCGCAGGCGGCGTTCGAGCCCGAGGCGCTGCAGCGGTCGCTCACGCGCGTGGAGCCGGGCTTCATCCGCGTCGATGCCGACGAGCTGACCTACCCGGCCCACGTGATCCTGCGCTACCGCATCGAACGCGGGCTGATCGAAGGCAGCGTGCAGGCCGAGGACATTCCGGCGCTGTGGGACGAAGGCATGGCCGCGCTGCTGGGCGTGGACACACGCGGCAACTACAACCACGGTTGCCTGCAGGACACCCACTGGGCCGCCGGCCTGTTCGGCTACTTCCCCTGCTACACGCTCGGCGCGATGTACGCCGCGCAGTGGTTCGCGACGATGCGGCGCGGGGTGCCCGACCTCGATGCGCGCATCGCGCGCGGCGATCTGACGCCGGTGTTTGACTGGCTGCGCGAGAACATCTGGACCCAGGGCAGCCGCTGGACGACGGCCGAACTGGCGGTGCGGGCCAGCGGAGAGACCTTGAACCCGCTGCATTTCAGGCGGCATCTGGAGGCGCGGTACCTGGGTTCGGTGACAGAGTTGAAGGGCATGTTTGGCAAGCCGACCCAGAGCGTGTCGGTCGCAGACATGAACGCGGCCGTTGCGGCGCGCGGAGCTGCTGCGAAGTGATGGCGATGACCTTCGACGTTCGTGCAACCAAGTCGGCCGGGATGACCCTCATTCAGTAGTTGCGCGCGCAATGAAGAAGAGCGCCGAAGCGCTCTTCTTCCAGGAGTCGACCTTCGGAATCAGGCCGCCTTGCGGGCCGGGCGCTTGGTTGCCGCTCTTGCAGCCGGCTTCGCAGCCGTCTTGGTCGCAGCCTTGGCCGACGGCTTGACGGCCGGTGCCGCTGCCTTGGCGGCCGTCTTCGCAGTCGCACCCTTCGACAGCTTGGCCACCTGCGCCGACAGCTCGTCGATGCGGCTCATCAGCCCGCTCACGTCCTTGGCCGAAGGCACGCCGAGCTTGCCCAGCGCCTTGGCGGTGCGCTCTTCGAAGATGGTCTCGAGCTTGTCCCACTGCTGGCCGGCCTTGGCCTGCACTTCGCTGGCCATGCCGGTCATCTTGCTGCTGACTTCGCTGAACTTGTCTTCGGCGACGCTCTGGGTCTTCTTCTGCAGGGTCGCGCCTTCTTTCACCAGCGCTTCGAACACCTTGCCGCCTTCGGCCTGGGCCTTCGAGAAGGCGCCCATGCCGGCCAGCCAGATCTGCTGGGCCGACTCTTTCACCGAACCGGCGAGTGCGCTGTCGAACAGGCCCGAGGCGCCGGCCGCTTGTTTTTCTGCCATCTGCTTGAGCTTCTTGACCATGGTGTCGTGTCCTTCGGGGTTGATCTTGCGGCCCCACTGCAGGGCCTGGAGCGGCGAACTATAGAAGCCGGCCCTGGAGCGCACAGCCTATTTCTCTAGGGAGGCGGCTCTACGCATGCGAGGGCGCTGTTCGGGAAATCGCGCAGGGTGGCACACCCGACTCTGGTCAAGAATGCCCGCTCACCCCAGCAAAGGAACAGCCCCATGAAGTATTTCGTGACCGGAGCCACCGGCTTCATCGGCAAGCGCCTCGTCAAGACCCTGCTGGCGCGCCGCGGGGCGGTCGTGTACTTCCTGCTCCGGCCCGAAAGCGAAGGCAAGGTCGCGGCGCTGCTGGACTACTGGCAAGCCACCAAGGCACGCGCCGTGCCGGTCTACGGTGACCTGACCACCAAGAAGCTCGGCGTCTCGGCCGACGACGTGAAAAAACTCAAGGGCCAGATCGACCATGTGTACCACCTGGCCGCGGTCTACGACCTGAAGGCCGACGAAGCATCGCAGGTCCAGGTCAACATCGAAGGCACGCGCAATGCGGTCGAGTTGGCCAGGGCGATCGACGCCGGGCACCTGCACCACGTCAGCTCCATCGCCGCGGCCGGCCTCTACGAAGGCGTGTTCCGCGAAGACATGTTCGAAGAAGCCGATGGGCTGGACCACCCGTACTTCATGACCAAGCACGAGAGCGAGAAGATCGTGCGCAAGGAAAGCAAGGTCCCGTGGACGGTGTACCGCCCGGCGCTGGTGGTGGGCGACTCGACCACCGGCGAGATGGACAAGATCGACGGCCCGTACTACTTCTTCAAGCTGATCCAGCGCATGCGCCAGATCCTGCCGCCGTGGATGCCCAGCATCGGCCTGGAAGGCGGGCGCATCAACATCGTACCGGTCGACTTTGTGGTTGCGGCGCTCGACCACATCAGCCACTCCAAGGCCGAGCTGAACAAGAAGTGCTTCCACCTGGTGGACCCCGAGGGCTACCGCGTCGGCGACGTGCTCGACATCTTCAGCAAGGCCGCGCACGCGCCCAAGATGAACCTGTTCATCAACGCCGCGCTGCTCGGCTTCATCCCGAAAAGCGTGAAGAAGGGAATGATGGCGCTGGCCCCGGTGCGCCGCGTGCGCGCCGCGGTGATGAAGGACCTCGGGTTGCCAGAGGACATGTTAACCTTCATCAACTTCCCGACTCGCTACGACTGCCGCGACACGCTCTCCGCGCT
>JANOQS010000037.1:0-12876 GCA_031414975.1 Methylibium sp. | reverse complement strand
GTGCCCGAGCCAAAATTTTCCAGCCAGACGAAGGACAAACTCGTCAGCAGCGAAGTGCGTGGCCCCGTCGAAGACGTGGTCAGCAAGGCGCTGGCCGACTACCTGCAAGAGAACCCGACCGACGCGAAGATCATCTGCGGCAAGATCGTCGACGCTGCCCGCGCCCGTGAGGCTGCTCGCAAGGCGCGCGAGATGACCCGCCGCAAGGGCGTGCTCGACGGCATGGGTCTGCCCGGCAAACTGGCCGATTGCCAGGAGAAGGACCCGGCGCTGTGCGAGATCTACATCGTCGAGGGCGACTCGGCCGGCGGCTCGGCCAAGCAGGGCCGTGACCGCAAGTTCCAGGCGATCCTGCCCTTGCGCGGCAAGATCCTGAACGTGGAAAAAGCGCGCTACGAAAAGCTGCTGACCAGCAACGAAATCCTGACCCTGATCACCGCGCTTGGCACCGGTATCGGCAAGGGCATGGGTGGCGACGACTTCAACCCCGACAAGCTGCGCTACCACCGCATCATCATCATGACCGACGCCGACGTGGACGGCGCGCACATCCGCACCCTGCTGCTGACCTTCCTGTTCCGCCAGATGCCCGAGCTGGTGGAGCGCGGCCACATCTACATCGCCCAGCCGCCGCTCTACAAGGTGAAGCTCGGCAAGGAAGAGCAGTACCTGAAAGACGGCACCGAACTCGACGCCTACCTGCTGAAAGTGGCGCTGAAGGACGCGCGCCTCGAAACCGGCGTTCCCGGCGCCGCGGTGCTGCAAGGAGAGACGCTCGAAACCCTGGCGCGCCAGTACGTGCTGGCCAACAACGTGGCCGAGCGCTTGAGCAACTGGATGGACGTGGAAGGCCTGCGCGCGATGGCCAACGGCCTGGAGCTGAACCTCGACACGCTCGAAGCTGCCGAAGCCTCGGCCACCGCACTGAAGGCCGCGCTGCACGACGCCGAAGTGACGGCAGAGCTCGACGCCCGAACTGAAAAGCACATCCTGCGCATCAGCCGCATCCTGCACGGCAACGTGAAGAGCAGCGTGATCAGCGCCGACTTCGTGCACGGCGCCGACTACGAAGCGCTCAGCACCGCCGGCAAGACCTTCAAGGGCCTGGTCAGCGGCGACGCCGTGGTGCGCCGTGGCGAAGGCGAACGCCAGAAAGAGTCCAAGGTGGCAGACTTTCGCCAGGCCATGGCCTGGCTGCTGCTGCAGGCCGAAGGCGCCGTCGGCCGGCAGCGCTACAAGGGCCTGGGCGAGATGAACCCCAGCCAGCTGTGGGAAACGACCATGGACCCGGCCGTGCGCCGGCTGCTGAAGGTGCAGATCGATGACGCGATCGAAGCCGACCGGGTGTTCACGATGCTGATGGGCGATGAGGTGGAGCCGCGCAGGCAGTTCATCGAAACGAATGCGCTGCGGGCGGCGAACATCGACGTGTGACGTGGCTACGACGGCGGCGCGGCGTCCACCGCTGCGCCTCGGTCGACGGCGTGACTCCACCCGGGCACGTTGACGTAGTAGCGCACCGCCTTGCCCTGGCCGGCGTTCAGCGCGTCGTCATAGGCGCTGCACGACTCCAGGAGTTGGCGCGACAGGCTGACTATCACTGACGGCGCTTGGTCGAATTGGGATCGACTAGAACTAGATCTCGCGGATCCGCAGGCTCCTCAGCAATGCCAATACCTCCGCCCGAAGCGGCGGCGCTGCAAGGTTCTGTTCCTCGATGACCGTGAAGGGCGGGTCTGGCAGCCGCTGCTTGAACAGCATCAGGCACCGACCCGAGTCGTTGCGCCGGGAGCCGTAGCCGACGGCCTGGGCGCTGGTGCGCTGCAAGAACGCCGCCTGCGACCACGCGCGCGTTTCCGGGTAGCAGTCGGTCAGGCTGTCGATCAGCTGTGCGCGAGTGAGATTCAGCTTCGGCAAATCCAGGGTGTGGAAGCTGACGTAGTCGACCACGGGCGGCAACTGGAGCTTGACCAGGTGAAAGTGGCGCAGCGACGCGACCTCAAAACTGCCCGGTGGCGCCAGCGCCACGCCATGGAGCACGGATTCCATGAAGACCGATTCCGGCGAGCTGGCCACGTAATAGGTGTGAACCGGCGTGCCGTCGGCTTTGCGGATGGGCGCAAAGATGGGCGCAAAGCGCGTGTCGCCCCAGCCTTCGGCGAACGTGAGCGCGGTGGCCGGGCAAGTGGCTGAGTTATAGACGTGATACCACGCTCCGACGTCAGCCGTCGTCACTGACCTGACGGTGAAGTCCTCCGCCGGGCCCGGCGCCGGCAGGCCGCCGCTCATGCGACGTAGCTGGTGAGCCTCTTGGCCGCGGCCTTCACCACCTCGGTGCCACGGTCCAGCGCGTCCTTGGGAGCGAGGTTCAACGCGCCGTGTTCATCTCGCTTTACCAGCCAGGCGTTCGGGAAGTGGAACCACGCCGCCAAGGTCCACGTGTCGGCCACCTCGCCGAAGGAAGCGAGTATTTCCTTGATGATCGGCAGCGGTTGGTAAAGCGCGTCGAGCTGGTAGCGCGCGAAGTATTCTTTGCCGCGGTAGTTGACGCTGAAGACGCGGCCGCGCCGCTTCCAGTCGCTGGCCGGGTGCGCCTTGTTGGCCGGCGGCGTGGCCTGCAGTGCGTTGATCTGCTCAGCCGTCAGCCACTCGCCTTCGGTGAACACGTCCTGGATCGTCCGCATGCGGTGCAGCCGCTCTTCCACCAATTCGAGGTCAGGCTCGACGAAACCCGTCGCGATCTCGGCCAGACGGTCCGCACGCTGCAGCACGCCGGCGCTGTCCATCACCGCGAACGCCTTTTCGATGGCCTTGAGCATCGACGGGAGCGATGCTGGGTCCACGCCGGTGGGGATGGTGACGGGCAGGACAAGGGTCTCTGCGCGGGAGACAGGTCCGGTGGGGTTCATCAGAGCCTCGTTTTGCCAACATGGACGTAATGATAATCAGGGTTGGCATTATTGGCAATCGCTGGGGTGAGGGCGGCCGGGCGCGACTGGATCAACGCCGATCGAGCGCCGAATTCAGCACCGCCGCGAGCCGAACACCGGCCTTGCTCAACTGCTGGCCGCTGACGCGGGTGGCCTCGGCCACGTAGGCCGGGGTCAGCGTGCGGCGGCCGTCCGCACCGGGCGCAGGCAGCGTGGCATAGGTGTGCCGCCGGGCGACGCTGAACGACTCGCGGGCCCAGTCCACCGGCCGGCCGCGGGCCCAGTCCCGCCGTTGCACGGGGCCGATCGCCCGGCTCAGGCGGCGCGCCACACGCTCGGGCCGGTCGCCCAGGCGGCGCACGGCCTCGGTGTCCCAGAACTGGTGCAGGTTGTTGGTTCCGGGTAAAGCGTTGGGCGGGCCGGGCAGCACGACCTTCTTGTCGTTGCCGCCGCGGTCGTGGTCGTCGCTGGCGTGCAGCGGCTGGTGCAGGTCGCCGATCAAGTGGAGCAGGAACTGCAGCGCCCGGCGGCGTTCGTCCTGTGGGGTGCGGGGGTCGCGCAGTTCGGCGATGAACTGGTCGATCTTGTCGATCAGGCAGGCCTGCGGTGGGCCAGCCGACGCGGGCACGTCCGCGGGCAAGGCGGGGTGACCGTGGCAGGCGGCGTCGACATTCGCATCGGCAAGCTGGATGTTGACGTAGTGCCACTCGCGCGTTTGTTCGTAGCGCTGGCGGGTGGTGTTGCGGTCGGAGTCGCGCCATTTGTCGGCCCAGGTGGCCTGGTCGGCGAGCGTGGTGTCGGTCAGGCCGCTGGTGTCCGCGGCGAGAAGCGACCTCACCCTGGCGCGCACCGCGGGCGTGAGCTGCTGCTCGGCCACCAACGCGACGATGCGGTGCCCGTCGTCGCCCCAGCCGAAGGCCGAGCCGCACTGCGTACTCAGCAGCAGAACGAATCCGCACCACCACCCGCGTCGTCGCATGCAAGCGCCCCGGTATCTTGAATCCGGGGCATCGTAGCCGCTACGCCGCCGCGTTCACGAAGCGCAGATGCGTGATCTCCGACGGCGCACCGAAGCGCTTGGGCGGGCCCCAGTAGCCGGTCCCGCGGCTGGTGTAGACCCACAGGTCTTTCAGTCGGTGCAGCCCGGCGGTGAACGGTTGCTGGAAGCGCACCATGAAGTTCCACGGCAGGAACTGCCCGCCATGCGTGTGGCCCGACAACTGCAGGTGAAAGCCCGCCAGCGCCGCCGCCGCCGCACTGCGCGGCTGGTGCGCCAGCAGCACGCGGATGCGCGCATGTTCGGGCGCCTGGTGCAGGGCAGCCTGCGGGTCGCTGCGGTGGCTGGGGTCGAAGTGGTGCGCGCTGTAGTCGGTCACGCCGGCCACCAGCAGCGATGCGTTGCCGTGCGCCAGCACCACGTGTTGATTCATCAGCACCTGCACGCCCAGGCGGCGCAGCTCGACGATCCAGGCGTGCGCGCCTGAGTAGTACTCGTGGTTGCCGGTGACGAAGTAGGTGCCGTGGCGCGAGTTCAGCGCAGCCAGCGGCGCCACGTGGTGGGCCAGGTCAGCCACGCTGCCGTCCACCAGGTCGCCGGTCACGGCCACCATGTCGGCTTCGAGTGCGTTCACCGCGTCGACGATCGACTGCAGGTAACCGCGCTTGATCGTCGGGCCGACGTGGATGTCGCTGATCTGCGCGATGCTGAAGCCGTGCAGCGCGGCCGGCAGGTCGCGGATCGGCACCTCGACCACCACCACCGCGGCGGTGCGGCGCGCATTCCACAGCCCGATCAGCGTGATCGCGACGGCCGCCAGCGCCACCGCAGCAGCCGACCACAGCGCCAGCGCCTGCACTTCGAACGCGCCTGGCACGAAGGCCAGCAACGCGTGCGCCGGCAACAGCACCAGGTCGCGCGCGAGCGTCAGCACGAACAGCGACGAGAACAAGCCCATGAAGCCGAGGCCGGCCCAGCTGAGGCTGTCTGACCAACGACGCGAGCGCACGCGCCGCGCCAGCAGGCCCCAGGGCATCAGCACCGCGGACAGCGCCAGCGTGATGGCCAACGCCACTTGTACGGGTGCCAGCTCGGCCAGCGCGGGCAGCAGGCGCCAGGCGACGTAGCCGTGGAGCAGCGTGGAGATCAAGGCGAGCGGCAGGTAAGACATGGGGAGCCCGGTGGAGCGGCTTCGGTGAAGAGCGCGAAGTTGGCATGTGCGGCCGCGGGCCGGCGATTCAAGCGGCGTTGGTACAGCGGGCGGCGCCGCTGTTGCTGGTCATCACCGTGCTCGCGCTGCCGCGCTTCGAGACCCCGCCATGGCCGGGCGGTCTGACGCGCCGAACTGGCGTGGCGTGCCCCGTCAGTAGTTCAGGCCAGGTTGCGCAGTTCTCGGAGTGCGACTGACACCATCGCCAGGTCCACCCCTTTCGCGTCCCCCAGTTCCGCCAGCAAACGCTGCGCCCGCTCCAGCGCCTGCTGGTTGCGCTGCTCCCACGCGGCCAGCATCTGCGCCGCGTCGCCCTGGCCGTGGCTCACCACGTCGTGTGCGATCGAGCGCTGCAGGCCGGCCAGGTCGTCGCCGAGCGCGAGCTTGGCTTGCGTCTGCCAATAGCTGTCGGCGGCCAGGGTGTCGATCTGGCGGCGCAGGTTCGCCAGGCCCAGGCGCTGGCCCAGGCCGGCGTGCACGTCGCTCACTTCGGCGATCGGGCGCTGCGTGGCGTCGGCGATCTCGGCGATGTCGAGTGCGGCGAACAGGCCGTCGGCGCACAGCACGTCGCGCACCACGTCGTCGGGCGCGCCGGCCTCCAACCAGGCACTGGCGCGCACCGAGGTCGGCCCTTCGGCGGCCAGCCGCGCGCGCAAGGCCTGCACGGCCGGCGTGAAGCGCTTGACCACCTGCTCCATCGGCTCGGCCAGCCGGCGCGAGCGCAGGAACCACATCGTCGCGTGGGTGCCCAGCCGGCCGAGCTCGTTGATCATCTGCGCCTGCACCGCGTCGGGCACCTGGTTGTCGAGCGCCTCGATGCGCTGCCACAGCGGCACGTAACCGAACACCTCGCGCGTGGCCAGGTAGGCACGCACGATCTGCGCCGGCTTGGCGCCGGTCGATTCACTCAGCCGGTGCACGAAGGTCGAGCCCACGCGGTTGAGCATGCTGTTGAGCACATGCGTGGCGATGATCTCGCGCTTGAGCGGGTGGCGCGGAATCCAGGCGCCGTACTTGTCGCGCAGCAGCGCCGGGAAGTAGCGTTCCAGCGCCTGGCCGATCCAGGCGTCTTCTGGCACGTCCGACGCCATCAGCTCGTCGGACAGCCACATCTTGCTGTAGGCCAGCAGCACCGCCATCTCGGGGCTGGTGAGGCCCACGCCGCGCAGCTTGCGTTCCTTCAGCTGGTCGTCGGTGGGCAGGAACTCGATCGTGCGGTTGAGCTGGCCGATGCGTTCGAGGAAGCGAATGAAGCGGCCCTGCTGGTCGATCAGCGCCACGCCCTGGCGCCCGGCGATGGACAGCGCCTGGGTCTGGAAGTAGTTGTCGCGCAGCACCAGCGCGGCCACGTCGTCGGTCATCTTGGGCAGCAGGGTGTTGCGCTGCTTCAAGGTCATCTCGCCGTCGCTGATGGCCAGGCCGAGCAGGATCTTGATGTTGACTTCATGGTCGGACGTGTCCACGCCAGCCGAGTTGTCGATCGCGTCGGTGTTGATGCGCACGCTGTTCAGCGCCGCTTCGATGCGGCCGCGTTGTGTGCAGCCCAGGTTGCCGCCTTCGGCCAGCACCTTGCAGCGCAGTTCGTTGCCGTTGATGCGCAGCGCGTCGTTGGCGCGGTCGCCCACGTCGGCATGTGTCTCGCTGCTGGCCTTGATGTAGGTGCCGATGCCGCCGTTGTAGAGCAGGTCGGCCGGCGCTTTCAAGATGGCGCTGAGCAGTTCGGTCGGGGTGAGCTTGGTGGCGGTGATGCCGAGCACGGCTTGCGCCTGCGGAGAGATCGGGATCGACTTTTCGGTGCGCGCCCACACACCGCCGCCGGCCGAAATGAGCGCGTGGTCGTAGTCCGTCCATGACGAACGCGGCAGCTTGAACAGGCGCTCTCGCTCGGCAAAGCTGGCCGCCGGGTCGGGCGTCGGGTCGATGAAGACATGGCGGTGGTCGAAGGCGGCCAGCAGCTTGATGTGTTTCGACAGCAGCATGCCGTTGCCGAACACGTCGCCCGACATGTCGCCCACGCCGACCACCGTGAATGGCGTGCTCTGCGTGTCCAGGCCGAGTTCGCGGAAGTGGCGCTTGACGCTTTCCCACGCGCCGCGCGCGGTGATGCCCATCACCTTGTGGTCGTAGCCCACGCTGCCGCCGGAGGCAAATGCGTCGCCGAGCCAGTGGCCGTACTCGGCGCTCACCGCGTTGGCGTAATCGCTGAAGGTGGCGGTGCCTTTGTCGGCGGCCACCACCAGGTAAGGGTCGTCGCCGTCGACGCGCACCACGTGGGGCGGCGGCACGGTCTGGCCGCTGCTGAGGTTGTCGGTCAGGTCGAGCAGCGCGCGCAGATAGTCCTGGTAGCAGGCGATGCCTTCCTTCATATAGGCGTCGCGGTCCGCGGGTGTGGGACCAGAGGGCGGCGCCTTCTTCAGCACGAAGCCGCCCTTGCTGCCCACCGGCACGATGACGGTGTTCTTCACCATCTGCGCCTTCACGAGCCCGAGCACCTCGGTGCGGAAGTCTTCAGCGCGATCCGACCAACGCAGCCCGCCGCGCGCCACCTTGCCGCCACGCAGGTGAATGCCTTCGAAGCGCGGCGAATAGACCGAAATTTCATACAGCGGCCGCGGCTCGGGCAGGCCGGGCACCAAAGCCGAGTCGAACTTGAAGCTCAGGTAACTGCGGCGCGGGCCGGGCGCGCCCGAGTGGCCGGTGCCGGTGCGCCAGAAGTTGGTGCGCAAGGTGGCCTGCACCAACGCCAGCAACTGGCGCAGCACGCGGTCTTCCTGCAGGTTGCTGACCTTCTCGAGCGCTTTCTCGATCGCGTTGATCTGCGCACTGGCGCCGGTCGCGTCGTGCGCCTTCGGGTCGAAGCGCAGCTTGAACAGGCCGACCAGCATGCGCGCGATGCGCGGCTGCGCCGCGAGGGTGGCTTCGATGGCCGATTGCGACAGCGGGAAGCCGATCTGCTTCAGGTACTTGGCATAGGCGCGCAGCACCACGATCTCGTCAGTCGACAAGCCGGCGCGCAGCACCAGGCGGTTGAAGTCGTCGTTCTCCACGTCGCCACGGAACACGCGCGCGAAGGTGTCTTCGAACAGGCGCGCCAGCGCCTCGGGCTCGATGTCGTCCGACACCGTGGCCTGCAGTTCGAAGTCGTGCAGCGAGACCGCTTGCGTCACGTCACTACCATCGCCGATGCGGTGGTTGTTCTCGCCAAGCACGCGCACGCCCATGTGTTCGAGCATCGGCAGGCTGTCCGACAGGATCACCGTGCCGCCCAGCCGGTAGACCTTGAATCCGAGCGCGCCCGGCTCGGCGCCGAGCGGCCGGTAGAGCGCCAGGGCCAGCGGTTCGGCGGCAGACAGGCCGGCGATCTTGAGAACGTCGGGCACGGCCGCACGCGCACTCACGCGCTCGCGGTAGCCGAGCGGAAAGCCTGCCGCCCAGCGCTTGAACAGCGCCAGGCCGCGTGCCTCGCCTTCGGCTTCGATCAGCGCGTCGCGCAATTCGTCGTCCCAGCGGCGCGCGGCACTGGCCAGTTGCGCTTCGACCTCCTTGCGGTCCACGGCAGGCACCTGGCCCGGCGTGGTGCGCACGGTGAAGTGGATGCGCGCGAGCACCGCGTCGCTGAGTTGCACGTCGAACTCGGCGCTGGTGCCGGCGAATGCCGCGACCAGGATGCGCTGGAACTTGATGCGCAGGTCGGTGGAATAAGCCTCGCGCGGCACGTAGACCAGGCACGAGACGAAGCGGTCGAACGGGTCGCGGCAGACGAACAGGCGCAGGCGCTGGCGTTCGCCCAAGGCCAGGATGCCCAGGGCAGTGTCGTGCAGCTCGTCGTCGGAAATCTGGAACAGGTCGTCGCGCGGGTAGGTTTCGAGAATGTGCTGCAGCGCCTTGGCCAGGTGGCCGCCGGGCGGCAGGCCAGCGCGGCTGACGATGTGGGCCACCTTGCCGCGCAGCAGCGGCGTTTCCGACACCCGCGCGCTGTACGCGGTGGACGTGAACAGCCCGATGAAGCGGTGTTCGCCGACCACCTCGCCGGTGGCGTTGAAGCGCTTGATGCCCACGTAGTCGGTGTAGCCGGCTCGGTGCACGGTCGAGCGGGTGTTGGCTTTGGTAATGATCAGCGGCGGTGCCGGCGCGCGTGCCAGTGCGCGGGCGTTGGCCGGCAGCGCCGAGAAGCTGGCCGACAACTTTTCCTGCGCGGTCTCGCGCAGCAGGCCCAGCCCGCTGCCGCTGACCAGGCGCAGGGCATCACCCGCGTCGGTGCCGACGAGGTCGTGGCAGCGGTAGCCCAGCAAGGTCATGTGGTCGTCGGCGAGCCAGCGCAGGAAGGCCAGGCTCTCGTCTTTCTGCGCCGCAGTCAGGGCGGACGGGGGCACTGCCGCGGCTTCGAGCTCGGTGGTGGCGTGGCGCAATTGCTCCGTCATCGGCTTCCAGTCTTCGACCGCGGCGCGCACGTCGGCCAGCACACGCTCGATGCCGGCCACCAGCTCGGCGCGCTGCTGTGGGTCGACCAGCCGGTCGACTTCGATGTGCATCCACGATTCGCGCGCCGCTTGTGGTGCATCGGGCGCTTCGCTGCGCGGCTTGATCGATTGCAACTGGCCCTGCGCGCTGCGCTCGACGGCGAAGATCGGGTGCACGATCAGGTGCAGGGTCAGGCCCTGGCGGTTGATCTCCATCGTGGTGGTATCCACCAGGAAGGGCATGTCGTCGTTGACGATGTCGATCACCGAATGGCGCGAGGCCCAGCCGTTGTCGGCAACGGTCGGGCTCAGCACTCGCACCAGCGTCTGGCCGGGTTGGCGTTTGGCGCCGAATTGCCAGTGCGACAGCAGCGCGCCGAGCAGGTCTTCTGGTGTGCGTGCGAGCAGGTCTTCGGTGTCCAGGCGGCGGAAGCATTCGCGCCCGAAGGCCTCGACGGCGGGCCGCTGGGCCGGTGCGAGCCGCTCGGCGGCCAGGGCCAGCACGGCGTCGATGCGTTCGGGCTGCAGCGTTGCAGGGGTGGCTGTCATCGCGTGTCTCCTTGTTATTGGATGCGTGGCAGCTTACGCCGCCGGCCGTGCTACATTTGCGCCCCATGCAATCCCGCGCCTACTTTTTTGCGTACTTCTGGTTCTCGCACCGCTCGGCGGCCGGAGAGATGAAGGCGTAGGCAGACAGACAGCGCACAGAATCTTCGACAAACCGCCGGGCACCCCCCGGCGGTTTTTTTTGGTCCGAACTTTTCAGTACTTTCAGCAGGAGCCTTCAGCCATGCCCACCTCCACCAACCGCCTCGGCGAGGGGCGTTATGCGCTCAGCGAACGCACCAGCCGCACCGACGACGAGCGGATCGTCGACGTGACGCCGCTGCCGCCGCCGGAGCACCTGATCCGCTTCTTCCCGATCGCCGGCACGGCGGTGGAGGCGCTGATCGCCGACACGCGCTCTGCCATCCGCAACATCATGCAGCGCAAGGATGACCGGCTGCTGCTGATCATGGGGCCGTGTTCGATCCACGACCCGGCCGCCGCGCTCGAGTACGCGCGCAAGCTCAAAGTGCAGCGCGACAAGTACAAGGACACGCTGGAGATCGTGATGCGCGTGTACTTCGAGAAGCCGCGCACCACCGTCGGCTGGAAGGGCATGATCAACGACCCGTACCTGGACGAGACCTACCGCATCGATGAAGGCCTGCGCATGGGCCGCCAGTTGCTGCTCGAGATCAACCGGCTCGGCATGCCGGCCGGCAGCGAGTTCCTCGACGTGATCTCGCCGCAGTACCTGGGTGACCTGATCGCCTGGGGCGCGATCGGCGCGCGCACGACCGAAAGCCAGGTGCACCGCGAACTGGCCTCGGGGCTGAGTGCACCGATCGGCTTCAAGAACGGCACCGACGGCAACATCCGCATCGCGATCGACGCCATTCAGGCAGCGGCGCGGCCGCACCATTTCCTGTCGGTGCACAAGAACGGCCAGGTCGCGATCGTCGAGACCAAGGGCAACCCCGACTGCCACGTGATCCTGCGCGGCGGCAAGGCGCCCAACTACGACGCCGCGCACGTGGCCGCGGCGTGCAAGGAGATCGAAGCCGCCAAACTGCCTTGCACCTTGATGGTGGATTGCAGCCACGCCAACAGCAGCAAGCAGCACGAGCGCCAGGTGGAGGTGGCGCGCGACGTGGCGGCGCAATTGAAAGACGGCAGCCGCTGCATCTTCGGCGTGATGGTCGAAAGCCACCTGGTGGCCGGTGCGCAGAAGTTCAGCGCCGGCAAGGACGACCCGGCGAAGCTGGCGTACGGCCAGAGCATCACCGACGCGTGCATCGGCTGGGAGCATTCGCTGGAAGTGCTGGAGGTGCTGAGCGGCGCGGTCAAGGCGCGGCGCCTTGACAAACCGGCCTGAGCGAAAACGCAAGGCGATGCGGCGCCGGAGATGAAAGTCTGGGTAAACCCTTGTAATGAGGGGAAAGGGTGCTGGGTGGTCGGCGATGGGCGGGGTGGAATGCGCGTCCGTTCAACCGATCTTCAGGAGAAATCCATGATCCATCACACCCGACTCTCTTTCGCCGATGTTTCTCGTTCGCTGCTCGCTGCCGCCGTGCTGGCCGGCTTCGCACTTACGGCCGGCGCGCAGTCCAAACCTGCCGAGCCGATGGCCAAGGACAAGGTGGCCATCGAGGCCGCGTTTGCCAAGGCGGATGCGAATGCCGACGGCAAGCTGACGAAGGAAGAAGCGGCTCTGGTGCCGTCCGTCGGCGCCAAGTTCGCCGAGCTCGACAAGAACAAGGACGGCTTTCTGACCTTGGCCGAATTCGCGGCCGGCTACACAGCGGCTTGATCCGGCGCCACCCGGGCCGGCACGCTCAGCCGGCGTCGGTTCGGGCCAGGCGTTCGCTTTTCCAGTAGACGTCGTCGCCGCCCAGTCCGTCGAGGTTGGCGCGGTTCAGCACGCGGGCCAGCACGAACAGCAGGTCGCTCAGGCGGTTCAGGTACTGGCGTGGTTCGGCGCGCACCGGGTCTTGCCCGGCCAGCGCCACCACCGAACGTTCGGCGCGCCGCGCCACGGTGCGCCCCACATGCGCCAGCGCGGCGCTGCGCGTGCCGGCTGGCAGGATGAACTCCTTCAACCGCGGCAGCGCAGCGTTGTGATGGGCCAGCGCTTCGTCCAGGCGCAGCACCGCGTCCATCTTCAGCAGCTCGTAGCCGGGGATCGACAGCTCGCCGCCGAGGTTGAACAACTCATGCTGGATCACGACCAGCAACTCGCGCACGTCATCCGGCAGCGGCTCGGCGAGCAGCACGCCGAGGGTGGAGTTGAGCTCGTCCACGTCGCCCATGGCGGCCACCCGCAAATGATCCTTGGGAACGCGGCTGCCGTCGCCCAGGCCGGTGCTGCCGTCATCCCCGGTTCGGGTGGCGATTTGCGTGAGTCGATTGGCCATGGCGCGCATGGTAGCGCGTGGCACTCCTAGAATGCAGCACGGGGCGCGTCGCCCCACGCAGGGGCCTTTGATGAACGCACCGATTCCCGTCCACGTTCTTCCCACCTTCGACCCGCGGCCCGTGCCGGCGGCTATGTTGGCGGCGCTGAAGGAGCACTTCGGCACACGCTGTTCCACCGCGCTGGCGGTGCGCGAACAGCACGGCCGCGACGAGTCGCCGTTCGACGTGCCGCCGCCCGAAGCGGTGGTCTACGCCGAGAGCACCGACGACGTGGCCTTTGTCGTTAAGCTGGCCGACGAATACGCGGTGCCGGTGATC
>JANOQS010000036.1:0-20706 GCA_031414975.1 Methylibium sp. | reverse complement strand
GGTCGGGCTGCTGCTGAACACGCTGGTACTGCGCACCGACCTGAGCGGTGACCCGAGCTTCGTCGAGCTGCTGCGGCGCGTGCGCAGCACCACGCTGGACGCCTGGGCCCACCAGGACGTGCCGTTCGACCGCCTGGTGGCCGAACTCTCGCCCGCGCGTGACGCCGAACACCCACCGTTCTTCGACGTGCTGGTCAACGCCTTCGGGCGCTGGAACGGCAGCTTGACGCTGGCCGGCCTGGAGGGCGAGGAGATCCGCCTTGCGCCGCCGCCGAAGTTCGCGTTGAGCCTGTACATCCAGGCCAGCCCGGGCGACATCGGCCTGGGCGTGGCCTACCGCGCCGACCGGCTGTCCGCCGCAACGGTTCGTGGCCTGCTCGACCAGCTCACCGGCCTGCTGCAGCAAGTGGTGGCGCAACCAGCGCTGGTGTTGAGCCGAACGTCGTTGCTGACCGCGTCGGCCCGCACGCTGCTGGCCGACCCGGCCGCAGCGCTACCGGCGCCGCGGTTCACGTCGATCGTCGATCAGTTCCTGGCGCAGGCCCGGCGCGCGCCGGCCCACGTGGCCCTGCGCCGCGCGATGCGCGAGCACAGCCGCGCCGAACTCGGGCATGCCGCGACCGTGCTGGCCCGGCGCCTGCGCGACGCCGGCCTGCAACGCGGCGACGTGGTGGCCATCAGCGGCCCGCGCAGCGCTGCCGTGGTGGCCGGCATGCTGGCCGCGCTGATGTGCGGCGCGGTGTTCGTGACCCTCGACCCGGCCCTGCCCGTGCTGCGGCGCCAGATCATGCTGCGCGAGTGCCGTGCCCGGTGGCTCTGCCTGGTCGGGCGCGACGCCGCGACCGATGCGGCCTGGGCCGACCCCGGCACCCAGGCAACGCTGGTGCTTGACCCCGATCTGGACGACCTGCCGCTCGACCTGCCGCTCGACCTGTCGCTCGCCCGGACGCCGGCCGACAGCGGCGCACCCGCGTTCACCCCGGTGGCGGTCTTGCCTGACGACCCGGCGTACATCTTCTTCACCTCCGGCAGCACCGGCACGCCCAAGGCGGTGCTCGGGCGCCACGCTGGCCTGAGCCAGTTCATTGACTGGCAGCGCAGCGAGTTCGGCGTGAACTCTGAAGACCGCGTGTCGCAACTGATCGGCCTGTCGTTCGACCCCTTGCTGCGCGACATCTTCTTGCCGCTGGCCAGCGGCGCCACCTTGTGCATTCCGCAAGATCGCGACCTGCTTGACCCGACCGACTGGTTGGCGCGCGCGGCGATCAGCGTCGTCCACACCACACCGACGGTGCTGCAAGCCTGGCTGCAAGGTGCGCGCAGCGGCACCACGCTGCCGGCGCTGCGCTGGCTGTTCGTGGCCGGCGAGCCGCTGACCGACGCGCTGGTCAGCGCCTGGCGCAGCCGCTTCGGCACGCACGCGCGCATCGTCAACCTGTACGGGCCGACCGAAACGACGATGGCACGCTGCTTCCATGTGCTGGGCGATGTGCCGGGCCGCGGCATCCAGCCGGTCGGCCGCGCGCTGCCGCACAGCCAGGCGCTGGTGCTCGATGCACTCGGGCAGCGCTGCGGCGTCGGCGAAGTCGGCGAGGTGGTGCTGCGCACGCCGTTGCGATCGCTCGGTTATGTGGGCCTGCCGGACGAAACGGCGCGGCGCTTTCGCAACAACCCCTGGCGCGATGACGCCGACGCGGCGGACGACAAGCTGTACTTCACCGGCGACCGGGGGCGGATGCGTTTCGACGGTGTGCTGGAGATCGTCGGCCGGCTCGACGACCAGGTGAAGATTCGCGGCGTGCGCGTCGAACCGGCCGAGGTGATGGCCGTGCTGGCGCGCCACCCTTTGGTGCGGCACAGCGTGGTCGTGCCGCAGCCGGGTGACGATGGCCAGCCGATGTTGGTGGCTTATGTGGCGACCGCGGTGGCGACCGCGGTGGCCAGCGCGGTCACGAGCGCCGACGGCGCACCACCGAGCGCGGCCGAGCTGCGCCGCCACCTCGCGGGTGAACTGCCCGAGGCCTTCCTGCCGGCGGCGTTCGTGTTCATGGATTGTTTGCCAACCCAGGCCAACGGCAAGGTCGACCGCAAGCGCCTGCCGCCGCCCGCCGAAGACAGCGAGAAGGGCGGTGCGGCCCCCGCGACCCTGGTGTTGCCGCGCAGCCCGGTCGAGCAGGCGCTGTGGGACATCTGGCGCAACGTGCTGAAGGTCGAGGCCTTCGGCGTGTTCGAGAGCTTCTTCGAACTCGGCGGCCACTCGCTGCTGGCCACCCAAGTGGTGGCGCGCGTGCGCGATGTGCTGGGCGTGGAGCTGCCGCTGCGTGCGTTGTTCGAGACGCCGGCCATCGCCGGCCTGGCGCTGGCCGTGGAGCAGCGCCTGCAGGCCGCGCCCGACGCCGCGCAGCCGGCCTGGCCCGCCATCACGCCGGTGCCGCGCGGTGACCTGCTGCCCACGTCGTACTCGCAACGCCGCATGTGGCTGGTGCAGCAGTTCAACCCGGCCACCACCGCGTACAACATGCCGTTCGCGCTGCGCCTGCGCGGCATGCTGGACCGCACCGCGCTGGTCGCGTCGCTGCAGCACCTGGTGGCGCGCCACGAGGCCTTCCGCACCACCTTGGTCGCGGTGGGCGGCGAGCCGATGCAGCGCATCGGGCCGGTGCAGGACGTGGCGGTGGAGCTGCTGGACCTGCGCGAGCTGCCCGAGCCCGAGCGGCCGGCCGCGGCCGCGCGGGCCCTGCACGAACGCAGCCTGATGCCGTACGACCTGGCGCACGGCCCCTTGCACCGGCCCACCTTGCTGCAGCTCGACGGGCAGGATCACGTGCTGTTCTGGTCCATCCACCACACCATCGGCGACGGCTGGTCGGCCGGCATCATGATGCGCGAGATCGCCGCCATCTACCCGGCGCTGCTGCAGCGCCGGGTGCCCACCCTGGCGCCGATGCTGATCGACTTTGCCGACTACGCCCACTGGCAACGCCGCGTGCTGAGCAGCACTGCGCTGGCGAACCAGCTGGCGTACTGGAAACAGTCGCTGGCCGGGCTGGAGCCATTGCCGCTGCCGTTCGACCGGCCGCGCCGGAGCGCGAACAACGGCCGCGGCGCGCGCCTGTCGGCCGCCTTCCGACCGCAGACGCTGGACGCGCTGAAGGCCCTGGCCGTGCAGCACGGCGTGACGCCCTACATGGCGCTGCTGGCCTGCTTCCAGCTGCTGCTGGCGCGCCATTGCGACAGCACCGACGTGGCCGTGGGCACGCCGATTGCCAACCGCACCCACATGGCCTCGGAGCACTTGGTGGGCACCCTGGTGAACACCGTGGTGATGCGCACCGACCTGGGCGGCGACCCCACGTTTGCCGGCTTGCTGCAGCGCGTGCGCGAAACCGCGCTGCAGGCCTACGCGCACCAGGACCTGCCGTTCGAAGCGCTGGTCGAAGCGCTGGCCGTGCCGCGTTCCGACGGCTCGGCCCCGCTGGTGCAGGTGCTGTTCAACGTGCTCAATGCGCCGCCGCTGGGTGGCCGCATCGAAGGGCTGGTGTACGAGCCGTTTGCCTTCGACACCGGCAGCAGCCAGTTCGACCTGTCGCTGAGCATCGACACCCAATTGTTCGGCCAGGCCAACCTGTCGTTCTCGACCGAGGTGTTCGAGCCCGCGACCGGGCAGCGCCTGCTGGACAGCTTCCTGGCGCTGGTTGAGCAGGTGGTGGCCGACCCGCAGCGGCCCTTGTCGGCGTTCGAACTGATCGGCGCCGCCGACCGCGCGGCCCTGGCGCACTGGAACCACACGCCGCTGGCCGTGTCCGCCCCGGCGCTGGTGCATGTGCAGATTCGCCAGCAAGCACAGCGCACGCCCGATCGCCCCGCGCTGCGCTGCGGCGACGTGCTGTTGAGCCACACCGGGCTGCAGGCGCGTGCGCTGCAACTGGCGCGCGCGCTGCGTGCCCGCGGCGTGGCGCGCGGTGCCCTGGTGGGCCTGTGCCTGCCGCGATGTGCCGACATGGTGGTGGCCCAACTGGCCGTGCTGGCCAGCGGCGCCGCCTACGTGCCGCTTGACCCGGCCTACCCGAGGGACAGGCTGGCCTACATGGCCGACGATGCCGCGCTGGCGCTCGTGGTCGGTGACGCCGGCCTGGCCACGGCGCTCGACTGGCCGCCCGAGCGCAGCCTGCTGCTGGACCGCGACGCCGCGTTCATCGCCGCGCAGTCCGACGCCGAACTGGCGCCCGATGCGCAACTCGACGCGCGCCCCCACGACCCGGCCTACGTGATCTACACCTCCGGCTCGACCGGCAAGCCCAAGGGCGTGGTGCTGCCGCACGCCGCGGTGGTCAACTTCCTGGCCAGCATGGCGCGCGAGCCGGGGCTGAGTGCGTCAGATGTGCTGGTGGCGGTGACGACCCTGAGCTTCGACATCGCGGTGCTGGAATTGCTGCTGCCGTTGACCGTCGGCGCACAAGTGGTGCTGGCGCGGCGCGAAGAAGCAAGCGACGGCCGCGCCTTGCGCGCCTTGCTGGAATCGACCCAGGCCACCGTGATGCAGGCCACGCCTTCCAGCTGGCGCATGCTGATCGACGCCGGCTGGCAGGGCGGCGACGGCTTCAAGGCGCTGATCGGCGGCGAAGGCCTGCCACCCGACCTGGCGCAACAACTGCTCGCCCGCACCGGCCCGCACGGCGCGTTGTGGAACCTCTACGGCCCGACCGAAACGACCGTGTGGTCGACCTGCTGGAAGGTCGCCGCGCCGGACGAAGGCATCCGCATCGGCCGGCCGATTGCCAACACCCAAGTGCATGTGCTCGACGCTCGCGGCAACCCGTGCCCGATCGGCGTGGCCGGCGAGATCTTCATCGGCGGCGCCGGTGTGGCGCTGGGCTACCTGAACCGGCCCGAGCTGACCGGCGAACGCTTCGTGCCCGACCCGTTCATCACTCACACCAGCAGCGAGCCCGGCGCGCGCCTGTACCGCACCGGCGACCGCGGGCGCTGGTGCCACGACGGGCGGCTGGAACACCTGGGGCGGCTGGACTTTCAGGTCAAGGTGCGTGGCCACCGCATCGAGCTGGGCGAGATCGAAGCCGCGCTGGCCAGCCACGCGCGGGTGGCGCGGGCGGTGGTGATCGTGCGCGAAGACCGGCCCGGCGATCTGCGCCTGGTCGCCTACGTGGTGCCGCAAGGCGAGATGCCGACCGCCGCCGCGCTGCGCGAGCACCTGCGTGGCAGCTTGCCGGACTACATGCTGCCGCAGCACGTGCTGCCCCTCGCCGCCGTGCCGCTGCTGCCCAACGGCAAGATGGACCGCCATGCGCTGCCGGTGCCCGAACGTGGCGGCGGCGCTGCCGCGCCACGGTCGCTGGCCGCACAAGACACACCGCAGACGCCCGCCGAAGTGGCCATCGCGCGGGTCTGGCAGGAACTGCTGGGCAGCGGCCCGGTCGCGCGCTCGGACAACTTCTTCGACCTGGGCGGCCACTCGCTGCTGGCGATGCGTGCGGTCGGTGAAATGGAGCGCCAGGCCGGCATTCGCGTCGATCTGCGCCGGCTGGTGCATGAATCGCTGGCGCAGATCGCGGCGACGGCACCGGCGGCGCTGCCGGTGCCGGCCGAAGCCAGCGTGGCCGTTTCCGCATCCGCGCCCCCTCCCGCACCGGCGCGTGCCCCCGCACCTGCCCCCGCACCCGCATCCGCACCCGCGGCCGGCAGGCTGAAGCGCGTGCTGCGTTCGGTGCGCCAGCTGATCGACGGCTGATCGACGACCAAGGCACGCTGAACCGTCCTTCGGCCCGCGCACCCCCGGCGCGTTCAGCGCCGCCCTGGCCAAACCGCGCGCCGCCGCCCCGGCGCCAGCCCGTTTCCAACCCGACCCGCGCCACGCGCCCGGCAGCGCGGCGCGCACGTTCACGCGTGCAAGGTATGCATTGGTATATATGAAACATGTGCGCTATAGTCATAGCGAACATGAACTTCCTGGCCCTCTTCATCAGCCTGCCCACCCAGGGTGGCACCGACCGTGTGCGGGTCTGGCGCGCCTTGAAAGGGCTGGGCTGCGGCAACTTGCGTGACGGCGTGTACCTGCTGCCGGACCGTCCGGCGCACGCCGCGGCACTCGGGGCGGTGGCGCAAGACGCTCGCCAGGCCGGCGGCAGTGGCGACGTGCATTCGCTCGCCGCGCGCGACGCGGAGCATGAACACGCCTTGCTTCAGCTCTTCGACCGCACCGCCGACTACAGCGCGCTGGCGGCCGACGCACGCCAGTTGCTGGCCGATCTGGCGAACCTCGACGGCTCCGCGGCCGCGCGCCGCGAACAGCCGCTCGGCCGCCGCTTCATGCAGGTCACAGCGATCGACTTCTTCCCCGGCCCGGCGCAAGCGCAGGTGCAGGCCCTGATGGCCGAGCTGCGCCAGGCGGTGGCACGGCGCGTGTCGCCCGACGAACCCCAGGCCCTGGCCAGCGTGGTGGCGCGGCTGGACCCGGCGGCCTACCGCAAGCGCGTCTGGGCCACGCGCGAGCGGCCGGGCGTGGACCGGCTGGCGTCGGCCTGGCTTATCAAGCGCCACATCGACCGCCAGGCCCGCTTCGTATGGCTGCGCCAGCCGCGCGACTGCCCGCCCGACGCGCTCGGCTTCGACTTCGACGGCGCCACCTTCACCCACAGCCCGCGCGGCGTGACCTTCGAGACCCTGCTCGCCGCCTTCGGCCTGGACGGCGACATGGCGCTGGTGCGATTGGGCACGCTGGTGCACTTTCTCGACGTCGGCGGCCTGCCGGTGCCCGAGGCTGCCGGCCTTGCCGCACTGCTGGCCGGCGCCAGCGCCAGCGCGCGCGAAAGCGACGACGACGGTCTGCTGAAAGACACCCTGCCACTGTTCGACTGGCTCTGCGCCCACTACGGCGCGGCGCTGTCGGCCGACACCGAGACCGCACCATGACGGACACCCCCCCGGCCCCCGAAGCGCCGAGCTTCGCGCAGGCGCTGCGCTTCTGGCTGCAGCTCGGCTTCGTCAGCTTCGGCGGCCCGGCCGGGCAGATCGCGCTGATGCACCAGGAGCTGGTCGAGCGGCGGCGCTGGATCTCCGAACGGCGCTACCTGCACGCGCTGAACTACTGCATGGTGCTGCCCGGGCCCGAGGCGCAGCAACTGGCCACCTACATCGGCTGGCTGATGCACGGCGTGAAGGGAGGCATCGCCGCGGGGGGGCTGTTCGTGCTGCCGTCCCTGTTCATCCTGGTCGCGCTGTCGTGGATCTACATGGCGTTCGGGCAGACGCCGGTGGTGGCGGGCGTGTTGTGGGGCATCAAGCCGGCCGTCACCGCGATCGTGCTGTTCGCGGCCTGGCGCATCGGCTCACGGGCGCTGAAGAACGCGGCGCTGTGGGCGATTGCCGCGGCGGCGTTCGTGGCGATCTTCTTCTTGCAACTGCCGTTCCCGGCCATCGTGCTGGCGGCCGGGCTGATCGGCGCTGCCGGCGGGCGTTGGCGGCCCGAGCTGTTTCGCACCGGTGGCGGGCACGGCAAGGCGGTGGCGCAGACCGCGCCGGCCGTGATCGACGACCACACGCCCACACCACCGCACGCCCGCTTTTCACGCGCCACCTTGCTTCGTTACGCGCTGGTCGGCGCGGCACTCTGGCTGGGTGCATTCGGCGCGCTGGTGCTGGCCTTCGGCTGGCACGGCGTGCTCACGCAGATGGCCTGGTTCTTCAGCAAGGCGGCGCTGCTGACCTTCGGCGGCGCGTACGCGGTGCTGCCCTACGTTTACCAGGGGGCGGTGAGCGAGTTCGGCTGGCTCACGGCGCCGCAGATGATCGACGGCCTGGCGCTGGGCGAAACCACGCCTGGCCCGCTGATCATGGTGGTGGCCTTCGTCGGCTTCGTCGGCGGCTGGGCCAAGCAGGTGTTCGGGCCCGACAGCCTGTTCCTGGCCGGCGCTGCGGCAGCCACGGTGGTCACGTACTTCACCTTCCTGCCGTCGTTCCTGTTCATCCTGATCGGCGGCCCGCTGGTCGAGGCCACGCACGGCGACCTGAAATTCACCGCACCGCTCACCGCCATCACCGCCGCGGTGGTCGGCGTGATCGTGAACCTGGCGCTGTTCTTCGCGCTGCACGTGCTGTGGCCGCAGGGCCTGAGCGGGCGCTTCGAGTGGGCCTCGGCCGTCATCGGCGTGGCGGCGGCCGTGGCCTTGATGCGCTTCAACGTCAACGTCATCCGGCTGATCGCCGTCTGCGCCGCCGTGGGCCTCTTGAAAGGCCTGATGTTCTAACTTCCTTCGAGGAGCCGACGATGAACCTGAACCCGCTGCCACTGCCATTGACGGCGCTGGCCTTGCCCGGTCTGTCCGAACGCCTGCTGCAAAGCCACCACCAGAACAACTACGGCGGTGCGGTGAAGCGGCTCAACGCCATCCGCGGCCAACTCGCGGCGCTGGACTTCAACAACACGCCCGGCTTCACGCTCAACGGCCTGAAGCGCGAAGAACTGGTGGCCACCAATTCGATGCTGCTGCACGAGCTCTACTTCGCCAGCCTCGGCGGCGACGGCCAGGTGCCGCCGCCGATGGGCGTGGGCTTGAGCGCCAGCTTCGGCAGCGTGCAGCGCTGGCGCGATGAATTCGTCGCGATGGGCAAGGCACTCGGCGGCGGCTCGGGCTGGGTGCTGTTGAGCTACCTGCCGCGCGAGGGCCGGCTGGTCAACCAGTGGGCCGCCGACCACACGCACGCGCTCGCCTTGGGCACGCCGGTGCTGGCGTTGGACATGTACGAACACGCCTACCACCTGGACCACGGCGCCAACGCCGCGGCGTATGTGGACGCGTTCATGGCCAACATCGATTGGCCCGCCGTGTCGCTGCGTTATGCGCAGGCCGTGCACGCGGCCAGCGAGGGCCTGGGCACCACCCACGAGGGCGCGGTGGCGCCTGCGCTGCTCATCGACGTGCGGCGCGCCGGGGTGTTTGCCAACGCGAGCACCGTGCTGCCCGGTGCCCAGTGGCGCGACCCGGCGGAGATCAACCAATGGATGCCCGAGCTGCCCAGGGACCGCGAGATCCTGGTCTATTGCGTCTACGGGCACGAGCTCGGCCGCGGGGCCGCCGTGCGACTGCGCGCCGAGGGTTACAACGCGCGCTTTCTCAATGGCGGCATCGACGCCTGGGCCGCGCAGGGTCGGCCGCTGCAAGCCAAAGGAGAGTCATCATGAAATGGATCACCCGCGAGCGGCCCAAGATCGACCGCATTGCCTGCCCCTGGCTGATCACACGCTTCATCGACCCGGCGCCCGAGTTCTTCTTTGTGCCGCCCGAGCGCGTGATGGCCGAAGCGCAAGCCCAGGGCGCCACACCCTACGACGTGCCCGGCGTGGAGTACACGCACGTGGGTGAAGACTGCAGCTTCGACACCTTCCTGAAGAAACACCGGCTCGACGAGCCAGCGCTGCAGCAGCTTGCGCTGATCGTGCGTGGCGCCGACACCGACCGGCTCGAGCTCGCGCCGCAGTGCGCCGGCCTGCTGGCCATCTCGCTCGGGCTGTCGCGCAACTTTGCCGACGATCACGAGATGCTGCGCCACGGCATGGTGCTGTACGACGCGCTCTACGCCTGGTGCGGCCACGCGCGCGCCGAGACGCACGCCTGGGCCGGCGACCCGCCGCGCTGAGTTCCGAGCCGTGCGAATGTGGGAGTGCCCGGCAGGCGCCGTCTGCGTTAGTCTCGGGGCCCGCCGGCCAACGCAGCCCAGGAGCACACCATGAACACCGCCACCGCCCCGAAGATGGAGACAACGGTCGCCCCTTCCGCACTCGCGCTGCAGCGCCTGTACCACTGGGAGAAATCGCAGCCTGACCGCGTCGTGCTGACGCAGCCCACCGGCGGGGGTGCGCTCAGCACCTACACCTGGAAGCAGGTGCTGGACAACACGCGCCGCATGGCCGCGCACCTGAAGAGTCTGGGCCACCCGCCGGGCACGCGCATCGCCCTGCTGTCCAAGAACACCGCGCACTGGCTGATGTGCGACTTTGCAATCTGGATGGCGGGCTACGTGTCGGTGCCGCTGTACCCCACCTTGGCGGCCGAGACGATCCGCCAGATCCTGACGCACAGCGAAGCGAAGCTCTTGTTCGTCGGCAAGCTCGACGGCTGGGCGGCGATGAAACCCGGCATTCCGGACGGCCTGCCGTGCATCAGCCTGCCGCTGTCGCCGCCCAACACGTACCCGAGCTGGGACAGCATCGTGCAAGCCACCGCGCCGCTGATCGGCGAGCCGGTGCGCGGTGCGGACGAGCTGTCCACCATCATGTACACCTCCGGCACCACCGGCGCGCCCAAGGGCGTGATGCACAGTTTCGGCACCTTCGCCTGGTCGATCGCGGCCGGCCTGAAGCGGGTGCCGCTGGACTTCAACACCCGCATGCTCAGCTACCTGCCTTTGGCCCACGTGGCCGAGCGCGCGCTGGTCGAACACGGCCTGCTGGCCACCGGCATGCAGGTCTACTTTGCCGAAAGCCTGGAGACCTTCACCGCCGACCTGCAGCGTGCCCGGCCGACCGCGTTCTTCTCGGTGCCACGCCTGTGGGTCAAGTTCCAGCAGGGCGTGCACGCCAAGATGCCGCCGGCCAAGCTGCAGCGGCTGCTGTCGCTGCCGATCATCCGCGGCATCGTGGCGCGCAAGATCCGCACCGCGCTCGGGCTCGACCAGTGCGCCTTTGCCGCCGGTGGCGCCGCGCCGATGCCGCCCGAGCTGCTGGCCTGGTACGTCAAGCTCGGCCTGCCGATCGTCGAGGTCTATGGCATGACCGAGAACTGCGGCGTCTCGCATTCCACCGTGCCCGGTGTGCAGCAGCCCGGCACCGTGGGCCTGCCCTACGACGGCGTGCAAAGCCGCATCGCCCCGGCCAACGGCGAGATCCAGATGAAGAGCGCCGGCCTGATGCTGGGTTACTACAAGGAGCCCGAGCTGAGCCGCGACACGCTCACCGCCGACGGCTGGCTGCACACCGGCGACAAGGGCGCGCTCGACGCGCAGGGCAACCTGCGCATCACCGGCCGCGTGAAAGACCTGTTCAAGACCAGCAAGGGCAAGTACGTGGCGCCGGCACCGATCGAAGACCGGCTGGTGATGAACGGCGTGGTCGAGGCCTGCGTGGTGACCGGCGCCAACCTGGCGCAGCCGCTGGGCATCGTGATGCTCAACGCCGAAGCCGCCACCCGCGCCCGGGACGCCGGCCAGCGCAAGGAGATGGAGACCGCGCTGAACGCCCACCTTCAGGCCATCAACGCCCGGCTCGACCCGCACGAACAGCTTGAGTGCCTGGTGGTGGTGAGCACGCCGTGGACGGTGGACAACGGCTTCATCACGCCCACCTTCAAGGTCAAGCGCAACCGCGTTGAAGAAATCTACGGGCCGCTGTTCGAACGCTGGGTCGGGGCGCGCCAGACGGTGGTGTGGCACGACACCTGAGCGTGCCGCACGGCCGCCGCCCGATCCCTGTCCCGATCGGCGTGTTCGACTCGGGCGTCGGCGGCCTGTCGGTGCTGCGCGAAGTGCGCCGCGCGCTGCCCGCGGCCGAGTTGCTGTACGTGGCCGACTCGGGGCACGCGCCGTACGGCGAACGCGAGCCGGCCTTCATCACCGAACGGGTGCTGGCGATTGCGGAGTTCTTTCGCGCGCATGACGTGGGCGCGATCGTGCTGGCCTGCAACACCGCGTCGGCAGTGGCGCTGCCGGCCCTGCGCGCACAGTTCACGCGGCCGGTGGTGGCCATCGAGCCGGCCATCAAGCCAGCGGCGCAAGACACGCGCTCCGGCGTGGTGGGCGTGCTGGCGACAAGCCGCACCGTGGCCAGCGCCGGTGTGGCGCGGCTGGTGCAGGTGCACGGCGTGGGAGTGCGTGTGCTGCTGCAGGCCTGCCCTGGGCTGGTCGAGTTGGTGGAAAGCGGCGAGCTGAGCGGCGCGCGGGCCGCGGCGCTGGTCGAAAGCTTCGTGCGCCCGCTGCTGAACGATGGCGCCGACACCCTGGTGCTGGGCTGCACCCACTACCCGTTTTTGCGCCCGTTGATCGAGCAGGTGGCCGGCCCCGGCGTGCAGGTGATCGACCCGGCGCCAGCGGTGGCGCGCGAGCTGGTGCGGCGCCTTGAAGCGGGCGCGACCTCCGATGCACGCGAGGGCAGCGAATCCTTCTGGACCAGCGGCGATCTGGCCCACGCCCGCACGCTGATCCCGGCGTTGTGGGGGCGTGCCGCGCAGGTGCTGGCGCTGCCGTGCTGAGGCGCCGTCGTCAGCGGCATCAGCCGCGGCGTGAGCGGCGGCGGACTCAGCGCGCGGCCGGGTTGGCCTCGGCCCAGGCCCGGTAGCGCGCGGCGTTTTCGTCGTTCGGCGGGTACAGCCCCGGCAACGCAGCGCCTTGTTGGACCTGCTCCATGATCCAGCCTTCGAGCCGCTCCTGTTCGACCGCAGCGGCAACCACGGCGTCGAGCAGCGCCGCCGGGATCAGCACCGCGCCGTCCCCATCGACCACGATCACGTCGTTCGGGAACACCGCCACGCCACCGCAGTCGATCGGCTCCTGCCAGCCGACGAAGGTCAGGCCGGTGACCGACGCTGGCGCCGCGGTGCCCTGGCACCAGACCGGCAGCCCGGTGCCCAGCACACCGGCCAGGTCGCGCACCACGCCGTCGCTCACCAGCGCGGCGACCCCGCGTTTTTGCATGCGCGCGCACAAGATGTCGCCGAAGATGCCGGCGTCGGTCACGCCCATCGCGCCGACCACCGCAATGCAGCCGGCCGGCATGGCCTCGATGGCGGCGCGGGTCGAGATCGGCGAAGCCCAGGACGCAGGCGTGGCCAGGTCTTCGCGCGCCGGCACGAAGCGAAGGGTGAACGCCCGCCCGACGAGGCGCGGCTGGTTCGGCGCCAGTGGCCGCGTGCCGCGCAGCCACACGTTGCGCAGGCCCTTCTTGAGCAGAACGGTGGTGAGCGTGGCGGTGGACACACCGGACAGGGCGGCCACCACGGCAGCGTCCAGGGCCAGGGCGTGGGTCAGCGGTTCAACTCCCATGGGCTTCTCCTTCTGCGGCGATTGTCACTGGAATTTCTGCGCCGGAAACACCGCGCCAGGATCGCCGCACCCGACGCCGCACCCGACGGTTCGACGCCGCGCGCCGACGCTGCTATCGTGTCCCCGCGAGCCACGATCCCGGGGGAGTGAAGGTCTTGAGGCAGCCGAACCTGTCGGGCACCGAGCTGCCCGTACTGCACACGCCGCTGGCCGGTGAATGGGTCAGCGCGCCGTCGATGCCCGAGCCGCTCGCACCGATCGCGCCGCTCGTGCCGCTGCCGGTCGAACCCGGCCGCATGCTGATGTTGTGCGCCGACGACTTCGGGCTGGACAGTGGCATCTCCATCGCGATTGCCCGGCTCGCACGCGCCGGGCGCCTGAACGCGGTGTCGTGCCTCAGCACCGGCGCGGGCTGGGCTGACGATGCCGAGTGGCTGCGCGGCATGCCGCCCAACGTGAGTCTGGGCCTGCACTTCAACCTGACCCACGGGCAGCCACTGAGCCGGCGCCTGGCGCGCGTGTGGCCCAGCTTCCCGAGCCTGGCCCAGCTGACCGCGCGGGCTCACCTGGGTTGGCTGCCGCGGGCCGAGTTGCTGGCCGAGTTTCATGCCCAGTTCGGTGCCTACGTCAAGGCCATCGAACGGCCGCCGAGCTTCATCGACGGCCACCAGCATGTGCACCACCTGCCGGTGGTGCGCAACATCATTCTCGACGCGGTCGAGCACATCCAGCCGATGCCGGCGCTGCGCAGCACGGCGCCGGTGCTGGGCGACGGCGCCGAGCTGAAGCGCTGGCTGATCGAGCATGCCGGCGGGCGCGGCCTGGCGCGCGAGCTGCGCCGGCGCGTGATACCGCACAACGCCAGCCTGCTCGGCATCTACGACTTTGCGGGCACCGACTACCGCCGCCTGATGCAGGGCTGGCTGGCCAAGGTGCCGCCCGAAGGCGCGCTGCTGCTGTGCCACCCCGGCGGCGTGTCGGCCATCGGCTCGCGCGACCCGATCGGCGCAGCGCGCCTGCGTGAACTGAACTACCTGAGCAGCGATCACTTCACGCAAGACCTGGCCGCGGCCGGCGTCAGCCTGGGTCGGGTGTGGGCGTGAACTCGGGGCTCAGTCCACCTTCGCGCCCGACGCCTTCACCACCGCGGCCCACTTGGTCGCCTCGGCCGCGATGTAGGCCGCAAACTCGGCCGGCGTGTTGCCGCCCGGAATGGCGCCCTGCGCCAGCAGCCGCTCCTTCAACGCCGCGCCGGCCAGCGCCTTGGCACTCTCCTGCTGGATCCGGCCCACGATGTCGGCCGGCGTGCCCGCCGGGGCCAGCAGGCCGAACCACGAACTCGCGTCGAAGCCCTTGATCGGCCCGGCTTCGGCCACCGTCGGCAGGTCGGGCACGGCCGCGCTGCGCTGCGAACTGGTGACGGCCAGCGCCTTGAGCTTGCCGGCCTTGACCTGCGGCAGGGCCGAAGGCAGGTTGTCGAACATCAGGTCCATCGTGCCGCCGACCAGGTCGAGCAGTGCCGGGCCCGAACCCCGGTACGGGATGTGCACCATGAAGGTCCCGGTCATGGTCTTGAACAGTTCACCGCTCAGGTGAATGGACGTGCCGTTGCCGCTCGAGGCCATGTTCAGTTTGCCGGGGTTCTTGCGCGCATAGGCGATCAGGTCGGCCACGCTGTTGATCTTCAGCGCTTCGGCCTTGGCCGGGTTCATCACCAGCACGTTGGGCACGCCGGCCACCAGAGTGATGGGGGCGAAGTCGCGCGCGGCGTCGTAGGGCATCTTCGGGTACAGCGAGGCATTGATCGACTGCGTGCCGACGGTGCCCATCAGCAGGTTGTAGCCATCGGGCGCCGACTTGGCGATCAGGTCGGCACCGACATTGCCACCGGCGCCGGGCTTGTTGTCGACCAGGAAGGTCTGCCCGAAGGCCTTGCCGAGTTCGGGCGCGAGCGCGCGGGCCAGGATGTCGGTGGTGCCACCGGGCGCGAACGGCACGACGATGCGCACCGGCTTGTTGGGCCACGCGCCCTGGGCGCGCAGCGCAGCGGGCAGCAGGGAGGCGCCGGCAGCGGCGAGCAGATGACGGCGGTGGAGGGAGGGCATGGGCGGGTCCTGTGCAGAGTGCGGTCACGGGTGCGGTGACGGGTGCGCGCAGTGTCGCGCAGCGGCACGCGCACAGGCCCCAGGGCTTGCCCGGGGCCGGATTCAGGGAGCGGCAGCGGGCGCGCGGCGTCTGAACATGCCCCAGCCCTGCATCGTCAGCACCGGCTCCTGGTGCTGGTTGAACACCTCCCACGCCGAGCGGACCAGCCCGACGCCGGGCCGGCTTGCCATTGGCCGCGCGTCGAGCACGGTCAGGCGCACGCTCAGCGTGTCGCCGGGGCGCACCGGCTTGAGCCACTTCAGCTGGTCGATACCGGGCGAGCCCAGGCTGGCCGAGTCGAGCAGGTAAGCGTCGCACATCATGCGCATCGCCATCGCGCAGGTGTGCCAGCCGCTGGCCGACAGGCCGCCGAACAGCGAGGCCTCGGCGGCCGCGTCGTCGAGGTGAAAGGGTTGCGGGTCGAACTGCGCGGCAAATCCGAGCACAGCCTCGCGCGTGACCGGCATCGCGCCAAAGCTGCGCACCTGGCCGACGGGGAAGTCTTCCCAATGCTGCAGGGTGGAGGGAGTGGAAGGATCGGTCACGGGCGGCGCGTCTTCAACGAGTGGGCCGCCAGCATAACGACCCGCCGCCCGCCGCATTGGCCGCGCGGCCCGGTGGCCGCGGCTTGAATGCGCTGGCTTTGGCTCTGGCTCAGGCGGAGTCGGAAGAGCCGAAGAAGTGGCGGAACACGTCGGGCTCGTGCACCTCGCGCGTGACCAGGCCACTGAGCGTTTCGCGGTACGGCTGGCTCGGTGCACTGCTGAACAGGTCGGCCGGCATGGTGTTGTCCCAAGCCGAGACCGGCGCACCGCGGCGCACCGGGTCGTGGACCATGCGCTCGGCCAGCGAGTCGGCCAACGACGGCAGCTCTTCCCACTCGATCGCGTCGCCGCGGGCCAGGAAGCGCTTGGCCGAGATGAATTGCTGCAGTGATGAGGTGGAGTGACGCATGGTGACTTGCCCCTTCCGTTGGTCAGTTGAACCGTGTGCAAACATAGTATCGACCGCGTAAGCATTTGATTCAGCGGAACTGCGACGCATAGCTGGCGCATTTCGCACCGCGCTGCGGGGGGGCGTGACAAGCGTCGCGTTTTGGCGCGACGCAGCGTGAGCGCGGCGCCACAATTGCTGGCATGGCTCGCCTGACACCTCTTGCGCAAACCCCTGCCGCCGCCGCGCCCTCGCGTGCAGACCGCACAAAGCACACCCGGGGCACGCGCACCGACCCGCAGAAGTTTGCCGTGTTGGCGCAGGCCAGCACGATCGACGGCCAGGGCGCCTTCGCGGGCGAAGCGATCCCGGCGCGCCGCAAGATCGGCGAGATCCGTGGCGAATCGATCAGCGTGAAAGAAGCGCGCCGCCGCGCCAAGGGGGCGGCGCGCATCATGATCGTGGAGTTGACCGAGCGCCGCGCCATCGACGCCAGCGCTTCGAGCGACCCCTTGCGCTTCACGAACCACTGCTGCGCGCCCAACGCGGTGCTGCGCATCCGCCAGGGTCGGGTGGAAATCTATGCCATGCGCGCGCTCGCTGCGGGCGAGGAGATCACCGTGAACTACGGCGAGACGCACCACGAAGGCAAGCTGCGCTGCCGCTGCGGCGCGCCCGCTTGTGTGGGCCGGCTGTGAGCGGGGTGTGAGCGCCGCGACCGGGCTGTCACGTGTAACAAGCGGCCAGAATGGGGCCTTGCGCGCCTACCCTGTGAACCCTGGACCGACCGGCGGCGTTGGGAACAAGGTTCGAAATTCACACTCCACTCCCATCCCACCCAACCAAAGAGGACTCGCGCATGACCACTTCTCCGATCGCGCTGCGGCGCCTGTTGAGCCCGCGCTTCGTCGGCGCGGCCCTGGTGTCGCTGCTGCTGGCCGCCTGCGGTGGCGGCGGTGACGCCCCCGCACCGATTCCCACGGTGAGCTCGGTTTCGGTGGTGGCCGGAACGGCCAAGTACAGCCAGAACATGGTCATCGCCGTGACCGGCACCGATGTGGACCTGGGGCTGTTCGTCTCTTCGGCCGGCTGCACCGATCCGTTTCTCATCAACACGGCACCGTATCTGAGTGGCTATTCGACCGCGTACTACGGCTGCAAGGTCAGCGCGGTGGGCACCAACCAGGTCGCCGTCGGCCGTGTGGTGGACAGTGCGGTGTTGGGCAGTGCGGCCTTCAACGTGCCCTTGCCGCAGGTGACGATGACCGTCAGCGAAGGGCCCACCTTCAGCGGCACGATGGTGTTCACCTTGTTCCCGGCCAATGCGCCGCTGACGGTGAACAACTTCCTGAACTACGTGAACAGCGGCTTCTACCTCGGCACCATCTTCCACCGCGTCAATGTCGGCGTGGTGCAAGGCGGCGGTTACCTGCCGTTGACCCAGGGCGTGACGCCGAACCAGAAGGCCCCCACTTACGCACCGATTCCGCTCGAAGTCGGCCGGGGTTTGAGCAACACCTTGTGGACCCTCGGCATGGCGCGCGGCGCCGCGCTCGACTCGGCCACGTCGCAGTTCTACATCAACGTGGCCGACAACGTCAGCCTCGATGGCCTGAACGGTGGCTATGCGGTGTTCGGCACCGTGACCACGGGCACCACCGTGGTAGACGGCATCGACGCCGCACCGTGCACGCCGTTCACCAACGTGTCGGAGTGCGCACCGAACCTGAACATCCTGATCACCGGCGCGACGCAGACGCAGTAAGGCGCCCGCATCGCCTGGGCCACCAGCGGGCGCGGGCTGGCGAAGGCCGGCCCGGCACTGCTGCTGTTTGCCGCCACCGACCTGGCCGCGGCGGGCTGGACCTGGCGTTCGCTGCGCGCCGGCACGTGGCGGCCGGTGCCGCGTCAGGCGTAGGCGGCCGGGTAACGATCGACCGTCAGCCCGGCCATGTCGATCTGCGGCGCCCGCCCGCCGATCACGTCGGCCATCACGCGGCCAGTGCCGGCCGCCATGGTCCAGCCCAAGGTGCCGTGGCCGGTGGCGAGGAACAGCTTGGGGATGCGCGTGGCACCCAATACCGGCGTGCCGTCGGGCGTCATCGGGCGCAGGCCGCACCAGAACTCGGCGCGCGACACATCGCCGCCATTCGGGAACAGGTCGGTCACCACGTGCTCCAGCGTCTGGCGGCGCGCGTCGTGCAGCTTCAAGGTGTAGCCGGCCAGCTCGGCCGTGCCGCCGACGCGGATGCGATCGCCCAGGCGCGTGACGGCGACCTTGTGGGTCTCGTCCATCACGGTCGATTCGGGCGCACCCGAGGCATCGGTGATCGGCACGGTGATCGAATACCCCTTGACCGGATAGACCGGGATGCGGATGCCCAGCGGCTTCAGCAGCAGCGGCGAGTAGCTGCCCAGCGCGACGAGGTAGGCGTCGGCCTTCAAGGTGCCGGCGTCGGTCACCACGCCGTCGATCTGTTTGGCCGCCAGTGACAAGCGCTTGATCTGCGTGCCGTAGCGGAACATCACGCCGCGTTGAACCGCCAGCGCCGCCAGGTTCTGCGTGAACTTGAAGCAGTCGCCGGTTTCGTCGCCCGGCAGCAGCAGGCCGCCGACGAACTTTTCGCGTGTGCGCGCCAGCGCGGGCTCGTGGCGGATGCAGCCGTCCATGTCGAGCAGCTCGTAGCGCACGCCGTAGCGCTGCAGGATCGCGATGTCGGCCGCCGTGCTGTCGAACTGCGCCTGGGTGCGGAAGAGTTGCAAGGTGCCTAGGCTGCGCTCGTCGTAGCGGATTCCGGTCTGCGCGCGCAGCTCCACCAGGCAGTCGCGGCTGTATTCGGCCAGCCGCACCATGCGCCCCTTGTTCAGCTCGTAGCGCTCGGTGGTGCAGTTGCGCAACATCGCCAGGCCCCAGCGGATGAAGTCGAGGTCGAGGTGCGGGCGGATCACCAGCGGGCGGTGCTGCATCAGCAACCATTTGATCGCCTTGACCGGCACGCCCGGCCCGGCCCACGGCGCCGAATAACCGGGCGACACCTCACCGGCATTGCCGTAGCTGGTTTCCAGCGCGGCGGCGGGCTGGCGGTCCAGCACCGTGACCTCGTGGCCGGCCAAGGCCAACTGGTACGCGCACGACACACCAATGACACCGCTGCCCAGAACAATCACCTTCATGGCACCTCTACTCATTGATTGGCGAACTCGCGGCGCAGCTTATCCAGGGTGGCGGCAAATGTCTCGCTCATTGACGCCTTGTTGGCCGAACAATGCTCGGCGGCCCCGCGCTCCCAAGCAGTTTGCATGCCGCAGCCGCCACAATGCGAAGCAACCTTCCCTCCCGGTGGCAACCCCATGAGATCCCAATCCGCCTTTGTCGCGCCGGTCCGCTTCGACGATCCCGCGGCCGCGCTGGCCCAGGTTCGCCTGATCTACGACAACAGCGTGAACCACCTGCGCGAGGCGCTGCAGGCCTTCGTGGCCGGCAGCGCCAGCGACGCGCCAGGCGCCGCCGGCCCGGACGCTCAAACCCGCGTGCGCTCGTGCTACCCGTTCGTGCGCGTACACACCGACACCGTGGCGCGCGCCGACTCACGCCTGAGCTACGGCTTTGTCGCCGGCCCCGGCACCTACGAGACCACCTTGACCCGGCCCGACCTGTTCAGCAACTACTACCTCGAACAGTTTCGCCTGCTGCTGAAGAACCACCACGTCACGTTGGAGGTGGGCACCAGCACGCAGCCGATTCCGGTGCACTTCTCGCTGGCCGAGAACGACCACATCGAAGGCAACCTCAGCACCGAGCGGCGCCTGCTGATGCGCGACCTGTTCGACCTGCCCGACCTGGCCGCGATGGACGACGGCATTGCCAACGGCACCTACGAACCGGGCCCCGGCGCCGCGCAGCCGTTGTCGCTGTTCACCGCGCCGCGGGTCGACTATTCGCTGCACCGGCTGCGCCACTACACCGGCACCGCACCCGAGCACTTCCAGAACTTCGTGCTGTTCACGAACTACCAGTTCTACATTGACGAGTTCGTGCGCCTGGGCCACGAGCTGATGGCCGACGAAGACATCGTCGAAGACGGCTACTGCGCGTTCGTCGAGCCCGGCAACGTGGTCTTGCGCCGCACCGGCCACCCGGCCCAGCCCGGCGACGAGCACGGCGCACCCCCGCCGCGCCTGCCGCAGATGCCCGCCTACCACCTGGTGCGGCCCGACGGCAGCGGCATCACCATGGTCAACATCGGCGTCGGCCCGGCCAACGCGAAGACCATCACCGACCACATTGCCGTGCTGCGCCCGCATGTCTGGATCATGCTCGGCCACTGCGCCGGCCTGCGCAACACGCAGCAATTGGGCGACTACGTGCTGGCCCACGGCTACGTGCGCGAAGACCATGTGCTCGACGAAGAGTTGCCGCTGTGGGTGCCGATCCCGGCGCTGGCCGAAGTGCAGGTGGCGCTGGAGCGCGCCGTCGCCGATGTGACGCAACTCTCCGGCTACGAGCTGAAGCGCCTGCTGCGCACCGGCACCGTGGCCTCAACCGACAACCGCAACTGGGAGCTGCTGCCCCACCCC
>JANOQS010000035.1:0-29501 GCA_031414975.1 Methylibium sp. | reverse complement strand
GCGGCCACGAGATCGAGGATCACCGGAATGCTGGAGCCGACCGGTTCGTCCCGGCGCGCGGCCAGGTCTTCCTTCGCCTTCGCCACAAGGTGCAGGATGCCGTGGCAATGGTCGAGCAGTTGCCGGCCGATCTCCGTCAGTTGTACGCCGCGGCCGTGGCGCAACAGAATTCAAGCGTTCGTCGTCGCTCCCCTCCCATGCCCGTCGTCGTTCAACACCCCGAAAGCCCCCTCATGAAGTTTCTTCTCTTCCTCGCACTGCTGCCCGCTTGTTTCGGCGCATCCGCGCAATCGGCCTACCCGTCCAAAGCCATCACCATCATCGTGCCCTTCGGTGCGGGCGGCGTGGCCGACATCACAGCGCGCACCGTAGGCCAGGCGATGTCCGCCTCGCTGAAGCAGCCGATCGTGATCGACAACCGCCCGAGCGCCGGCGCCCTGGTCGGTTCGGCCGCCGTCGCCAACGCGAAGCCCGACGGCTACACACTGCTGCTGATGAGCAACGCCAACGCGGTCAGCGCGGGGCTCTTCAAGAAGCTGCCCTACGAGCCGGTGAGGGCCTTTGCTCCGGTCGGCACGCTGGGCTACTTCGATCTTGCGCTGTTCGTCGCCGACGGCTCGCCGCTGAAGACCGTGCAGGACGTGATCGCGCGTGCGAAGGCGCAGCCCGGCCAGCTGACGATCGGCACCATCGCCGTCGGCAGCACACAGAACCTTGCGGCAGAACTGTTCAAGACCACGGCGGGCGTCGACGCCCTGGTCGTTCCGTACAACGGTACGCCGGCGTTGCAGACCGCGTTGCTCTCCGGCCAGGTCGACATGGGCTTCGAGGTGTTGAGCCCGATGCTGTCGCACCTTGCCGCCGGGCCGAAGGGGCTGCGCGCGCTGGCGGTGACGGCGGAGCGGCGCTTTACGGGCTTGCCGAATGTGCCCACGGTGCACGAGTCGGGCGTGGCGAACTACAAGGTGGCCTCCTGGAACGGCCTGGCTGCCCCGGCCGGCACGCCGCCACAGGTGATCGAAAGCCTGAATGCGGCGATCCGCGAGGCGGTGAACCAGCCTGACGTGCAGAAGCGACTCCAGGCACTCGGCGTGCGCGCTCAGGCCAGCACACCGGCCGAGCTGGCTCAACTGCTGAGTTCGGAGATCGAGCGGTGGGGGCAGGTGATCGTGAGCGCCAAGATTCCCCAGCAGTAGGCACAGCCCGCGACCTGACCACGATCTTCTGGAATGGGCCGACATGGGTGGGCTTGAGCGGTGGTTTTGGTGAAGTGCGCCTGGGCCGGCAGTTTGTTCCGGCGGCTCAGATCGGCAGCAGAAGCGACCCCTGGGCGTATGACCAGGAGGGCACGCCTGTCAAGAACCGCTACACAAATCTTGGCATCGCGGTCGACTTCGGGTTCGTGCGCCCGGTCGCTTCGTACTCCGTCGGCAACAACAATGTCGCCGGCAACCCGCGGGCGGCCAGGACACGACCAAGTTCGGCCTGGGCTACCAGTACGTTCTCAGCAAGCGCACCAGCGTGCATGCAGACGTGGGCACAGCCAACACGGAAGGGGCAAGCCGCACGACTGGGGTTGAAGCCGGCATCAAGCACATGTTCTGAATCAGCGCGCACGCGTCCTACGCGGGCGCAAGGGTTCTGCCGATGGCGGCCCGGTGCGGCGCCACCGATGCTCGAGTTTCACAACCAGAGTACCGGAGACCCTCATGAACATTCACCTCGGCCTCACGCCGCTGATATCACTGCTCGCGGGCATCCTGATCCTGGTCATGCCCAAGCTGCTGAACTTCATCGTCGCGATCTACCTGATCGTGATCGGTCTGATCGGCTTGTTCGGCGCCGGCGGGATGCGGCTCTAGCCCGAGCGAATCAGGGCCGAGCGGGCCGGCTCGACGCAGCGAGTTGCTTGCGCCGGTACTCGCCCTGGCGCTCGAACATCCAACCCGGGTACTCGGCCGGCAGACGGCTCACCTCGTCGAGTTGTTGCAAGTCGTCGGCGCTCAACACCACCTGCGTGGCCGCCAGGTTGTCGGCCAGTTGATCGGGCCGCTTGGCGCCAACGATCACGCTGGTGACCTGCGGCTGGTGCAGCAGCCAGGCCAGTGCGATCTGCGCCACCGACACGCCATGCGCCTGCGCGATCGGGCGCATCGTGTCGATGCAGGCGTCGGCGCGGTCGCGGTTCACCGGCGGAAAGTCGAAGCTCGTGCGACGGCTGCCTTGTTCACGGGGTTGGT
Organism: Methylibium sp.; assembly: GCA_031414975.1. Taxonomy (GTDB): domain Bacteria; phylum Pseudomonadota; class Gammaproteobacteria; order Burkholderiales; family Burkholderiaceae_C; genus LGRD01. The sequence continues at coordinate 27,261 of JANOQS010000035.1, read as the reverse complement.
CGCGCGCGTACTTGCCGCTCAGCAGCCCGCCAGCCAGCGGGCTCCACACCATCAGCCCCACGCCTTCGCTCTTCAGCATCGGCACCAGCTCGCGCTCCAGGTCGCGTCCGGCCAAGGTGTAGTAGGCCTGCAGCGACTCGAAACGCGCCAGGTTCAGGCGCTCTGAAATGCCGAGCGCCTTGACGATCTGCCACGCGGCCCAGTTCGACACGCCGACGTAGCGCACCAGGCCGTGGCGCACGAGGTGGTCGAGCCCACGCACCGTCTCTTCGATCGGCGTGGCGGCGTCGAAACCGTGGATCTGGTACAGGTCGATGTGCTCCAGCTGCAGCCGCTTCAGGCTGGCGTGCACGCCGTCGATGAGGTGGCCGCGCGACGCGCCGCGTGCGTTCGGCCCCGGGCCCATCTCGCTGAACACCTTGGTGGCGACGACGACGCTGTCGCGCGCCACCTTCAGGTTCTTCAGCGCCTGGCCGGTGATCTGCTCCGAGCGCCCGCCGGCGTACATGTCGGCGGTGTCGATGAAGTTGATGCCCGCATCCAGCGCCTGGCCGATCAGCCGTTCGCCGTCGGCCTGCTGCAATTGGCCGATCTTGTCCCAGATGCCTTCGCCGCCGCCGAAGGTCATCGTGCCCAGGCAGAGTTCCGACACGAACAGGCCGGTTCGGCCGAGAGGGTGGTGGCGCATGGTCGCAGGCAGGGAGGTTGCAGGGGCATGGAGCATAGGCGGCTTCGGGGAATTGCGCTGGTCGCCGGCCGCGCTCAGGCAGCCTTAAGGAAGCGCGTGTCCACTGTGGCCCTTCGGCGGGTATCCCGCGGCACTGTGGATACCGATGCCTTCATTCACTGTGCGCCGAGCGTGCAAGAAGGGCTGGGCCATGGGGCTCAGCCTGCCCCTGGCACTGCTGCTGGGTTGGCACGGCAGCGCAACGGCGCAAGAGCCCGCGCAGGCCTTCCCGTCGTTTGCCGAGCTCGAAGCCGCGGGCGCGGTGATCGGCGAGGTTCGCATCCTCAACCGCGACGTCTTCGACACCGACGACCCGAAGGAAGACAACCGGCTGTTCCGTGGCGTCAACGCCCTGCACATCCAGACGCGCAAGGGGGTCATCGAGCGCGCGCTGCTGTTCAAGCCCGGCGAGCCCCTGGTGGCGCGGCGGGTCGAAGAGAGCGACCGCGTGCTGCGCAGCACGCGCTACCTGTTCGATGTGAACCTGCGCGTGGCCGCCTGGCACGATGGCGTGGCAGACATCGACGTGGAGACGCGCGACACCTGGACACTGGACCCCGGCATCAGCATCAGCCGCTCGGGCGGCACCAGTTCCACCGGCATCAACCTGCGCGAATACAACCTGCTGGGCACCGGCATCGCGGTGAGCCTGGGCCACTCCAGCAACGTGGATCGTTCCGGCAACGAATTCCAGATCTCCAACGACCGTGCGTTCGGCACCTGGACCTCGCTGAGCTACAGCCGCGCCAGCAACAGCGACGGCCAGCGCCAGGCCGCCTCGGTTGCGCGGCCGTTCTACGCGCTCGACACCCCTTGGGCCGCGGGCGTGTCGGCGTCGAGCGACGACCGCATCGACTCGGTCTACAACGCGGGCAACGTGGTGAGCCAGTACCGCCATCGCCAGCGGCTCGGCGAGGTCTATGGCGGCTTGTCACCTGGCCGAGTCGACGGCTGGGTGCAGCGCTGGTCGCTGGGCGCGAGCCAGCAGGACGACCGCTACGAATTCGAGCCGTGGCTGGTGGCCCCGGCCCTGCTGCCGCCGGACGACCGGCTGGTGGCGCCCTTCGTCCGCTACGAGCTGATTGAGGACCGTTTCGAGAAACTGCAGAACCGCAACCAGATCGGCCGCTCGGAGTTCTTTGCGCTGGGGCTGACCTCGACCGTGCAGCTCGGCCGGGCTTTCACCGGCCTGGGTTCCAGCCGCGATGCGTGGCTGTACTCCGGCACGGTGTCCAAAGGCTTCGAGCCGCTGCCCGAGCACACGCTGCTCGTGTCGGCCGCGTTGTCGGGCCAGTACAGCGGTGGCCAGGTGCGGCGCCAGCGCTTCGGCGGCCAGGCCCAGTACTACCTGCCGCAGAACCGACACTGGCTGTTCTACGCTGCGGCGTCGGGCGACATGCTGACGAACCCCGACCCGACCGACGCCTTGCTGCTGGGCGGCGACAACGGCCTGCGCGGCTATCCGCTGCGCTACCAGAGCGGCACGCGGCGCACCTTGTTCACCTTGGAAGAACGCGGCTATTCCGACCTGTACGTCTGGCGCCTGTTCAAGGTGGGCGGCGCCGCGTTCTTCGACGCCGGCCGCGCCTGGGGCGGCACCAACATCAACACCGTGCAGCCGGGTTGGCTCGCCAGCGCCGGCGTCGGCCTGCGCATCTTCAGCGTGCGCGCGGCGTTCAGCAACGTGCTGCACCTGGATCTGGCGTTCCCGCTCGACCCCGACACCAACGTCAAGCGGGTGCAGTTCCTGGTCAAGACGAAGGCGAGCTTCTGAGGTGTCGGCGGGAATAGCAGATAGGGCGCCTCACCGCACAATGAATCGCTCTGTTTATAATGCGATTCACAAACTATTTGAGCATGACCCGATGGCACAGATCACCGCCAACGACCTGAAGACCCGCGGCATCGCCGCCATTGAAACTTCGCTGGTCGATGGACGGACCGAAGCGGTGGTGTCGGTGCGTGGCGCCGATCGTTATGTGATTGTCGACGTCGCGCGCTACCAGTACTTGCGTGAATGCGAGCTTGAGGTTGCGCTGGCAGAGACTCGGGCTGACATTGCGGCCGGACGCTTTGTGATCGAGTCGCCAACGGAGCACGTAGCGCGGATTCAGACAATGATTGCTGCGGAGGCTGCGGAGGCTGCGCAGGCAGAAGCGGCAGCTACTCATCGCAAAGGGCGCACTGCTGTCGTAGCTCGGCGGAGCGCTAAGGTTGGATGACTGGTATGACTATCCCTGTAGGGCTTTACAGAGATAGTGAGTGCACACTACAATGAAGAATGCCCTACACGATCACCCTCACGGAGCGGTACCAGCGGACAGCAATGCGCTTTCTCAAGCGTCATCCCGAGATGGCTCGCGCCTACGACAAAACGCTCGGCTTGCTCGCAGCAAATCCCCATCATCCGTCCCTGAGACTGCACGCATTGAGCGGCCGTCTGGCTGGTGTGCATTCGGTATCGATCAACATGTCGTATCGCATCACGCTGCAATTGCTTGTATCTGATAGCGAGATCATTCCCATCACTGTCGGTGACCATGACGACGTGTACTGACGGGCTCTTGTTCATCGCGTCCATCGGGGCCTAGTCATCACCCCGCCAAGATGTACGCCGTCTTCACCGTCGTGAAGAACTCGCGCGCATAGCTGCCCTGCTCGCGCGGGCCGTAGCTGCTGCCCTTGCGGCCGCCGAAAGGCACGTGGTAGTCCACGCCTGCCGTCGGCAGGTTCACCATCACCATGCCGACCTGCGCGTGCTGCTTGTAGTGCGTGGCGTACTTGAGCGAGGTGGTGCAGATGCCGCCCGACAGGCCGAACTCGGTGTCGTTGGCCAATGCCAGCGCTTCGTCGTAGTGCTTCACGCGGATCACGCTGGCGACCGGGCCGAACACTTCTTCGCGGTTGATCGTCATCGCCGCGGTGGTTTCGGTGATCAGCGACGGCAGTTGGTAGAAACCTTTGGTCTCGCGCTCGACCAGCTCACCGCCCCACACGCGCCCGCCTTCCTTCGCGGCGAGCTCGACGTACTTCACGTTGCCGGCGAGCTGGCTTGCGTCGACCACCGGGCCGATGTCGGTGCCGGCCTTCAGTGCGTGGTCGATCTTCAGCGCCTGCAGCTTGGCGCGCACCGCGTCGACGAACTTGTCGTGGATGCCCTCGGTCACGATCAAGCGGCTCGATGCGGTGCAGCGCTGGCCGGTCGAGAAGTACGAACCCTGCACCGCCACGTTGACGGCCACCGCCAGGTCGGCATCATCCAGCACGATCAGCGGGTTCTTGCCACCCATCTCGGCCTGCACCTTGGCGCCGCGCGCTGCGCAGGCGCCGATGATGCGCCGGCCGGTCGCCACCGAACCGGTGAAGGTGATGGCGGTCACGTCGGGTGAATTGACCAAGGTGTTGCCGACCTTCGAGCCCGGCCCCATCACCAGGTTGAACACGCCCTTGGGCAAGGCGCTGCGGCTGATGATCTCGGCAATCGCCCACGAACTGGCGGGCACCAGCTCGGCCGGCTTGAACACCACGCAGTTGCCGTAGGCCAGCGCCGGCGCGATCTTCCAGGCCGGAATGGCGATCGGAAAATTCCACGGCGCGATCATGCCGATCACGCCCAGCGCCTGGCGGAACACTTCCACGCCCACGCCCGGCCGCACCGAAGGCACCACCTCGCCGGCCAGGCGCAGCACCTCGCCCGCAAAGAACTTGAAGATGTAGCCGGCGCGGCCTGCTTCGCCGATACCCTCGGCCAGCGTCTTGCCTTCTTCGCGCGACAGCAGGCGGCCCAGCTCGTCCTTGCGCGCCAGGATCTCGCTGCCGATCGCGTCGAGGATGTCGTGGCGTTGCTGGATGCCGCCCATGCTCCAGCCCGGGAATGCGGCCTTGGCGGCGGCCACGGCGGCGAGCGTCTGCGCTTCGTCGGCCTGCGCGTACAGGCCGATCACGTCACTCGTGTCGGACGGGTTGACGTTGGGAATGGCGCTCACGCCCGCGACCCACTCGCCGTTGATGTAGTTCTTGAAGTTGTCCATGGTGGCTTTCACTTTCCCCAGCGCAACACCACCGGGTCGAGCCGGCGGGCGGTTTCGAGCAGGCCCGAGCGCACCGCAGGGTGCATCGCCGGGAACGGGTGGCGCGGCGCTTCGCAGGTGATCACGCCGCCTTCCTTCATCAGCGCCTTGGCGGCCAGCAGCCCGCCCTGGCGGTTCTCGTAGTTGATCAGCGGCAGCCAGCGCTGGTATTCGGCAATCGCTTCGTCGCGCCGGCCGGCCATGTACGGGTCGATGATCTTGCGGATGCCGTCGGGGTAACCACCGCCGGTCATTGCGCCCGTGGCGCCGGCCTCCAGGTCGGGGATCAGCGTGATCGCCTCTTCACCGTCCCACGGGCCTTCGATCGAATCGCCGCCCAGGCGGATCAGCTCGCGCAGCTTCGACGCCGCGCCGGGCGTCTCGATCTTGAAGTACGAGAGTTGCTCGATCTCCTTGGCCATGCGCGCGAGGAACGCGGCTGAGAGCTGCACGCCGCTGATCGGCGCGTCTTGCACCATGATCGGGATCGACAGTGCTGACGACAGCGCGGCGAAGAACTCGTAGTTCTTGTCCTCGGTCACGCGCAAGGTGGCGCCGTGGTAGGGCGGCATCACCATCACCATCGCCGCGCCCATGTCCTGCGCGCGCCGGCTGCGCTGCGCACACACGCGGGTGCTGAAGTGGGTGGTCGTCACGATCACCGGCACCCTTCCGTTCACGTGTTCGATGATGGTCTTCGCGAGCAGCTCACGCTCGTCGTCCGACAACACGAACTGCTCGGAGAAGTTGGCCAGGATGCAGATGCCGTTCGAGCCGGCGTCGATCATGAAGTCGATGCAGCGCTTCTGGCTCGGCAGGTCGAGTTCGCCGGTGTCGGTGAACGTGGTGGGGGCCACGGGGAAGACGCCACGGTAGCGTGCGGTCTTGGCTTGAGTGCTTGGGCTGGTCATGGGGGGCTCGCTCGGAACGATTGAACGGAACAGGAGGGCAGGCCGGCATTGTGCGGTGTGGATCGGGCCGCGCGAGTCGCGCTCGTCAACGATCCAGCGCCGGCCGCTTCGGGTCGAACTTCCACCCAGGAATCAGGTACTGCATCGCCACCGCGTCGTCGCGTGAACCCAGGCCGTGCTGCAGGTAGAGCTGGTGCGCTTTCTCGACCTCGACCATGTCGAGCTCCACGCCCAGCCCCGGCGCCTTGGGCACCTGCACATGGCCGCCAACGATCTGCAGCGGGTTCTTCGTCAGGCGCTGGCCGTCCTGCCAGATCCAGTGCGTGTCGATCGCCGTCACCTTGCCCGGCGCCGCCGCGCCGACGTGCGTGAACATCGCCAGCGACACATCGAAATGGTTGTTCGAGTGCGAGCCCCAGGTCAGGCCCCAGTCGCGGCAGGTCTGCGCCACTCGCACCGAACCGGCCATGGTCCAGAAGTGCGGGTCGGCGAGCGGGATGTCGACCGACTGCAGCGCCAGCGCATGGCTCAACTGGCGCCAATCGGTGGCGATCATGTTGGTGGCGGTCGGCAAGCCGGTGGCGCGGCGAAATTCGGCCATCACCTCGCGGCCTGAAAAACCGTCCTCGGCGCCGCACGGGTCTTCGGCATAGGCCACCACGCCACGCATGTCGCGCATCAGCGAAATAGCGTCCTTCAGCAACCAGCCGCCGTTCGGGTCGAGCGTGACCCGCGCTTGCGGAAAACGCTCATGCAGCGCGACGATCGCTTCGATCTCTTCGCCCGCGCGCAGCGCACCGCCCTTGAGCTTGAAGTCGTTGAAGCCGTAGCGTTCGTAGGCCGCTTCGGCCAGGCGCACCACAGCCTGCGGCGTCATGGCCTTCTCGTGGCGCAAGCGCGACCAGGCGTCGGCGGCGCCGGGTTCGCTCGCGTAGGGAAGGTCGGTCTTGGCCTTGTCGCCGATGAAGAACAGGTAGCCCAGCATCTCCACCGAGTCGCGCTGCTGCCCTTCGCCCAGCAGCGCCGCCACCGGCACTTCCAGGTGCTGGCCGAGCAGGTCGAGCAGGGCCGATTCGATGGCCGTGACGGCATGGATGGTGGTGCGCAGGTCGAAGGTCTGCAGTCCGCGGCCGCCGCTGTCGCGGTCGGCAAACTGCTTCTGCACCTGCTGCAGCAGGCGCTGCTGCGAGCCGAGCGGCTGGCCGACGATCAGCGGGCGCGCGTCTTCCAGGGTCTGGCGGATCTTCTCGCCGCCGGGCACCTCGCCCACGCCGGTGCGGCCGGCGCTGTCGGTCAGCAGCAGCAGGTTGCGCGTGAAGAACGGGCCGTGCGCGCCGCTCAGGTTCAGCAGCATGCTGTCGCGGCCGGCGACGGGGATCACGCGCAGGGCGGTGATGCGTGGTGTCGAGGAGTCGGGCATGGATCTGGGCTTTCGTTCGGTGAAGCGCAACGAGGGATGCGCACACAATCGTACCCCTGCCACCCGCCGCCATGCCCAGCCCACCGACCCGCGTCCTGTCCGTCATCCCGCCGATGACGCAACTCAACACGCCGTACCCGTCGACCGCCTACCTGACCGGCTTTCTGCGTTCGCGCGGCTTTGATGCGGTGCAGGAAGATCTGGCGCTGGGCTTGATCCTGCGCTTGCTGTCGGCCGACGGGCTGGCTGCCGTTCGAGCGGTCATCGCCAGACTGCCGGCGCCGCAGCGCACGCCGCTCGTGCAGGCCTTCGACTCTCAGTTCGATCGCTACGCCGCCACCATCACCCCGACCATTGCGTTCCTCCAAGGCCGTGACACCACCTTGATGCACCGCATCTGCAGCCGCGCCTTTCTGCCCGAAGGCCCGCGCTTCGCGGCGCTGGACGAATACATCGACCCCGACGGCGGCGACCCGATGGCCTGGGCCTTCGGTGCGCTGGGTGTGCAAGACCGCGCGCGCCACCTGGCCACCCTGTACCTGAACGACATTGCCGACGTGCTGCGCGACGCGGTGGACCCGCGCTTCGAATTCGTGCGCTATGCCGAGAGCCTGGCGCAGAGCCAGCCGACTTTCGACCCGCTGGCCGATGCGCTGGCCGCGCCGCCCAACCTGGTGGACGAGACACTGCGCGAACTCACGCTGGCCGCGCTGGCACGCCACGCGCCGACGGTGGTGCTGGTGTCGGTGCCGTTCCCCGGTGCGGTGTACGCGGCTTTTCGCATCGCGCAGGCGATCAAGGCGCACGACCCGTCCATCGTCACCGTGCTCGGTGGCGGCTTCGTCAACACCGAACTGCGCGAATTGAGCGAGCCGCGCGTGTTCGACCACTTCGACTACGTGACCTTGGACGCTGGCGAGCGCCCGCTGCTGGCGCTGCTGGAGCACGTTGCGGGCAAACGTTCGCAAAGCCGGCTGGTGCGCACCTACCTGCGCCCGCCCACCTCGGATGAGGTGCGCTACGTGAACCTCATCGAGCCCGACATCCCGTTCGCCGAGGTCGGCACCCCCACCTGGGACGGCCTGCCGCTGGAGCGCTACCTGTCGCTGCTGGACATGCTCAACCCGATGCACCGGCTGTGGTCCGACGGGCGCTGGAACAAGCTCACCGTGGCGCAAGGCTGCTACTGGAAGAAGTGCAGCTTCTGCGACGTGAGCCTGGACTACATCTCGCGTTACGAAGGCGCGACGGCAGCGACCCTGGTCGACCGCATCGAGGCCATCGTTGCCGAGACCGGCCAGACCGGTTTCCACTTCGTCGATGAAGCCGCGCCGCCGAAGGCGCTGAAGACCCTGGCCGAAGAGCTGACGCGGCGCCGCCTGGCCATCTCATGGTGGGGCAACATCCGCTTCGAGAAGAGCTTCAGCCCGGCGCTGTGCAAGCAACTTGCCGACAGCGGCTGCATCGCGATCTCCGGCGGGCTCGAAGTGGCATCCGACCGTTTGCTCGCGCTGATGAAGAAGGGCGTCTCGGTCGATCAGGTCGCGCGCGTGACGCGTGGTTTTTCCGACGCCGGCATCCTGGTTCACGCTTATCTGATGTACGGCTTCCCGACCCAGACGGTGCAGGACACGGTGGACGCGCTCGAATACGTGCGCCAGCTCTTTGCCGCTGGCTGCATCCAGTCCGGCTTCTTCCACCGTTTTGCCTGCACCGTGCATTCGCCGGTCGGGCGCGACCCGGCGGCCTACGGCGTCAGCCTGCAGCCGCTGCCGCCGGTGTCGTTCGCGAAGAACGACGTCGGCTTCATCGACCCGACCGGCGTGGACCACGACGCGCTCGGCAGCGCGCTGAAGAAGGCGCTCTACAACTACATGCACGGCCTGGGGCTGGACGAAGACGTGCGCAGCTGGTTCAAGGGCATCGGCACAGCCGTGCCGCGCACCCGCGTGGTGCGGCACCACATCGAGCGCGCGCTGCAGTCGCGTTGAGTCTGGGCAGACGCGGCGGCACTCGCGCAAGCTTCGCCGCAGACCGGCGAAATCGCACGCTCCGGAAAATTCAGATGCGCCACCGAGGAACCGCTGTGGCAGTCTGCCGCTCTACCCATTCCGGACGCAGCGAAGGCCAGCAGCATGGAGCCCGCTCTCTCCCGCACCGAGTTTTCCCGCACCTTGTGGTACCGCTACTTCTTCTACGGGTGGCTGTTTCGCGATGTCTGCCGCGGCAACCTGTGGCAGCGCTCGCAGGCCTGGCGCCACAACAAGGAGCAGTCGCGCTGGCTGCCCACCTACATGTGGCGCTGGCTGGTGCTGGGGCTGGTGCTGTTCGGCCTGGCCAGCTTCATCGAGGTGATGCTCTCCAGCCCCGCACTGTCGGCCTTCTTCTACGTGCCGTCGGCGCTGTCGGTGCCGTTCAATGTGGTGACCGCGGTGTGCTGGTGGTTCCTGCAGTTCGACCGCCACCTTCACTGACGCTCCACAAGTCGTTCAGGCGCGTGATCGGTAGTGTTCGGCCAGCACCTCGAACGCCAGCTTGCGCGTGGCCTTGTCTTCGGCGATCAGGCCCTTGCGGTTGAAGCCGCGGTTGAAGACGGTCTGCCGGCGTTCCGAGCGGAAGTCGTAGAGCAGCCAGGGCGTCATGCCGCACACATAGCTGGCTTCGCTCGCCAGCGCGATCTGGTGGCGGTAGATGTCGGCCTGGCAGTCCTCGGTGAACAGTTCACGCTCTCCGCCGCGGTGGCCGGCCAGCGCATCGGCGCCGGTCTCGCTGATGATCACCGGCTTGCCAGGGTCGGAGTTCTTCAGCAGGCGCCGCAGGCCATCGAAGTCGGGCTCGTACCAGCCGAAGTATTCGTTCAGGCCGATCACGTCCAGATGCTCCGCGAGCCGGTCTTCGATGCGGAACTTCTGGCGGTTGACCAGGCAGGCCGCACCGATCAGCCGCGTCGGGTCGGCGGTGCGGGCGGCTTCGGCGAGCGTGCGCATGAAGTGGTAGCGCGCATCGGTGTCGGCGTTCTCGTTGCCCACGCCCCACAAGATCACGCTGGCGCGGTTGGCGTCGCGCGCCATCAGCTCCAGCAACTGGTTGCGCGCATCGTCGAGCGTGGCCGGGTGGTCGAACTGGATCGCCCAGTACACCGGTACCTCCTCCCACAGCAGGAAGCCCAGTTCGTCGGCGATGCGCGCCACCTGCTCGTGGTGCGGGTAGTGCGACAGGCGCAGAAAGTTGCAGCCCAGCGCGCGCGCATCGGCAAAGCGGCGGCGCACGTCGGCTTCGGTGGACACCTTGCCCAGCACCGCATCGTCTTCATGGACGCAGATGCCCTTGAGGTAGATCGGCGCACCATTCAGCAGCACCTGTGTGCCCTGAACACGCACCTCACGAAAGCCGATGCGTTCGTGCACCGCGTCGCCACCGCAGCGAAAGCTCACGTCGTACAGAGTCGGGCTGGCAGGCGACCACAGCGCCGGTCGGGCGTCCAGCGTGCTCAGCGCACGGCCGCCTGTCACCGCCAGGCGTGCCTTCACGCCCAGCGCCGGGATATCGACTTCGGCCTCGGTGTCGATCGGCTCCGACAACGCCAGCTCCACGCGCAGCCGCGAAAATCTGCCATCGGACACCAGTTGCAGGGTCGCGTGCCGGATGAACACTGCCGGCAGGTGCAGCAATGCCACCTCGCGGTACAGCCCGCCGTGGTTGAACCAGTCGAAGTGGTTCATCGGCACGCGGTGGCGTTCACGCCGGTTGTCCACCTGGATCTGCAGCCGGTTGCCGGAGCCGGGCTGAAGCTGCTCGGTCAGCTCGACGAAGAACGGCGTGGAGCCGCCGCGGTGCGTGCCCAGGAAGCGGCCGTTCAGGAACACGCGCGCCTGGTAGTTGGCAGCGCCGATGCGCAGCACGGTGCGCGGGGTGCGGTGGTCCGGCGTGTGCTCGATGAAGCGCGTGTACCAGGCGCCGCCTTCGAAGTGCAGCCACTCGGGCCGCTGCATCGTCCAGCACGAGGGCACGTCGATCGTGCCGCCCATGCCGGCGTCGTAGTCGCGCGGTATCAGCCATTCGCGCGCAGGCTGCGGCGCATCGGCGAACCACTTCTGGCGCAGGCCTTCGTCGAACAGGTCGAGCGTGAAGTTCCAGGCGCCATGCAGCAATTCGCTCACTCGCCCGCCCATCGCGACGCTGTGCGCGTGCGTGAACGAGGGCTGCTCGTACGGCTGCAGATAGGCTTCGTCGTGCAGATGGTGGAACGGATCGTCGGTCGGGTCGCTCATCGTGCGCTCGTCGTGCGTCAGCTTGGAATGGGCTTGCGGTAGCCGATGCCCACCGTGCGCCGAAAGCCCCAGGCGCGGCGGCCGGGCCACAGGCAGTCGTCGATCATCGTGATGGCGATCCAGCGGAACCAGGTGGCAAAGGTGTTCGACAGGCCCTGCGGCTCGGCGTACCCATGCACCCAGCCGTCTTGCCGGCGCGTGCCTTCCAGCACGTCGGCAAAACCGCCGTCGGCGTTCTGGAAGGCCAGCAGCTGCGGCAGCAGCGCACGCAGCCAGCGCTCGGTGTCGGCGCGGCGGTGGTCGATGAGCTGGTGCGCGTGTACCAGCAGGTCGACCAGATCGACATCGATGCAGGCACTGTCGATGCGGGCCGGCTGTGCGAGCGACCAGTCCACCGCCTTGTCCTGGTACGGCAGGGGCCGGCCGCACGCGTACCACAGGTGGTAGTTGTGCATCGAGCCGGCCATCGCGTGCAACGCGCGCAGCGGGTCGCTCGACTGCCCCACGCCCCAGAAGCCGGTGGCGGGTTCCTGCAGGCGGTCGTGCCAGTCGAACAGTGCGGCCATGCAGGTGCCCACCTGGGCGCGCTGGGCCGCATCGCCCTGTTCAGCCAGGGCGAGCAAGAAGCCACCGAGGTTGACGATGTTGTTGCCCTCTTGCCAGGGGTCGCGCAGGTCGCGCTCGGCCAGCCAGGCTTTGAGCACTTGCGGGTCCAGCCACGGTCTGGCGAACGCGAGCGTGGGCACGTGTTCAGGCGTCAGCGCCTGCACCGCACCGAGCGCGTAGTTGCTGACGTGGAAGTCAATGTAGCGCCAGGTCTCGGCCGGATCGGGCTTCTTGAAGACCGCGCCGTCGTGCATGCCGGGGATGCGGAAGACACCGTCTGCGCGGCGGTGCGTCAGCAGCCACGCAGCAAGGTCCTCTCGTGCGCTGCCCGACGAGCCCCCCGGATCGCCCAGCAGCTCGCGCGCCATCACCGCGTTGTAGGTGCCCGGCAGCAGCATGCCCGGCCAGGTGCCTACATCGTGCGCGGCGCTGATGCGCGACACGCCGGCGGGCAGGCCGGGCGCCTGCATCGCCTGCAACCAGACCAGCGTGCGTTCGCGCGCCGTGTCGATCTGCGCTTGAAGCTCGGGGTCGGTGGCCGGCACGGCGTCGCGCTTCATCGCCTCAGCCCTTCACGGCGCCGGCCGTCATGCCCGAGATCACGCGGCGCTGCGCTATCAGGAAGAACAGGGTCACCGGAATGGTGGTGAGCACCGCCAGCGCCATGATGCCCTGGAAGTTCACGCCCAGTTCTCCGTTCAGGCTCATCAGCGCCACCGGCAAGGTGTAGGTGTCGGGCGATTTGGACACCACCAGCACCGGCAGCCACTGCGCCCAGTTGAGCAAGAAGGTGATGATGGCCGCGGTGGCCACCACCGGCAGCGCCAGCGGCATCACCACGCTCCAGAGGATCTGCCATTCGTTCGCGCCGTCGATCACCGCGGCCTCGATCACCGACTTGGGGATGGCACGAAAGAACTGCTCGAACAGGAAGAACTGGATCGGGCCGAGCGCCAGGAACAGCACGATGCCGGCATAACTGCCCAGCAGCCCGATCTTGAACATCACGATGTAGACCGGCATCACCAGCAGCATGTACGGGTACATGATCGTCACCATGAAGCCCAGCCGCAGCACGCGGAACAACCAGAAGTCGGGCCGGCGCACGATGGCGTAGGCGCTCAGGGCGGTAACGACGATGCCCACCACGGTCGATGCGGTGGTGATCAGCACCGAGTTCAGTGCATAGCGCCAGAGTGGCGTGCCGCCGATGCTGGCGATCTCCGTCAGCACGTCCAGGCTCAGCGTTTCGGGCCATGGCCGCAGCGGCGAGGTCATGATGGCCTGGGTGTTGCGAAAGGCGCTGACCAGCATCCACCAGTACGGGTACAGGCACACGATGCTGACGAGAATGGCCGCCGCATAGGCCAGCACCACCAGCGGTTTGGGTGCGCGCCCTGCATGAGCGTTCATGCCTTGTCCCTGCCTTGCTGCAGCCTCATCATGCCCAGCGCCAGCACGATGACGATGGCGAACAGGATGCTGGCCATCGCCGTGGCCTCGCCATAGCGGCCCTGGTCGAACAACTGGTAGGCGTAGTAGCTGACGAAGTTGGTCGAGTCGTTCGGGCCGCCCTTGGTCATCACGGCCACCACGGTGAAGGTCTTCAGGTACTGGATCAGCGCGTACACGCTGTTCACCAGCAGGGCCGGCTTGAGCTGCGGCAGCACCACGTGCCAGAACTTCTGCCAGGCGGTGGCGCCGTCAATTTCGGCGGCCTCGGCCACGCCCTTGTCGCACAAGGCCAGGTTGGCCAGGAAAATCACCACGTAAAAGCCGACGTGGTGCCACAGCTCGGCAATCAGCACCGCCACGAGCACCGTGTCGGTGGAGGCCAGCCCGCCGAAGCGCGGCAGGCCCAGCCCCGCCAGCGCCACGCTGAACGCGCCGAAACTCTGGTCGAACAGCCAGCGCCAGACCACGTAGCCCGCGACGTCGGGCGTGACCACCGGCAGGAAGATCGCCACCTTGAAAAAGGTGCGGCCGCGGCCCAGCAGCGCCGAGTTGAGCAGCAGCGCGTAGCCGAGCGCGAGCGCGATGGTGCTGACGACCGCCAGCACCGTGTACAGCAGGGTGCGCCACAGCGACGCCAGAAACACCGGGTCGGCCAGCACCGCCGCATAGTTGGCCCAGCCCACCCATTGGGGGGACGTTTGCAGTGCGCTCGCCGACGCGGTGAACGACACCTGGATCGACAGCACGATGGGCCACACACCGAACACCGCGGTCAACGCCGCGAACGGAATCACGAACAGCCAGAACACACCGATCGGCGCACGGCGTGGTGCCACCAGGGCGAGGGCCGGGGCGGACGGAGCGATGACGGCCGCCATCACGCGAGCGCCGCGCCGGAGGCGGCGTCGCGTACACCACCCAGGTCGGCTGCGAGTTCGTCGCTGGCCACGGCAAATGCTCCTGACGGCCTGCCCGCGCCCTACTTCTTCGCCTGCAGCTTGGCCGTCAGCTCGCGCATCTCGGTCGCGGTCTCGCCGATGAAGGCCTTCCAGCTCGCCGGTGGTTTGCTGATGCCGGCCAGCAGCTTGCGGTGGAAGGCGGCCTCCAGTTCCGGGTAGAAGTCGTGCGTGGCTTCAGGGAAGTCGTAGGCCATCAAGGTACCGGTCGGCGCCGCGAAGAACTTCTGCCGATCGGACAACGCGGCCACGTCCAGGTCCTTGCGCACCGCGGCGCCCACGTTGTCGAGCGCGGCCTGCTGCGCCGGCTTGCTCAACATGAACTTGGCGAATTCCACCGCGAGTGCCTTGTTCGGCGAGTTGTCGGGCACCGCCACGCCGCGCATGCCGCCGATCACCACCGCGTTCTTGCGCGCGGGGTCGAAGGCCGGCCAGGGGCCGACGAGGAAGTCGCCCTTGAGCACTGTCGGGCCGTCCCACTTCTTCACGTTCCAGTCGCCGACGCGGAACATGCCGGCGCGCCCGCCTTCGATCACCTGGTACATCTCGGGGAACGAGTGGTTGATGGTGTCGGGCGCGACGAACCGGTACTCGGTGTAGGTCTTGAGGAACTCTTCCAGCACCTGCGCATGCTTGGGTTCGTCGATCAGGATCTTGCCCTGCGGGTCGATCAGCGTGTGGCGCAGCCCGGAGCCGAAGGTGAACAGGTCGAGCATGTGCACCAGGTCGCGCGGCTTGGCGGCCTGCAGCCCGAAGCCCTGGGTGTCGGCAGCGCCGTTGCCGTCGGGGTCGTTGTCGCGGAACTTGGTGGCCACGCGTTTGGCGTCTTCCCAGGTGGCGGGGAACTTTTCGCCCACCTTGTCGAGCCAGCTCTTGCGCACGCCCAGGGCCATCTGCACCCGCTGCACCGGCAGGATGATCATCTTCGTGCCGTGCGTGGCCACGTCGAGGTCGGTTTCGCTGAGGAAGGCCTTGTCGGCGACCTGCGTCAGCACCGGCTTCAGGTCCATCAGCTTCTTGGTCTGCGACTCGACGCGGATCACGCGCTCGTAGTTGTTGTAGAGCAGGTCGGGTGCGGTGTTGGTGTTCAGCGCCGAGATCGAGCGGCCGAACCACTGGTCGGTGGGGTAGCTGACGGACTTGACCGTGACGCCCGGCCTGAGCTTGGTGAACTCGGCCGACAAGGCGTTGAACCACTTGATGCCGTTGTCGCCCAGGTCGTGCCAGACCACCAGTTCCTGGGCCGAAGCCGCGCCCACCAACAGCGACGATGCTGCTGCGGCGAGGGCCCGGATGAAGTGCCGTTTCGATTGCATCGCGCGTCTCCTTGGAGGTAAGAACCGATTGACCACGGGAAAGGGAAAACGTTTACCCGATTTTAGAAGGAGGCACTAGACTCGGTATGCGAGGAATCCCTTAGGCCCCCTGTTCATGCCCAAACCACCTTCACGGCCGCTGCCGGCAGCCGGCCCACCGGTGTCAATTGCCGAAGTGGCCGAGCGCGCCGGCGTGTCCAACGCCACGGTATCGCGCGTGGTCAATGGCGTGGCGAAGAAGGCGTCGCCCGAGACGGTGGCGCGTGTGCGCGAGGCGATCGAGGCCCTCGGCTACCGGCCGATGGGCGCGGGCCGCTCGCTGCGCAACAAGCGCAGCCGGCTGGTGGCGGTGCTGGCGGCCAACCTGGCCAACCCGTCGATGGCGGCGATGGCGGCGGTCGCCGAGGTGGCGTTGCGCCGCGCCGGTTATGTGATGGTGCTGTGCGACACGCACGACCAGCCGGAGCTGCAGGACGAATACCTGCTCGAGATGCGGGCCCACTACGCCTGCGGTTTCGTGATGCTGGGCGCGGTGCGCAGCCGGGTGCTCGAAGGCTTCGTTGAATCGGGCGATCCGGTGATCTTCGTGAACCGGCGCAACCCGTTCGGGGACCGTTGCGACGTGGGCATCGACAACCGCCAGGCCGGCGCCGACGTGGCGCGCTGGATGGCCGGCCGGGGCTGGACGCAGCTCGCGCTGATCCACGGCCGGCTCAGCTCATCGGCGACGGCAGAACGGGTCGAGGGGTTTCGCGCCGAAGTCGTGGCGCAAGGCCTGAAGCTGCCGGCGAACCGCATCGAAACGCGCAACTCGGCCGAGCACCTGGAGATCGGCCTGCACGGCATGCAGGCCCTGCTGGCCGCGCGGCGCCCGCCGCAGGCCGTGTTCTGCACCAGCGACCTGATCGCCTACGGCGCCCACCGCGCGGCCTCGGATGCGGGCTTGCAGCCCGGTCGCGACCTCACTTTCGTCGGCTTCGACGACGGCCCGCTCAACCCCTGGGTCGCCCCATGGCTGAACGCCGTGCGGGTGCCGTATGGCGACTTCGGTGCGGCGATCGTGCGTGCGCTGGACGGTGAGGCGCAGGCCACCGTGCTGCAGCACGAATTGGTGATCCGCGCCAGCTGAGGGGCACGGTCACGGCCCCCGCTCAGGCCATCTTCGCCGCCGTGCCGCTGACGGCCACCATCATCATGCCGTTGGTTTCGCCCAGCACCTCGTAGTCGAAGTCGATGCCGACGATGCCGTCGGCGCCGAGTTCGCGCGCGGCTTCCATCATGTCTTTCAGCGCCGCATCGCGCGCGCCGGAGAGCGCACGTTCGTAGCCGCCGGCGCGCCCGCCGACCACGTCGCGCACGGTCGAGAACATGTCGCGAAAGATGTTCGCGCCGATGATCGCCTCGCCGTTGACGACGCCGAGGTACTTCTCGACCTTTGCGCCTTCACCGTTCGGGACGATGGTGGCGAGAAAGAAGCCGTTGTCTGCTTTCGAGAACCAGCCCATGCCAGGCTCCTTGGAAGTCTTTCGATGGCGCGACGATAGCGGAAGCTGCGGTCTGCGTCGTCGTCAGGCCGGGCGCGACCGCAGCGGACGGAAGAACTCGACGATCTCGCGCGCCAGCGCCTCGGGCTGCTCCATCGCCGCGAAGTGGCCGCCCCGGGGCATGACGGTCCAGCGGCGGATGTCGGTGTAGACCTTCTCGGCCACCGAGCGCGGCGGGCGCAGGATCTCGCGCGGGAACTCGGCGTAGCCCGTCGGCACCCGCACGCCCCCTTCGGGCACCGGCCAGGGCCCGTGCAGGCGGGCGTAGTAAGGCCAGAACGACGATCCGATCGCGCCGCTGAACCAGTACAGGCCGATGTCGGCGAGCATCTGGTCCTTGCTGAACACACTCTCCACGTCGCCTCCGCAGTCAGACCAGGCGCGAAACTTTTCGACGATCCACGCTGCCAGGCCTGCGGGTGAATCGCTCAGGCCGAACGCCAGGGTCTGCGGCCGTGTGCCCTGGATCCACTGGTAGCCCGTCTCCTCCTTCATCCACACTTCCAACTCGCCGAGAAACTTCTGCTCCTCGGGCGTCGGCTGGGCCAGCATCTTCAGGTCGCGCCGCACGGCCAGCAGGTTCAGGTGAATGCCGATCAGCTTGTCCGCATGCACCGCGCCCAGCCGCGAGGTGACGAAAGCACCCCAGTCGCCGCCCTGCGCCGCGAAGCGCGGGTAGCCCAGCACGCCGCTCATCAGCTCGGCAAAACAGTCGGCGATCATCTCCAGGCTGAAGCGCGGCTGCCCGGGTGCGAACGACAGGCCGTAACCCGGCAGCGAGGGCGCGACCACGGTGAACGCATCGGCCGGGTCGCCACCAAAACGCGCCGGGTCGGTGAGGCGCGGAATGATGTCCAGAAACTCGAACACCGAGCCGGGCCAGCCATGCGACAACAGCAGCGGCAAGGGCGC
This sequence comes from Methylibium sp., assembly GCA_031414975.1. Lineage (GTDB taxonomy): Bacteria > Pseudomonadota > Gammaproteobacteria > Burkholderiales > Burkholderiaceae_C > LGRD01. Next base: position 9,073 of record JANOQS010000035.1, on the reverse strand, counting down.
CGGCCCCTGGCCCGGCACGTGCAGGAAGTGCAGCTCGATGCCGTGCAGCGGCACCGTGAATTGGGGGAAGTGGTTGAGCAGCGCCTCCTGCGCTCGCCAGTCGAAACGGCTGTGCCAGTGCTCGATCAACTGCTTCAGGTAGCCGAGGTCGGCGCCATACGCCCACGGCTCGCCGGGGGCCTGATCGGGAAACCGGGTTCGCGCCAGGCGTTCGCGCAGATCGGCGATGGCGGCGTCGGGCACGTGGAGCTGGAAGGGTTGCGGGGTGGTGGCCATCGGCAATGCCTCCTGGGTGATGAGGGGTCGGCGCGAGATTCCGGCGTCGGCGAACCCGCCGCGGCGTCCAGTATGCCGGCGCCGGCGAGCAGCACGCGCGGGCATGCCCTGGCGGGCACGTCGCTCACATCAGGCGCGTATCGGCGGGCGCCCTGTCGGGCCGGTCGTGCGCGTTGTCGACGAAGTTCAGCGGCGCGTTCGCCAGTTCTTCGCGGTCGACATCGTCCAAGGTCGGCACATGCAGCGCGTAGAAGCGCCCACCGAGCGGCGGCCAATCGCCGGTGGCGTACAGGCGAACGCCGCAGCGCGAGCAGAAGCGATAGGTGAGCCCGGCCTCGGTTCTTCCGGGGGGCACCCACTGGTAGCTGCTGAGCACATCGTCACCGGCGAGCAGCTTGAAATCGTCGCCGCGCACGAACAGGAACCACGCGCGCGCCTTGCTGCAAAGCGAGCAGTTGCAACGGTTGCTGCCCGCGGAGAGATCGAACCGTGCCTCGTAGCGCACGGCCTGGCAGTGGCAGCTGCCGTGATATTGCCGGTAGGTCATCGAAGCCCTCGTCGGGTTGTTTTTCAGGGTCACCATTCTCTCGCTACTGCTCTTTAAATGCAACTGGTCTAGAATCAAAAGCATGCGACAGCATCACCGATCGACCTGCCCCATCAGCACGGCACTTGAATTGATGGGCGACCGCTGGACGCTTCTGGTCATCCGCGACCTGATGTTCGCGGGCAAGCGCCACTTCCGCGAGTTCCTTCAATCTGAAGAAGGCGTCTCGAGCAACGTGCTGGCGGACCGGCTCAACGCGCTGGTCGAGAGCGGGATGCTCACGCGCCGCGACGACCCGACTCATGCCCAGAAGGCCATCTACAGCCTGACCGAGAAGGGACTCGATCTGCTGCCGGTGCTGATCGCGATGAGCGCATGGACTCAGAAGTACGAGCCGATCACGCGCCGCGCCGAAGCGGTGGAGCTGATCGCGCGTGGGCCAAAGTCTCTCGAGCCGTTGAAAGCGCAGCTGCGGCGAGCACACGGCATCAGTTGAGTCGTCTTGACTAGCGACGATCCTCAGCTGCCCCAGGGGCAGCTGGCTGATCGCGGCGACAGGTTCAACCCCGTTCGTGGGGTATGGTTGTTGCCGTCAAAGCTTCGAGAGGAGACCGCATGAAGGTGGCAAGCGACATCGTGGCGGCATTCACGCCCACCGGCGCCTTGCGCGCGTCGATCAACCTGGGCAACCCGATCCTTGCGAACACCGACCCGGCCACCGGGGCGCCCGGTGGCGTTTCGGTCGACCTGGCGCGCGCGTTCGCGCAGCGCCTGGGCGTGGGCATCGAGCTGCTGGTCTTCGAGACCGCCGGCAAGTCGGTGCAGGCAGTGACCGACGAGCAGGCCGACATCGGCTTCTTCGCGGTCGATCCCTTGCGGGGTGCCGGCATCGCCTTCACCGCGCCCTATGTACTGATCGAGGGTTGCTATCTGGTTCGCGATGCCTCGCAGCTACGTGCCAACGAAGAGGTGGACCGACCCGGCCGCAGCGTCGTGGTGGGCCAGGGCAGTGCCTACGACCTGTACCTGACGCGCGAGCTGCGTCACGCCACCCTCGTTCGCGCGCCCAGCTCGCCGACCGTGGTGGACACCTTCATCGAGCAACAGGCCGATGTTGCCGCCGGCGTGAAGCAGCAGCTCGAAGCGGACGCGAAACGTCTGGGTGGGCTGCGTTTGCTCGACGGCCGGTTCATGGTCATCCAGCAGGCCATGGGCACGCCCAAAGGTCGGGGGCCGGCCGCGGCGAAGTTCCTCGCGGCCTTCGTCGAAGAGATGAAGGCCAGCGGCTTCGTCGCGAGTGCGCTCGCCCGGCACGGCATTCAAGGCGCCACCGTGGCGCCTGCTGACGGAGCCGGCGCGTGAACCCCGGCGGGGGTCAAGCCGGTCAGCGGTGCGCGCGAATCCGCTGACAGAGGCCGCTCACCACCAGAACGGCAACCGCCAGATTGACGACGGCCATTGTCGCGAAAGCCAGAGTCCCAAGGAGTTGCATGACGTTTCCAGAGAGAAGACCTGCGTTCATGCTACGCAAATGACCGGTTGACCGCTGTGATGCAAAGCACGATTGCCCTCGGCCTTCGAGTTCATTCTTGGGGGTACCGGGCGCAACGGCACCGGCTTGTGAACTGCATCATGGCCAGGGTCAGCGCGAATCGCCTGGCGGCTTCGGGCGGGCGCGCGCGCGCGTCGCAACCCCTTCGCGCAGCACGATCGACGTCTTGGCGAGTTCGAGCAGCGCGCGCTGGGCCTGCGGTATCAGTTCGGTGCGCCGAGCCGCCAGCCAGTCCACCGCGAACCGTGCACGACCGTCTTGCACCACCAGCGCCCGGAAGGCCTCTTCGGCAACGGCCAGGTCATTGAAGCGACCGAGCACCTCCTGCGCCGGTTGCGCCCGCGCGAGCCAACGCTTGACCGAGCGAGCCGAAAACAGCGGCGCAAAGAACTCGACGCTGTAGCGCAAGCGCTTCAACCGCTTGCGTGCGCGATGGCGGTGCTCATCGTCAAAGGCATCGAAGGCCGTGGCGTCGTCGTTCAGTTGACGCCGCAGGTGCCGCAGCTTCGGCTTGACGAGCGCTGCGAGGCGGGGCTGCGGCAGCTCGGCCGTGCTCCCATCGGGCGCTTGACAGAACCCGAGCAACTCGAGCATCAGCGTGTTGCAGGCAACGCTGCGAAGTGCCTCGCCGGGATCGGCGCGCTCGGCCTGTGCCGGTAGCTCGGCCAACGGCGCTCCGGCCAGGCGCAACTGCGGCAACACCGACTCGGCCAGCACATCGCGGTCACGCGCGGCGCCCAGGCGCGTGAACAGATCGGCGAGGGCCGGGCTCCAGGCCGGGTCGGTCGCGGCGGACAGGTCGCCAAATGCGTGCAGCGCGCTGCGAAGCCGGCGCAGCCCGACCCGCAACTGGTGCAGATGCTCCGGCCCCGCGACGCCGGCAGCCACGTCGGCCGCATTCGGGAGCACCTGCGCCAGGCAGGCGCCGACGATGGCTCGCAGTGCGGGATCCGGGTTCGTCTGCGGCGTGATCGGTGCGGGCCGGGCCTGCACGGCCGGACCGGCTTGCAGGCCCTGGGCCAGACGCACACCGCGCTCGGCCTTGCTGCGAACGTCGAACCAGAGCCCGTGCCGGCCGACCCAGCGCGCCGCCTGGGCCAGCAAGCCGTCAACCGCGCCGCGCTTCAGTTCGAACTCGAGCTCCCAGATCGGCAGGCGCCTCGGCCCGGCGATCACTTCACCCACGTCGAGTGCCAGCTCGACCAGCGCGCCATCGCTTCGAACCAGGCGCAAGCTGCGCAGCACACGGGTCTCGAAGACGATCTGCAGCGGCGCGGCGCCGTCACCCAAAGCGTCGGCCAGCGCCTTGGCCGCCGGTGTCCCGGCGTGACGCGCGATGTCGAGCTCGGGCTCGCCTTGTGCCGCGTCGACCGGCACCTCATGTTCCAGCCGATGAAGGGCGCCCGTGCCTGGGCCTTTCAGCGTCTGGACCCACTGCCGGCCTTCCTTGCGCAGCCTCAGCGCCAGGCCGGCGCGTGCGAGCCGCCGGTCCGGGGTGTCGAAGTACTGGGCCCGCAAGGTCAGCATGCGCGCGCTGCCGGTCGCCAGCCTGCGCTTGACGGCGCTGCGCGACTCGGCCGGCACCTGGAACTTCAGTTCGGTCTCCACCATGGGCGGACTCTACTGATCAAACGATGAGCGCCGCGGTGCGCCCGAGCCTGGGCCGCGGTTTTCATGCCCCTGACATGTGGCTGGCCGATCATCAAAGGTGTCATGTCCGTACCAAAACTCTCGATGGCGGTTCTGGCCGCCACGCTGACGGCCTGCGGCGGCGGCGGTGATGCGCCCGCCGCAACCCCCCCGGCGACGCCTGCGCCCGCCGCCGCCGCAGAACCTCCGCCGACCACGGCGCCGGACGCGGTGAACGGAAGGGCCTTGTACCTGCAGCACTGCAGCGCCTGTCACCAGACCACGCCGGACGACCGCGTGCGCATGGCCGCCGGCGACGGCTCGGTGATCGTGCAGACCATCGGCCTCGTGCGCATCATGAACTTCCTGGCGCCGACGATCCGGCCGGTGCAGGCGCAAGACATTGCGCTCTGGCTCGAAGAGCCGCGTTAGATTGGATCGGGTTAGCCCGGCTCGATCTTCATCAAGCGCTGGCCCATGCGGACCGGCTGGCCTTCGATGATCCCATCGCACAGCGAAACGCCCGCCGGCGCGAACACCAGGATCGTCGAGCCGTGTTCGAACCAACCCATCTCCTGGCCTTTGGCGAACGTGGCGTCGCAGGGCATCTCGTTCGGGCCGCGGTACTTCAGGTGCAGCAGCACGTTCAGAAAGTGCAGCCGGATGCTGGCCACCAGCACGGCCGCCACCGGCACCAAGGTGATCACCTGCCCGCCGGCCGCCAGCCTTGTGCGGATCAACGCGCGTTCGTTCTTGCAGAACAGCCGCTCGACACGCTTCAGCGCGATCGGGTTGACGTTCCAGGTGTCGCCCGAAAGGTAGCTCACGTGGTCCACGTGGCAGTCGTGCGGCGCGTGGAAGCGGTGGTACATGCTGGAGGTGAGCCGCAAGGTCACGTACGTGCCACCGCGGTACTGGCGGGCCAGTGAGTCGGCCAGCACCGAACGGCCGAACAGTTCGTGCAGGCGGTACGGAAAGCCCTTCGCCTGGAACACCTGGCCGTCGATCACGCCGTCCACGTCCTCGACCTTGCCGCAGGCGCCGACGATTCCGTCGCTCGGGCTGCACAGCACGGCCGGGTCGGTGTCCAGCGTGCGCGCGCCTTGCTGCAGTTCGCGCGTGAAGCAGTCGTGCAGGCTGGTGAAGCTCTTCTTCTTCGCGTCGCTCAGGTCGAGTTCGGCAAACAGCTTCCAGGCACCGATCGACAGGTCGCGCACCAGCGGCTGCTCGATCTTGCTGAACCAGCCCATCAAGCGGGTCAGCGCGATGCGCGGAATGCGGTTGGTCAGCAGGAAGTTCAGGTCTTCCTGTTGCAGCACACGGTCGCGCAGTGCGCGCAGATTCATCGTCTTGTCAACTGAGTCGGATACACCCACGGGAACCTCACCTTCTGAACCTGAAGCAAACAATGAACGAGACCTTGATGTTCTACGCGCTGGGCCTGGCATCGCTGGGCGCATCGCTTCCGCTGCTCAAGCAGCGCCTGGAGTTGTCGCAGGCCAAGCACCCGTCTTTGAACGGCCATTCGCGCATGGCCAAACGGGTGGCCCGGCTGATGCCGTTCTATGCCTTCGACGAAGCCGGGTTCTTCAACTCCGACAACGCCCCGCCGGAGATCGCCGCGCGTCGGCAAGCCGCGCTGCTGCGCTTGTCCGACACCTTCAACGCGCGCTTCCCCAAGTCGATCGCGCTGACGGCCGCCGCTCAGGAAGGCATTGCCGACCTGCAGTTCACCAGCGCCTACCGCGTGCCATTCCAGTACAGCCGGCACTTGCGCCGGTTCCTGAAGACCGGCAGCTTCGTGCAGTCGTCGGCCGGCGTGACGGTGACCGACCTGGACGGCAACGTGTTCTACGACCTGACCGGCTCTTACGGCGTCAACGTTTTCGGCAATGACTTCTACAAGCAGTGCATCGCCGAAGGAGCCCGGCGCGTGCAGGACCTGGGCCCGGTGCTCGGCGCCTACCACCCGTGCGTGGCACACAACGTGACGCGACTGCAGCAGATCTCGGGCCTGGACCAGGTCTCGTTCCACATGTCCGGCACCGAAGCGGTGATGCAGGCGGTGCGGCTGGCGCGCTACCACACGCGCCGCTCGCACCTGGTGCGTTTTTGCGGCGCGTACCACGGCTGGTGGGAAGACGTGCAGCCCGGCATCGGCAACCCGCTGCCGCCGAACAAGACCTACACCCTGAAGGAGATGGACGAAGCCTCGCTGCGCGTGCTGCGCAAACGCAGCGACATCGCCTGCGTGCTGGTCAACCCGCTGCAGGCACTGCACCCGAATGCCGGCGCACCCGGTGATTCGGCGCTGGTGGACAGCAGCCGCGGCGCGTTGTTCGACCGCGAGGCCTACACCACCTGGCTGCAGCAGTTGCGCAAGGTCTGCAGCGAGCGCGGCATCGTGCTGATCTTCGACGAGGTGTTCGTCGGCTTTCGCCTCGCCCCCGGCGGCGCGCAGGAATACTTCGGCGTGCGTGCCGACATGGTCACCTACGGCAAGACCTTGGGAGGCGGCCTGCCGGTCGGCGTGGTGTGCGGGCGCGCTGATCTGATGAAGCGCTTTCGCGATCACCGCCCGGCCGACATCTGCTTTGCGCGCGGCACCTTCAACTCGCACCCGTACGTGATGGGGGCGATGCAGGTGTTTCTGGAGCGGCTCGAAAGCGCCGATGTCAAGGCGCTGTACGAAGACCTCGACGGCCTGTGGAACCGGCGCGCCCGGCTGCTGAACGACCGGCTCAAGGCCGCCGGCCTGCCGGTGCAGGTGGCCAACCTGTCGTCGATCTGGACCGTGCGCTACACCGAACCGTCGCGCTACAACTGGATGCTGCAGTACTACCTGCGCGCCGAAGGCCTGGCCCTGAGCTGGGTCGGCACCGGCCGGCTGGTCTTCAGCCTGAACTATTCCGAGGCGGACTTCGAGGCGGTGGTGCATCGCTTCGTGGCGGCGGCGCAGGCGATGCGCGCGGAGGGTTGGTGGTGGAGCGATGCGAACCTGACCAACAAGGGCATCAAGCGGAGCATCCTGCGGGAGATGCTGGCCCATCGGTTCTGAGCAAGGCAGCCGCGCAGGAATCGGCGCGGGCCGCCGGCGCAGGTTCAGCGCGGGCAGCCCGCGCGGGTTCAGCGGTGGCTCAGGTCGGCCATCGGGTCGATCAACTCACCGCGCAGCAAGTGCAGCGGCGCTTTGTGGTACAGCTTGATGTCGTGGAACGGGTCGGTCAGGATCTTGGTCATCCACACCAGCCCGGTCTGCACGTCCTGCAGGAACATCAGGTGAATGGTGCGGAACAGCAGCCCGCCGATGCCGATGGCCAGCCAGACCGCGCCGACCTGGCGCACGAAGCCTTCGAGCGTGGTGCTCGGCTCCATCAGCCCGAACAGGCTGGGCTCGAAATAGAGCACCACCGGCGACAAGGCCCAGATCGACTGCAGCACCACCTTGCGGCGCAGGTTGTAGCCGACCTTGATGTCTTCCTTGTGCTCGTGCGTGGCCTGGTTCACCGTGTCGTAACCCTTGGGCTCGAAGAAGAAGTGGCCGATCTGGCGGCTCGTCATTGCCACCGCCCAACCGAGCAGCGCGGCCATCACCGGGTCGCTGAACATCAGCACGTAGGCGCACACGAAGGTGATGGCGCTGAGCAGGTGCAGCGACTGGTTGATGCGGCTGTGGTGGTAGTAGCGGTGGTCGTCCATGCGCTGGACTTCGAGCATCTGGAAGAAGTTCTTCATCGTGGTTCCCCGGTCGGTGGTGCGCTGATCCTGCCCACTTTCGATGACGCCGACGTGACGCATGTGGCGTTTCCCCTTCGTTTCGATTTGCTTTGCTGACTGACCCGGCGTTGTCATCGAACTGTTGCGCTCGGCAGGCAACATTGGCGCATGTCGTTCGCTGCCTTGCCCGCCCCGCCGACCCTTGCGTCCCGTGCCACCCTGAAGGTCGCAGTCGTGACCGAGACCTATCCGCCCGAGGTCAACGGTGTGTCGATGACCCTGGCGCGCTTTGTCGACGGCCTGCGACAACGCCAACACGAAGTGCAGTTGGTGCGCCCGCGCCAGCACGCGGCCGATGTGCCGCGGCACGGCGGGCAACTGGAAGAAGTGCTGGTCCGTGGCCTGCCGATTCCGCGCTACTCGCACCTCAAGATGGGCCTGCCGGCCACGCGCGCGCTGTGCCGTTTGTGGACGCAGCAGCGGCCCGACCTGGTGCACCTGGTCACCGAAGGCCCGCTGGGCTGGTCAGCCTTGCAGGCGGCGGGCCGGCTGAAGTTGCCGATCAGTTCCGACTTCCGCACCAACTTCCATGCCTACAGCACGCACTACGGGCTGGGCTGGCTGCGCCCGGCCATCGTGGCCTACCTGCGCCACTTCCACAACCGCACCGCGCTGACGATGGTGCCCACCGAAGCGATGCGGCGCGAACTGGCGCTGCTGGGCTTTCAGCGCCTGCAAGTGGTGGCGCGCGGTGTCGACACCGAGCTGTTCCGCCCCGAACGCCGAAGCGAAGATCTGCGCCGCAGCTGGGGTGCCGGCCCGCAGACCACGGTGGCGCTGTACGTCGGCCGGCTCGCGTCGGAGAAGAACCTCGACGCGCTGGTGGCCGCCTGGCGCGCCATGCAACAGGCCCGGCCCGACAGCTTGCTGGTGCTGGTGGGCGACGGCCCGGCCCGTGCGGAGCTGCAGCGCCAATGCCCGCAAGCCCACTTTGCCGGCCAGCGCGCGGGCACCGACCTGGCTGCGCACTATGCGTCGGCCGACCTGTTCCTGTTCCCCAGCATCACCGAGACCTACGGCAACGTCACGCCCGAGGCCATGGCCAGCGGCCTGAGTGTGCTGGCATATGACTGCGCGGCCGCGGCACAGTTGATCCGCTCTGGCGAGAACGGCGTGCTGGCGCCGTTCGACGACACCCACGCCTTCGTTCGCATGGCCGTGCGCCTGGCCACGGTTCACGACCACAGCCCGTCGATGCGCCACAGCGCCCGTCGAACCGCCGCCGAGATGAGCTGGGACGGCGTGGTCGGCCAGCTCGAAGCGGCGCTGCAGCACACCGCGCGGTCGGGCGC
>JANOQS010000034.1:0-2008 GCA_031414975.1 Methylibium sp. | reverse complement strand
GGCCAGGCTGATCGAGCTCGCCGCACGCCAGAACAAGGGCGGCAGCGCGAAGGATCAGGCACTTGCACTGCAGGCGGCGCTGACGCAGCAGGAACGCCTGCTGGTGCTGCTCGGCGGCGAGCCGCGGGGGGCTGATGCCGTCCCCACGTCACAAGACTTTTCAGCGCTGCTGGAAGGCCTGTCGCACACCCGCGTGGACGGCCTGTGGCTGACCCAGGTGCGATTCGACCGGCGCACCCAGGAAGTGCGGCTCGAAGGCCAGGCACGCCAGGCGCAACTGGTCTCGGGCTACATCGACGAGCTGAGCCGCAACCCGCGCTTCAAGGGGCTGGTGCTGGCGGCGGTCGAGGTGTCGCGGCCGGCCGCGCGTGGCGGGGCGGGCTCGGGCACCGACGCGCCGGAGCCGGCGCGTTTCAGGCTGGCCTCGGCGCTGGCGTCGGCCCCCGCAACGCAGAACAAGGCCACGCCATGAAGCTCGACGTTCAGACCCTGCGCATGGCCTGGCAGGCGCGCAACCGCCGCGAACAATGGATCCTGTGCGCGGCCGCCGTGGTGGTGCCGCTGCTGCTGGCAGACACCTTCGTGTGGAATCCGTGGCGCGTGCAGATGAAGGCCCTGAACGCGCGCGTCGCCCAGGCCGACCAGGAGCTGCAGCAACTCGGCGCCGCGCAGGTCGGCAGCGCGCCGGCCGATGCTGCGGCGGCACGCCAAGTGCAGGACCTGCGCCAGCGCCTGGTGAATGCCGAACGGGCTGCGGTCGACGCACGCAAACAGGCCGTGTCGCCGCAGCAGATGGCCGCCACGCTGCGCGAGGTGACCGATGCGAAGGCCAGGTCCGGCGCGGTCAGCGTGGTCGCACTGCGCTCGCTGCCCGTCACCCCGGTGGCCGACGGCGGCGGCAAGCTCTACCGGCACAGCTTCGAGCTGCACGTCGAAGGCAGTTATGCCGACATCGCGCGCTACATCGACAACCTGGAACGCACGGCCGGTGTGCTGCGCTGGAACGCCGTCGAACTCGACGCCACGCGCCACCCGGTGATCGCAGCGCGGCTGGAAGTCTTCACCCTCAGCGAACAAGCCTCATGGATTCAGCTCTGAACCCCGCACGGAACTCTGAAGCGACCTCGCGTCTGGCCGCCATGCGCGCCGTGCGCTCGTGGCGCGCCGGTCAGCACCTGCCGGCCCGCATGGCCACCTTGCTGGTGCCGATCGTGGCCCTTCTGGCCTGGTGCTTCCTGGCGCTGGACCCGGCCCAGGCGCGCGTGCAGATTCACTTCGACCCGATGCGTCCGCCCGCTGCGGCCGTGCCCGCAGCCCCCGCAGCCCCCGCAGGCCCGGCTGCCAGCGGTGCCGCCGAAGCCACGCCCGCCGCGCCGGCCTTGCCGGCGTTGAAGATCACGCGCCAGGTCGGCGGCACCGCCATGAGCGCGCTGGTCGATGACACCTGGGTGCGCCACGGCGACGTGGTGGCTGGCTACCGCGTCACGGCGCTGCGCACCGAAAGCATCGACCTGGTGCGCGTGGAGCCACCGTCGCTGCGCCTGACCCTGCGCCTGAACCCCGTGTCCGTGGACCGCGCCGATGCGGCCAGGGCGCCTCTCGCCTGGCCCGCGCTGGCCCTGGAGAAGAAGTGATGAAACGCCCCGACACCCTGCTGCTGACGATGGCCTCGCCGGCTCTCCTCACTGCCATCGCGCTGCTGATTCTGGCCGGCTGCAGCACCGCGCCCAAACCTGCCGAGCCAGTGGCGTTGCTGCCCGAGGTGAAAGCCGCGCTGGCGCATGCCGACACTGTGAAGCCGCCGCCTCCGAAGGTGCCCGACCGCGTCGCGCGCGACCTGATGCCGCCGCTGGACCTGAGCCCGCCGATGCTGAGCCAGAAGCAGGCCGAGCCGCGCTTCGACCTGAACATCTCCAACGCCACGCCGCAGCAACTGTTCGCCGCGATCGTGACCGACACGCGCTACTCGATGCTGGTCGACCCCGACCTGAAGGGCAACCTGACCTTG
>JANOQS010000033.1:0-17404 GCA_031414975.1 Methylibium sp. | reverse complement strand
CCGCCGCAGCGGGGACCGACGCCGCGGCCGGCACTGGCGCCGCTGCGGCCGGCGCCGCGCCGCCCGCTGGCGCCAAGCTCTTCGCCTCGGCAATGCTGCCGTCCAGCGCCTTGGCAAATTCGCTCTCGGCCGGCACGAACTGGCGCGCCTTGTTCCAGTAGCCGAGCGCGGCGCCGAAGTCCTTGCGCTCGAAGGCGCCGGTGCCGGCCAGCGCCAGTGCCTTGGGGTGGTTGGGGTCGATTTGCAGCGCCTGCTCGATCAGCCGCATCGGCTCGCCGGCGAGCTGCTGGCCCTGCAGCGCGGCCAGCACGTCGGCGTGGTCGGCCAGCAGTTGAGGGTTCTTCGGCTCCAGCGCGATCGCGCGGCCGTAGGCCCGGCTCGCTTCGGGAAAGCGCTGCAGGAAAGCATACGAGCGCGCCAGCATGGTCCAGCCCTGCGCGTCGCCCGGCTGCGGTGCGGTCTGGCCTTCGAGCTTCTTGGCCAGCTTTTCGACCATCTCTTCCACTTGCGCCATCGTCACCTCGCCCTGCACGGGCTGGGCCTGCACGGCGCGCGGGTCGAGTGCGGCGAGGTTGCCCTTGAGCGCATACACGCCGACGGCGAACAGCGGGATCAGGGTGCCCAGCACGGCCGCGGTGCGGCGCGCCGAGCCGGCCTTGCGCGGGCCGTCGGCGACCGCTTCTTCGTCGAGCACGCGGCGTTCGATCTCGGCGCGCGACAGGCGGTGCTGCTCTGCCGAGACGCTGCCGGCGGCCAACTCGGCATCGACCTGGGCCAGCTGGTCGCGCAGGATGGCCAGGTTGGAGCGGCGCGCGTCGGGCCGCTCGGCTTGTGGGGTGGGCGCGGCGCTTGACTTGCGAATGAGCGGGGGCAGCAGCAGCCCCCAGGCCAGCACCAGCAGCCCGGCGGCGGCGATCCAGAAGACGATCATGGGCGATTCACGTTGAGGGATGGGGCGGTTGGGCGCTCTCTTGGAGCAACTCGCGCGCGCGCTGCGTTTGTGCGGGGCTCAGCGCTTCGGCGGCCAGGCTTTGGCGGCGCTTGCGGATGTTGAAGCCGAGCACGCCCGCGGCGGTCAGCAGCAGCAGGAACGGCCCGGCCCACAGCAGCACGGTGCTGGCGCTCAGGCGCGGGCGGTAGAGCACGAAGTCGCCATAGCGCTCGACCATGAAGTCGAGGATCTGGCGTTCCGACTGGCCCTGGCTCAGCTTGACCCGGATCTGCTTGCGCAGGTCCACCGCCAGGTCGGCGTGCGATGCAGCGATGGTCTCGTTCTGGCACACCAGGCAGCGCAACTCCTCGGCCACCTTGAGCACGCGCGCTTCGAGTGCCGGGTCGGCCGACATCGGCTGGGCCTGGCGGGTGGCGGCGGGGGGCGGTGTCAGGGTCGATGTCGGCGCCGATGCTTGGGCATGCGCCAGCGCGGGCGCCAACACCAGCGCGCACGTGAGCAGCGCCGCCGCCCTAGACATCGGACTTCCTCAGCTTGTCCAGCATCGGCAGCACCTTGTCGCGCATCGCCTCGGGCGTCACCGGCCCGATGTGCTTCAGGCGGATCACGCCCTGCCGGTCGATCACAAAAGTCTCGGGCACACCGTACACGCCGTAGTCGATGCCGACCACGCCGTCCAGGTCGGACAAGGTGGCCGCATACGGGTCGCCGAGCTTGGCCAGCCAGGCAGTGGCGTCACCGGGTTTGTCTTTGTAGTTCAGGCCGTAGACGGGCACGCCACCGCTCTTGGCCAGTTCGGTGATCAGCGGGTGCTCCTGGCGGCATGGCACGCACCACGAGGCCCACACGTTGAGCACCCAGACCTTGCCCTTGAGCTCTTGCGCCGAGAGTTTCTTGTCAGGCGCGCCGAGCAGCGGCAAGGTGAATGCCGGTGCCGGCTTGCCGATCAGCGGCGACGGCACCTCGCGCGGGTTCAAGCCCAGGCCGATCGCGAAGAAGCCGACCAGCACCAGAAAGACCACCAGCGGCAGCAGGTAGCGCTTCATTGCGCGCGCTCTTGGCCAATCACCGGGCCCATCACCTTGCCGACCAGCACCGGGTTCGATGCCCGTGGCGGCGCCGCTGCGCTTGGAGGCGAGGCCTCGGCCACCACGCTGCGGCGCGTGCGGTAGCGCCGGTCGAACACCGCGAGCACGCCGCCGCCGGCCATCAGCAGGCAGCCGAGCCAGATCCAGTTGACGAAGGGCTTGTGGTGAACGCGCACGCTCCAGGCCGTGGCGTCGACCGGCTCGCCGAGCGCGACGTACAGGTCGCGCGTGAAACCGCGGTCGATCGCGACCTCGGTCATCGGCGAACGGCTGACGTTGTAGACACGCCGCTCGGGCCGCAGGGTGGCGACCGGCAGGCCGTCACGCGTGACGCTGATGACCGCCTGCGCCGACACGTAGTTCGGGCCGCGCACTTCGCGCAGGTCGTCCATGCGCACGGTGTAGGCGCCCGACTGCGTGCTTTCGCCCGGCTGCATGCGCACGTCGCTTTCACTGCTGTAGCCGCTGACCACGGTGACGCCGACGATGAACACCGCCACGCCGAAGTGCGCCAGCAACATGCCGTAGTAGCTGCCCGGTTGTTTGCGCAGCGCCGTGGCCACGCCGGCCGGGTGCTCGCGCACGCGCACCACCAGGTTCAGCACCGCCGTGCTGGCGATCCACGCCGCCAGCAGCAGGCCGAAGCCGATCATGGGCGTCCACTGCTGGGAGCCGAGAGTGCCCAGTGCGAACGGCGCGATCACCGCGCTGGCGGCGCTCACGCCGAAGGCCCAGCGCAGCTTGCGCGCCAGATCGACCACGCCGGCCTGACGCCATCTGGTCATCGGGCCCACGCCCATCAGGAACAGCGCCGGCGCCATCAGCGGCACGAACACCGCGTTGAAGTAAGGCGGGCCGACCGAGAGCTTGCCCATGCCCAGCGCGTCGATCACCAGCGGGTAGACCGTGCCCAGCAGCACCGCCGCGGCGGCCACCACCAGCAGCACGTTGTTGGCCAGCAGCATCGACTCGCGCGACATCGCCTCGAAACTGCCGCCCACGCCGACCTTGGGCGCGCGCCACGCGAACAGGGTCAGCGAACCGCCGATCACCAGCGCCAGGAAGCCGAGGATGAAGATGCCGCGCGCCGGGTCGGTGGCGAACGCGTGCACCGAACTCAGCACGCCCGAGCGCACGATGAAGGTGCCCAGCAGCGACAGCGAAAACGCCAGGATCGCCAGCAGCGCGGTCCACATCTTGAAGCCGCCGCGTTTTTCGGTGACCGCCAGCGAATGCATCAGCGCCGTGCCCACCAGCCAGGGCATGAAGGAGGCGTTTTCGACCGGGTCCCAGAACCACCAGCCGCCCCAGCCCAGTTCGTAGTAGGCCCAGAAGCTGCCGAGCGCGATGCCGACGGTGAGGAAGCACCACGCCACCGTCGTCCACGGGCGCGACCAGCGCGCCCAGGCCGCGTCCATGCGGCCCGACAGCAGCGCGGCGACCGAGAACGCGAACGCCACCACGAAACCGACGTAGCCCATGTAGAGCATCGGCGGGTGGATGATCATGCCGGGGTCTTGCAGCAACGGGTTCAGGTCGCGGCCGTCGGGTGCGGCCGGCAGCAGGCGCTCGAACGGGTTCGAGGTGGTCAGGGTGAACAGCAGGAAGCCGACACTGACCAGCCCCATCACGCCGAGCACGCGCGCGACGGTGCGGTCGTCGAGCTGCTTCGAGAAGATCGAGACGGCGAGCGTCCAGCCCGACAGGATCAGCGACCACAGCAGGATCGAGCCCTCGTGGTTGCCCCACACCGCCGTGATGCGGTACATCAGCGGCAAGGTCGAGTTGGAATGATTGGCCGCCAGCAGCACCGAGAAGTCGTTGTTGATGAAGGCCGCGGTCAGGCAGCCGTAGGCCACCAGCACGAACAGGAACTGGCCGCGCGCCGACGGCCGCGCCAGCGACATCCAGGCCGCGTTGCCGGTCTGCGCGCCGATCAGCGGCAACACGCTCTGCGCCAGCGCCATGCTGAGCGCCAGGATCATCGCGAAGTGACCGAGCTCGGGGATCATGGTTTGGCTCCGTAAGTGGTCTGGCCGGCAGGCATCTGGCCGTGGCGCGCCTGCTCGAGCGCGGCGGCGGCCTCGGGCGCCATGTAGTTCTCGTCGTGCTTGGCCAGCACCTGGTCGGCGCGGAACACGCCGTCGGCGCCGAGCTTGCCCTGCGCCACCACGCCCTTGCCCTCGCGGAACAGGTCGGGCAGCAGGCCGGTGTAGGTCACCGGAATGGTCTGCGCCAGGTCGGTCACGACGAAGTTGATCGTCAGGCCTTGCGGGTCGCGCTGCACGCTGCCTTCTTTCACCAGCCCGCCGATGCGGAAGTTGCGTTCGCGCGGCGCTTCGTTGGCCGCCACCTGCGACGGGCTGAAGAAGAACACCAGGTTGCTCTGGAACGCGTTGAGCACCAGCGTGATCGCGGTGCCGAGCACGGCCAGGCCGACCACGATGGCCAGGCCGCGTTTGGTTCTAGGTTTCATCGGGAGTCCCCTCCAGGTCAGCATCGTTGTGGTCGGCGCGGGCCAGCGTGCGGCGCGCGGCTCGCAGCGCCCACACCTCGCCCAGCATCACCGCGGCGGTCACGGCGAACGAGCCCCAGACATACAGGCCGTAGCCGCCCATCGCGAAGAAATCTGACCAGCTTTGCCACGCGAGGTTCATGTCACGGCGCCCAATTCTTGGCGCGCCCAGGCGGCATGGCGTTCGCGATCGAGGATCAGGTTGCGCGTGCGCGCCAGCGCCACCGCAATGCAATAGGCCCAGAACGCCAGCGCCATGATCAGCATGCCCAGCAGCATCGGCGTGGCGATGCTGGGCGCCTTGGACAGGCTGACCGACGCGCCCTGGTGCAGGGTGTTCCACCACTTCACCGAAAAATAGATGATCGGCACGTTGACCACGCCCACCAGCGCCAGCACGGCGGCGGCGCGGTCGGCGCGGCGCGGGTCATCGATGGCCGCGTGCAGTGACATGAAGCCGATGTAGAGGAACAGCAGGATCAGCTCCGACGTGAGGCGCGCGTCCCACACCCACCAGGTGCCCCAGGTGGGCTTGCCCCACAGCGCGCCGGTCCACAGCGCGATGAAGGTCATCCAGGCCCCGGTGGGGGCCAGCGCAATCGCCAGCACCGAGGCGAGCCGGGCATTGAACGCCAGCCCGATGCCGGCCCAGAACGCCATCACCACGTAGACCACCATCGACATCCACGCGGCCGGCACATGGATGAAGATGATGCGGTACGAGTCGCCTTGCTGCGCGTCGGTGGGTGCCAGGCCCAGGCCCAGCACCAGGCCGACCACCGTCAACACCACCGCAGCCCAGCCGAACCACGGCAGCAGCGCCCCGGCGAGCGGGTAGAAGCGTTGCGGCGCGGCGTACTTGAACCAATTCATGAGTCGGTGGGTGCAGGGCGAGCGGGTCGCGCCGGCCAGTGGCGAAGGCAGCCGGCTATTGTGCCGCGCCCCGGCTTAACCCCCCTTATTCCACCGAGATACGCAATGCAACAGCCGCCGCCAGCGGTGCCAGGAAAGCGGCCAGCACCAGCATCGCGCCCAGCAGCGAAAAGTGAGCTGTCACACCAAAACCGGCGTTGTGGGCGTCGACCGCACCGGCGCCGAAGATCAGCACCGGCACGTACAGCGGCAGCACCAGCAGCGACAGCAGCACCCCTGCGCCGCGCACGCCGACCGTGAGCGCCGCGCCGATCGCGCCGATCAGGCTCAGCAGCGGTGTGCCCAGCAGCAGCGACACCAGCAGCACGCCGGCCGCCGAGGGCGACAGGTCGAACTGCAGCGCCAGCAGCGGCGACAGCAGCGCCAGCAGCAGCCCCGAACAGAGCCAGTGCGCGGCGATCTTGGCCGCCACCAGCAGCGGCAGCGGCGTGGCCGCCAGCAGCAGTTGCTCCAGTGTGCCGTCCTGGAAATCATCTGCAAACAAGCGGCCCAGCGACAACATGGACGCCAGCAGCGCCGCCACCCACACCACCCCCGGCGCCATGCTGCGCAGCAGTGCCGGCTCCGGGCCGACACCGAGCGGGAACAAGCTCACGACGATGATGAAGAACACCAGCGCCGCGACCGTGTCGGAGCGGCGCCGCAGCGCCAAGGTCAGGTCGCGCAGGAACAGGGCGCGCAGGCCGTCGAAGGTGCTGCTCACGGGTGCACCCTGCGCTCTTCGTGCGATCCCGGCGAGGTCATAGTTGCAACGCCACCTGCGGCAGCGCCTCGTCGAAGCCCACGCTCTGGTGGCTGGTCAGCACCACGATGCCGCCGCGCCCGACCTGCGCCGTGATCAGGCCGACCAGCCACGCGCCGGCAGCCGCGTCGAGCGCATTGAAGGGTTCGTCCAGCACCCACAGCGGCGCATCGGCCGACAGCACCAGGCGCGCCAGCGCCACCCGCTTGCGCTGCCCTTGCGACAGCACCCGCGCGGGTGCCCGCTCGCGCCCGCGCAGCCCGGCATCGGCCAGCGCCGCGCCGGCCTGCGCGGCGCTCACGGCGCGGCTGCCCAGCAGGCTGGCGGTCTGCAGGTTTTCAAGCGCCGAGAGGTCGTCTTTCAGCGCGGCGGCGTGGCCCAGGTAAATCAGATCCTTGCCGAACTCTTCACGCAGCGCCGCGATGCGCTGGCCACGCCACAGCACTTCCCCGTGGGCCGGCGCCAGCAGGCCGCAGATCATGCGCAGCAGGCTGGTCTTGCCGGCGCCGTTGGCACCTTGCAGGCGCAACAAGCGGCCGGTCGGGACAGAGAGGTCCAGGCCCTTGAACAGCGAACGCCGCCCGCGCACACATTCGATCTGACGCAACTCGAGCCCGGTGTTCATCGGAGGGGGCGCATGGGAACGGGGGCTCGGAGTCGAGTGGGCAGGGCGGCAGTTTAAGCTGGCGATTTTGCAACGCAGCCTCCATGCAGACTTCCATGCAGACGCCCCGCAAACCCCACCCGCTGCAGCGCCTGGTCGTGGCGCTGGCCTACCTCGCGGCCAGCGCCGCCGGGCTCAAGTACGGCTACGACTTCGGCGCACAGATCAGCGGCAAGTTGCTCGGCGTGGAGCTGGCCATCAACAGCGCGATCTTCGGCTCGATCCTGGTCGCCATGCTGGCCGACCGCGTGTTCGGGCCGAGGGCGGCGAACCGCCCCGAGCCGTGAACGCCGTCAAGTGCCGGCGGCTCAGCGCCTCGGGTGCAGCCCGCGGCGGTATTCCTCTTCGTACTTCTTGTTGGCGTAGAAGTAGTGGTTCAAGAGCCAGACACCGACGACCAGGACCCACGCACCGAAAAGCAGATACACCATGACACTCTCCTGAGGAAATTTGCCGTTACGCCATTGCGGTTTGCCGCGCGCCGCCCATCAGGGTGGCCATCAGCGCGAGGGTGATCGACAGCATCACGATCTCGACCGAGTACACAAAAATATAGCCGGTGCCGGGCCCGATCAGCGCGGCGCCGAACAGGCCGCGTGCGGCGAGCGCACCCATCGCGTCGCTCAACACGCCGCCCAGCGCCACCGCGATGCCGGCGGCCGTGGCCTGTACCGCGCCCCAGGCGCCCAAGGCCAGCCCGGTCTGCTCTTTGGGGGCGCTGTTCATCGTCGCCGTCAAGGTGCCGTGGCCGAACAGCCCGGCGCCGAAGCCGACCAGGAAGGCGCCCGACGCGAACATCGGCACCGAATCGAACGAGGCGGCCAGGATGACCGCGGCAAACGCCAGCATGCCGGCCAGTGCACCGGCGGCGGCCATGCGGAACGGGTCGGCGCCGCGCCCCAGCACGTGCGACGCGAGCGTGAAGCCGGCGAGCCCGCCGAACGCGAGGCAGGCGGTCAGTTGTGTCGTCGCGCCCACCGTCATGCGCAGCACCTGGCCGCCATAGGGTTCGAGCAGCACATCTTGCATGCCGAAGGCCATCGTGCCCAGGCCGATCGCCAGCAGGCGGCGGCGCGCATCGGCCGCGCCGCTGTAGGTGCGCCATGCCTGAAGGAAGCTCGGCGGAGGCGCCGGTGGCGTGGCCGACCGGCGCGGGCGACGGGTCTCCTGCTTCCACAGCGCGACGGTGTTGAGCACCAAGGTGGCCACCGCGGCGGCCTGAATGACCTGCACCAGCCGGCCCGGGCTGAAGTCGGCCAGAAAGGCGCCGAACACCAGCGCGCTGACGATGCTGCCGGCCAGCAGCATCACGTACATCAGGCCCACGACCTTGGGCTGCGCTTCGACCGGCGCGAGGTCGGTGGCCAGCGCCAGGCCGGCCGTCTGGGTGGTGTGCAGGCCCGCGCCGACGAGCACGAAGGCCAGGCCCGCGCCGGCCGGGCCGATCCACGCCGGCCACTGGCTGGCGTTGCCGCCGCCGCCCAGCACCAGCAGCGCGAACGGCATGATCGCCAGGCCGCCGAACTGGATCAGCGTGCCCATCCAGAGGTAGGGCACGCGCCGCCAGCCGAGGGCCGATTGGTGGTGGTCGGAGCGGTGGCCGATGAGCGCGCGAAACGGCGCGTACACCACCGGCAGGGAAATCATCACTGCGACGAGCGCCGCCGGCACGCCGAGCTCGACGATCATCACGCGGTTGAGCGTGCCCACCACCAGCACCAGCGCCATGCCGACCGAGACCTGGAACAGCGCCAGGCGCAGCAGGCGTGGCAGCGGCAGGTCCGGCGTCGCCGCATCGGCGAAGGGCAGGAAGCGGGTGCCGAGGCCGGCCCAGGTGAGAACGAGCTTCTGGCTGTAGCGGTTCATGGCATGCAGCGTTCAGGGCAGGCCGGGACACACAGGTCCCGGCCCTTGGGGGACGGCTCGAGGCCGCTATTTCCGGGGGGCAGCCTGCGCCGTGATCACCGGCGAGTCCAACGCGGCCTTGGCCGGGGCCTTCGCCGCGCCGCCTTCGTAGTACTTGGGCAGCCAGGTGGTGTGCGTGAGCAGCGCGTAGTGCACCGCGAACGAACTCACCGCCACCGCGCCGAGGAACAGCGGGATGCCGACAGACGGCTTGACGACCAGCCAGAGTTTTCCGTAGATCATGGTTCGATCTCCTTCAGGCTAGTGCAGCCAGGGGGTGTAGATGTAGGCCAGCAGGTGCGCCAGCGCCGCGATGGCACCGAAGATCTGCGTGCCTTGAATGATGTGGCGGTGCAGGTCTTCGGACTCGGCTTCGGTCAGGCCGGTGGGCCAAACCTTGTTCGGATCAGACATGGGGAGTCTCCTCTTCGGGGCATACGGTTTCGTGCTCAACCCGCACGCGGGTACCTTTGTGGGCATGTGTACTGTTAACGGAACACTTTAAGATGTCAATCCGGATTGACGCTTTTCGTGGTTTCAAGTACAAACTTCCCGAACGCAACCCGTGCCCGGAGCCCGCATGAAGCCCATCACACGCATCGAACAATCGCTGGCCACGGCCGTTGCTTCCGGAGAGGCCCAGGGCTGCCCGCCCAAGCTGGCCGGGGCGATCCGGCACGCGGTGTTCCCGGGCGGGGCGCGCATCCGCCCGCAGTTGTGCCTGGCGGTGGCCCAGGCCTGTGGCGACGATGACCCCGAACTGGCTGAAGCTGCCGCCACGGCGATCGAGCTGCTGCACTGCGCCTCGCTGGTGCACGACGACCTGCCGTGTTTCGACGACGCGCCGACCCGCCGCGGCCGCGCCTCGGTGCACTTTGCGTATGGCGAGAGCCTGGCGGTGCTGGCGGGTGACGCGCTGATCGTGCTGGCGTTCGAGACGCTGGCGGTCGGGTCGGCGCGCTCGCCGCTGCGCCTGGCGCCCTTGCTGACGACGATCTCGCGCGGCGTCGGCATGCCGTTCGGCATCGTCGCCGGGCAGGCCTGGGAATGCGAGCCGCGCGTGTCGCTGGCCGACTACCAGCGTGCCAAGACCGGCTCGCTGTTCGCCGCCGCCACCTGCGCAGGTGCGCTCGCCGCGGGCGCCGAAGCCAGGCCCTGGCGCGCGCTGGGCGACTGGCTGGGCGAGGCCTTCCAGGTCGCCGACGACATTCGCGACGTGGCCGCCGACCCGGTGCTGCTGGGCAAGCCGACCGGCCAGGACGTGGCGCTGTGCCGCCCGAGTTCGGCCAAGGAGTTGGGCCTGGAAGGTGCGATCCAGCACTTCGACCGGCTCGTGGCGCGTGCCATCGACGCCGTGCCGCCGTGCCGCGGCGAGGCGCAGTTGCGTGCGCTGGTTCGGCTCGAAGCCGAGCGCCTGGTGCCCAAGGCGATGTCGGATGCCTGCGCGATGGAAACCGCGCGCGGGGTGGTCTGAGCCCGTCACCTCAGGGTGCGCCGATGGTTGCGCTCCTCAAGCCCGCCGATCGGGTGACGCCGCTGCCACCGGAGCCCGCCCCCACCCTGCACGACCGCTGGTGCGCCTGGCGCGACCGGCTGCTGGCCGACCGCCGCTTCCGGCAATGGGCTGCGCGGTTCCCGCTCACGCGCCCGATCGCGCAGCGCCGCGCCCGCGGCTTGTTCGACCTGGTCGCCGGCTTCGTCTATTCGCAGGTGCTGCTGGCCTGTGTTCGGCTGCGCCTGTTCGAGATCCTGGCCGAAGGGCCGCAGACCTTGAGCGTGCTGGCTGCGCGCCTGGCCTTGCCTGAAGACGCCGCCGAGCGCCTGCTCGCTGCGGCCGTGTCGCTGCAACTGGTGCAGCGGCGCAGCGCCGATCGCTTCGGCCTGGGCCCGCTGGGCGCGCCGCTGGTGGGCGACACCGCGATCGCTGCCATGGTCGAACACCACGCCACCTTGTACGCCGACCTGCGCGACCCGGTGGCGCTGCTGCGCGGCCAGGGCGGCGCCACGGCGATGTCGAAGTACTGGCCCTACGCCGATGGCGCGCAACCCGGTGCGCTGACACCCGATCGGGTGGCCGAGTACTCGGCGCTGATGTCGGCCTCGCAGCCGCTGGTGGCCGAACAAGTGCTGGCCGCCTACCCGCTGGCACGCCACCACTGCCTGCTCGATGTGGGCGGCGGTGAAGGCACGTTCCTGAAGGCGGTGGCGCCGCACGCGCCGAAGCTGCGGCTGACGATGTTCGACCTGCCCGCCGTGGCCGAGCGCGCCCGGGTGCGCCTGGCTGAAGCCGGCCTGGCCGGCCGTGCCAGCGCCTTCGGCGGCAGTTTCTTCGACGACCCGTTGCCCGCGGGCGCCGACATCGCGACCCTGGTGCGCGTGCTGTTCGACCACAGCGACGAGCGCGCGCTGGCGATCCTGCAAGCCGTGCACCGCGCCTTGCCGGCCGACGGCACGCTGCTGATCGCCGAGCCGATGGCCGGCACCCCGGGCGCCGAGGCGATGGGCGACGCCTATTTCGGCTTCTACCTGCTGGCCATGGGCAAGGGCCGCTCACGCAGCGCAGCGGACCTGACGGCGCTGCTGCATCGGGCCGGCTTCGACCGCGTCCGCCTGCTGGCCACGCCGATGCCGCTGCAGACGCAAGTGCTGACAGCCCGGCCAGCCCGCGCGTAAACCCTGTGGTATCGAGTGTAAAGTTGTATTGACACTTCATGGAGTCACCTTAAGATGACACCAGCCCGAAAGTTCTGCCAAATGCATCCTGTTCCCACCTGTCTCCCGTCTTGCTGCTCCTGTCTGGTGCCGGCGGAGTGCGCCGCGTGAACACCCTGGCCGTCGTGCTCGAAAGGCCTGAGCAGCTGGTGTTGAGCCGGCTCGATCTGACCCCCGCGACCGATGAGGACGTGACGGTGGACATCGAGTGGAGCGGGATCAGCACGGGCACCGAGCGGCTGTTGTGGTCCGGCCGCATGCCGGCGTTTCCGGGCATGGGCTACCCGCTGGTGCCGGGTTATGAATCGGTGGGCCGCGTGAGTGCGGCCGGTTCGCGCTCCGGCGGCAAGGTGGGCGAGCGCGTGTTCGTGCCGGGTGCCAAGTGTTTCGGCGACGTGCGCGGCCTGTTCGGCGGTGCCGCCGCCCGCGTGGTTCTGCCGGGGGCACGAACCATCCAGTTCAATGAGGCGCTCGGTGAACGAGGCGTGCTGCTGGCGCTCGCCGCCACCGCCTACCACGCGCACTCCATGGCCGGTGTGCAGCAGCCCGACCTGATCGTCGGCCACGGCGTGCTGGGCCGCATGATCGCCCGCCTGGCCGTGGTGGCCGGCGGCGCGCCGACGGTGTGGGAAACCAACCCGGCCCGGCGCGACGGTGCGGCCGGCTACAGCGTCGTCGACCCGAGCGAGGACACCCGCCGCGACTACCGCTGCATCTGCGACGTGAGCGGCGATTCGAGCCTGCTCGACACCTTGATCGCCCGCCTCGCCCCCGGCGGCGAAGTGGTGCTGGCCGGCTTCTACGACGCGCCGCTGTCTTTCGTGTTCCCGCCCGCCTTCATGCGCGAGGCGCGCATCCGCATCGCCGCGCAATGGCAGCCGCAGGACCTGGTGGCGGTGAAGCAACTGGCCGAATCCGGCCGCCTGTCGCTGGACGGGTTGATCACGCACCGCGCCGAAGCCAAACAAGCGGACCAGGCTTACCGCACCGCGTTCGGCGACCCCGCCTGTTTGAAGATGATTCTCGACTGGAGAGCCTGCTCATGAATACCGCTACCGCTTCACCGAAGGCTCCCGTGACGATCATGATGAAAGACCTGCGCGCCGAGGCCGCGGTCGAACCGGCACCTGTCTCGACCAGCCCCGTCACCAAAGAGACCCAGATCATCGCGATCTACGGCAAGGGCGGCATCGGCAAGAGTTTCACGCTCGCCAACCTCAGCTACATGATGGCGCAGCAGGGCAAGAAGGTGCTGCTGATCGGCTGCGACCCGAAGAGCGACACGACCAGCCTGCTGTTCGGCGGGCGCGCGTGCCCGACGATCATCGAGACCAGCTCGAAGAAGAAGCTCGCCGGCGAGGCCGTGGCCATCGGCGACGTCTGCTTCAAGCGGGACGGCGTCTATGCGATGGAGCTCGGCGGCCCCGAAGTCGGCCGCGGCTGCGGCGGGCGCGGCATCATCCACGGCTTCGAGCTGCTCGAAAAACTCGGCTTCCACGACTGGGGCTTCGACTACGTCCTGCTCGACTTCCTGGGTGATGTGGTCTGTGGTGGGTTCGGATTGCCGATCGCGCGCGACATGTGCCAGAAGGTCATCGTCGTGGCCAGCAACGACCTGCAGTCGCTCTACGTCGCCAACAACGTGTGCTCGGCGGTCGAGTACTTCCGCAAGCTCGGCGGCAACGTCGGCGTGGCCGGCATGGTGATCAACCGCGACGATGGCACCGGTGAAGCGGCGGCCTTCGCCACGCAGGTCGGCATCCCGGTGCTGTCCACCATCCCCGCCAACGAAGACATCCGCCGCAAGAGCGCGAGCTACGAAATCATCGGCCGGCCAGGTTCGGCCTGGGGCCCGATGTTCGCCGAGCTGGCCGAGAACGTCGGCACCTCGGTGCCGATCCGCCCGAAGCCGATGACGCAGGACCAGCTGCTCGGCCTGTTCTCGGCCTCTGCGGTCGGGCGCGACGTGGTGCTGGAGCCGGCCACGCAGTTCGACATGTGCGGCAAGAAGGAAACCGTCAAGGAAACGCTCGAAGTCGTCTACGACGAAGTCTGAGCACAGCTTCCGAGCACCGCATGAGCGCCACGATCCCGATCATCCCGATGCCCGCCGCGCCGATCAAGACGGCGCTCGAAGGCGACGGCATGGGCTGCCACTCCGGTGGCGAGGCGATGCTCGCGGCCGCCAAGTCGGCCGGCAAGTCCGAGGTGCTGGAACAGTACGCGAAGGACTACCCGAAGAACGACAAGGCCGGCCCGCACGACCAGCCGCAGAGCATGTGCCCGGCCTTCGGCTCGTTGCGCGTGGGCCTGCGCATGCGCCGCACCGCGACCATCCTGTCGGGCTCGGCCTGCTGCGTGTATGGGCTGACGTTCACGTCGCACTTCTACGGCGCCCGCCGCAGTGTCGGTTACGTGCCGTTCAACAGCGAGAGCCTGGTCACCGGCAAGCTGTTCGAAGACATCCGCGAGGCCGTGCATCAGCAGGCCGACCCGGCGCTGTACGACGCGATCGTGATCATCAACTTGTGCGTGCCCACCGCCAGCGGCGTGCCGCTGCAGATCCTGCCCAAAGAGATCAACGGCGTGCGCATCATCGGCATCGACGTGCCGGGCTTCGGCGTGCCCACGCATGCCGAGGCCAAGGACGTGCTCGCCGGTGCGATGCTGAAGTACGCTCGCACCGAGGTGCTGGCCGGGCCGGTGCAGGCGCCTCGTGCTGGTAGAGCGGACAAGCCGACGATCGCGCTGCTCGGCGAGGTGTTCCCGGCCGACCCGGTGATCATCGGCATGATGCTGGAGCCGATGGGCCTGGCCGCCGGGCCGGTGGTGCCGACACGCGAATGGCGCGAGTTGTATGCCGCGCTGGACTGCGCCGCAGTCGCCGCGATCCACCCTTTCTACACCGCCAGCGTGCGCGAGTTCGACGCCGCAGGCCGTTGCGTCGTCGGTTCGGCACCGGTCGGTCACGACGGCACCGAAGCCTGGCTGCAGGCGATCGGCAACGCCGTCAACATCGCGCAAGACAAGATCGATGCCGCGAAGAACAAGTTCCTGCCCGTCATCAAGGCGGTGTTGGCGAAGACGCCGATCAAGGGCCGCATCACCTTGAGCGGCTACGAAGGTTCGGAGCTGCTGGTGGGCCGCCTGCTGGTCGAGAGCGGCGCCGACCTGCGCTACGTCGGCAGCGCCTGCCCGCGCACCGCGTGGAACGAGGCTGATCTGCAGTGGCTGCAGGCCAAGGGCGTGCAAGTGCAGTTCCGCGCTTCGCTCGAGCAGGACCTGGCGGCGGTGCACGAGTTCAAGCCCGACGTCGCGATCGGCACCACGCCGGTCGTGCAGGCCGCCAAGGAGCTGAGCATCCCGGCGCTGTACTTCACCAACCTGATCTCGGCTCGCCCGCTGATGGGCCCGGCCGGCGCGGGTTCGCTGGCCACCGTGATCAACGCGGCGATCGGCAACAAGGCGCGCTTCGAGCAGATGAAGGGCTTCTTCGGCAGCGTCGGCACCGGCCACGCGACAGGCGTGTGGGAAAGCGCTGCCGGCGTGCCGCAGGACCACCCGCACTTCAAGGCCGAGCAGCGCCGCCAGGCCGAAAAGCTGGCGAAGAAGCGCAAGGCCGAGGAGATGATCTGATGCTGGTGCTCGATCACGATCGTGCCGGCGGCTACTGGGGCGCGGTGTACGTGTTCACCGCGATCAAGGGCCTGCAAGTCGTGAACGACGGCCCGGTCGGCTGCGAGAACCTGCCGGTCACCTCGGTGCTGCACTACACCGATGCGCTGCCGCCGCACGAGTTGCCGATCGTCGTGACCGGCCTGGCCGAAGAGCAGCTCGGCCGCGAAGGCACCGAAGGTTCGATGCGCCGCGCCCACGCCGCGCTCGACCCCGACCTGCCGTCGGTCGTCGTCACCGGCTCGATCGCCGAGATGATCGGTGGCGGCGTCACGCCAGCCGGCACCAACAACCAGCGCTTCCTGCCGCGCACCATCGACGAAGACCAGTGGCAATGCGCGAACCGCGCGATGTTCTGGTTGTGGTCCGAGTACGGCCTGAAGAAGGTGCCGGCGCGCAAGCCGTTCGCGGAACGCCCGGCCGGTGAAAAACCGCGCGTCAACATCATCGGCCCCAGCTACGGCACGTTCAACTGCCCGAGCGACCTGGCCGAGATCCGCCGCCTGGTGCAGGGCATCGGCTGCGACGTGAACATGGTGTTCCCGCTCGGCAGCCACCTGGCCGACGTGTCGCGCCTCGTCGAGGCCGACGTGAACATCTGCATGTACCGCGAGTTCGGTCGCATGCTGTGCGAGGCGCTGGACCGGCCTTACCTGCAGGCGCCGATCGGCCTGCACAGCACTACCGCTTTCCTGCGCAAGCTCGGAGAACTGACAGGGTTGAATCCCGAGCCCTTCATCGAGCGCGAAAAACACACCACGATCAAGCCGATCTGGGATCTGTGGCGCTCGGTGACGCAGGACTTTTTTGGTACGGCCAGTTTCGCCGTGGTGGCGAACGAGACCTACACGCGCGGCATTCGCCACTTCCTCGAAGACGAGCTCGGCCTGCCGTGCCACTTCGCGGTGGCACGCAAGCCCGGCGCGAAGACCGACACCGACGAAGTGCGCCGGCTCGTGAAAGATAAAACGCCGCTGGTGATGTACGGCAGCTACAACGAGCGCATCTACCTGGCCGAGTGCGGGGGCGGTTCGATGATGAAGGCGACGTTCATTCCGGCGTCCTTCCCGCTGCCCATCATCCGCCGCCACACCGGCACGCCGTTCATGGGCTACGCCGGCGCAACCTACCTGGTGCAGGAGTTCTGCAACGCGCTGTTCGACGCGCTGTTCTACATCCTGCCGCTGGGCACCGAGCTCGACCGCGTCGACCCGACGCCGGCCCGGCTGGGCAGCGAAGACAGCCGCCCGTGGGACATGGACGCCCAGGCCCTGCTGAACGACTACGTCGAAACCGAACCGGTGCTGGTGCAGATCTCGGCCGCCAAACGGCTGCGCGACCGCGCCGAGCGCGACGCGAGGCGGGCCGGCGAAGAGCGTGTGACCGCCGAGCGCGTGGCGCGCGCCCGTGATGCGATGCGGCAGGGGGAGCCCGCATGAGCGGCTCGCAAGCCTGTTCAGTAACTGATTCGGCCTGGCTTCTTGCCGGGCCCACCCCACTCCGCGGCAGCCCGCCGCGAGTGCCCCGCTGCGCGGGCTGTGCGCAGCGTGTGGCCGACAGGCCCATGTTTAGGAGCTAAAGATATGGCTGACAGAAAAGGCTCGATCTCCGGCCTGACGGACGACGAGGCGCAGGAGTTTCACAGGTACTGGGTTCAGGGGTTCGTGGGCTTCACGGCAATTGCCGTTGTTGCACACATCCTCGTCTGGGCCTGGCGCCCCTGGCTCTGAGCGGTAGACCAAGTTAGACAAGTTAGACCCGTGACACCCGAATGACCCTCGAAGGGGAATGCGATGACTGACATGACAAACCGTTCGCTGCAGCAGGTTCTGAAGAACGACTCCAAGGTCTTCTACGGAATCTTTGCGGTGGGCTTTGTTCTGTTCTTGTTGATTGCCGTGACGGCGCAAGTCGGGCACTGGCAATGGCGTTCCTGGTTGCCGGGTGCCGAGAGTGAAAAGTCGTTGATCGGCGGTGTGAAGGCGGCTGTGTACACCTTCATGTCGCACCTTACCTAGGAGAAAAGAACCATGTGGAGAGTCTGGCGTTTGTTCGACCCGCTTCGTGCGCTGGTCGTGCAGGGAGTGTTCCTGTTCGCGTTGGCAGTGCTGATTCACCTGGTGCTGCTGAGCACCAACACCTTCAACTGGATGGACGGCCCGAAGGCCCGACAGACGGTGTCGCAGAACTCGGCCATGCCGGCGCCCGCAACGGCACC
>JANOQS010000032.1:0-13715 GCA_031414975.1 Methylibium sp. | reverse complement strand
CGAGGCGGAACAGCCAGCCCAGCACCGGCGTGGCGAAGATGCGGTGATCCATCAGGAAGCGGATCGGCCTCGGTGACGCGGCCATCAGCAGCACCGCGTCAATGAAGCTGACATGGTTGCAGACCAGCAGGGCCGCGCCCTGGGTCGGGATGTGCTCGTCGCCGCGCACCTTGAAGCGGTAGATCAGCCTGGTCGCCACCCAGGCGATGAAGCGCAGCAGGTACTCGGGCACCAGCATGAAGATGTAGAACGCCACTACGGCGTTCAGCAGCCCGGTGATCAGGAACACCTGCGGGATCGTGAAGTTCGCTTTCAGCAGCAGCCCCACGCCGATCGAGCTGACGATCATGAACAGCGCGTTCAGGATGTTGTTGGCCGCGATGATGCGGGCCCGGTGCGTGGGCGCCGAACGCAGCTGGATCAGCGCGTACATCGGCACGCTGTACAGCCCGGCGAACAGTGACAGCAGCGCCAGGTCGGCCATCACGCGCCAGTGCGCGGCCTGCGCGACGAACTGCGACAAGCTCAACCCGGTGGCCGGCGGCAGGCCGCGTGAGGCGAAGTACAGGTCGATGGAAAACACGCTCATGCCGATTGCACCCAGCGGCACCAGGCCGATCTCGACGTGCCGGCGGCTGAGCACCTCGCACAGCAGCGAGCCGATGCCGATGCCGATCGAGAACACCACCAGCAGAAGCGACGCGACCTGCTCGTTGCCGTGCAGCACGTCTTTGGCGAACGACGGGAACTGCGACAGGAACACCGCGCCGAAGAACCACATCCACGAAATGCCCAGCAGCGAGCGGAACACGACGATGTTGCCGTGTGCCAGCTTGAGGTTGCGCCAGGTTTCGCTGAACGGATTCCAGTTGATCTTCAGATCGGGGTCGGTTGATGGTGAGGCCGGGATCAGCTGTGCCGTCGCGCGGCCGATGATGGCCAGCGCCATGCAAGCCCAGGCCACGTACTGCGCGCCGACCTGCGGAATCGCAATCAGCAGCCCGCCCGCCACGTTGCCGAGCAGGATGGCCACGAAGGTGCCCATCTCGACCATGCCGTTGCCGCCGGTCAGTTCGCGCTCGTTCAGGTGCTGCGGCAAGTAGGCGAACTTGACCGGCCCGAACAAGGTGGAGTGCAGGCCCATCAGGAACACGCAGCCCAGCAGCAGCGGCACGTCGGCCCGCACGAAACCCCAGCCGGCGAGCGCCATGATGGCGATCTCGAGCCACTTGACGAAGCGGATCAGCGCCCTCTTGTCGTACTTGTCGGCCAACTGCCCGCTGGTGGCCGAGAACAGCAGGAACGGCAGGATGAACAGCGCGCCGATCGCCAACCCGGCCAGCGCCGGTGGCAGCCAGCCGACCTGGAGCTGGTAGGTCACCATCACGGTGAGCGCGAACTTGAACAGGTTGTCGTTGCCGGCGCCCAGGAACTGGGTCCAGAAGAACGGCGCAAAGCGGCGCTGGCGCAGCAGCTCGAACTGGTTCGGGTGGTCGGTGGCTTGCAAGAAGGGCTCTCCGGAGTGGCGCTCGGCAAGGGGCCGCAGTGCGCCGTACTGTAGCCAGTTGGTGGCCCCGGGAGCCGGCTTTGCCGCGGTGTCGCGCCGTGCTTTGTGCAGTACCGCGCGGCGATGCCACGGCCGGGTGTTTGCTGCGAGATCAGCCCATCTCGGGCGCTGCCGCGCGGCGCCGCCTCTCGCGGCTGTTGGCCAGGTGGGTCCGCATGGCGGCGCGGGCGCCTTCGGCGTCCTGGTTGGCGATGGCGTCGAAGATGCTTTCGTGCTCGGCGTTCACGCGCCGCAGGTACTGGCGCAGGTCCTGGTCGGCGCTGGCTTCCCGGCCCGGGTCGGGTGGGGCCAGGCGGGCGCGCGGAATGATCATCGTGCCCAGGGTGCCCATCAGGCTGGCGAAGTGCGGGTTCTGGGTGGCGCGCGAAATTTCGAGGTGGAACTGAAAGTCGGCGGTCACCGCGTCGCGGCCGTCGTCGACGGCGTCCGAGAACGCCTTCAGCGCCTCACGCAGCGCCACCAGGTTCTGCGCCGTGCGCCGCTGCGAGGCGATCGCCGCGGCCTCGGTCTCCAGCCCGATGCGCAACTCCAGCACCGCGATCACGTCGCGCAAGGTGGCGAGCTGCTGCGGGTCGATGCGAAACGCCGACGCATCGCCCAGGCCAACCGCAAAGGTGCCGATGCCGTGGCGTGTTTCCACGAGCCCGGCGGCCTGCAGCTTCGAGATCGCCTCGCGCACGACCGTGCGGCTCACGCCGAACTCGCCCATCAGCGCGGTTTCGGTGGGCAGCTTGTCGCCGGTGGCAAAGCGGCCATCGCGAATGCGGTCGCCCAGCGCGTCGACCAGTTCGAAGGCCAGCGTTCGCGGTCGGCGGCGGCCGGTGGACGGAAGTGAATTCATTCGACTGGGATCAGGGGTTTCCCCAGGTCGCCGCTATTGACAGGCGGCCCAGGCTGGTTGAACATGCTGATGTTGTACGACAACTGATGACCAGTTGCAATAGGTACAAAAAGTACAAAAGGTACACAAGGTACTAGAGCGTACCGGCCCGCAGCGGGCCAGCCAGAAACTTCTACGAGACCGCTTCGCATGACCCGTCCGTCCCCTCCCGCCACAAAATTCGGCCGCCTGCTGCTCACCGGCGCCGCCGGCGGCCTGGGCCGCGAACTGCGCCCGCGCCTGAAGGACAGCTGCAAGCTGCTGCGCCTGAGCGACATGGCCCCCATGAGCCCGGCCGGCGACGGCGAAGAGGTGGTGCAGGTGGCCCTGCAAGACGCCGCCGCGATGCACGCGCTGCTGCAGGGCGTCGACGCGGTGGTGCACCTGGGCGGCGTGTCGGTCGAGGGCCCGTTCGAGCCGATCCTGCAGGCCAACATCGTCGGCGTCTTCAATCTGTACGAAGGTGCACGCCTGCACGGCGTCAAGCGCATCGTCTTCGCCAGCTCGAACCACGTGACCGGCTTCTACCGGCAAGACGAAGTCATCGACGCCAACGCGCCGATGCGCCCGGACGGCTACTACGGCCTGAGCAAGGCCTACGGCGAAAACCTGGCGCGCTTCTACTTCGACCGCTACGGCATCGAGACCGTGTGCCTGCGCATCGGCTCGTCGTTCCCGATCGCCAAGGACCGCCGCATGCTCGCCACCTGGTTGAGCTACGACGATCTGGAGCGCCTGGTGCTGGCCAGCCTGACGGCGCCGGTGGTCGGCCACAGCGTCATCTTCGGGATGTCCGACAACACCACGCGCTGGTGGGACAACACCCGCGCCTCCCACATCGGCTACCGGCCGCAGGACAGCTCCGAGCAGTTTCGCGCCGCCGCCGAAGCCCAGCCCCCGGTCGACCCGAAAGACCCTGCCGTGCGTTACCAGGGTGGCGGTTTCGTCACCAAGGGACCGTTCTGACCACCCCCTCCCGCAACCCTTTCCCACGAGACAAGAGGATTTCCATGAAGCATCTCTCCCCCAAGACCGCCCGTTCGACCCCCCGCCTGGCGCTGTCACTGCTGGCCGGTTTGCTGGCTGCCATCGGCCTGTCGGCCCACGCGGTCGAGTTCCGCTCTGCCGACGTGCACAACAGCGACGAGTACCCGACGGTCGCCGCCGTCAAGCACATGAGCGACCTGCTCGACAAGCGGAGCAACGGCAAATACAAGATCAAGGTCTTCAACAAGGGCGCGCTCGGCTCCGAGAAAGAGACGCTCGACCAGGTGAAGATCGGCGCGCTGGAGTTGAACCGCATCAACATCAGCACCGTGAACTCGATCTGCCCGAAGTCGCTGGTGCCGACGATGCCCTTCCTGTTCGACTCGATCGCCCACATGCGCAAGACGCTGGACGGCCCGATCGGCGAAGAAATCCTGAAGGGCTGCGAGCACGAAGGCCTGGTCGGCCTGGCGTTCTACGACAGCGGCGCGCGTTCCATCTACGCCAAGAAGCCGGTCCGCACCGTGGCCGACACCAAGGGCATGAAGATCCGCGTGCAGCAGTCCGACCTGTGGGTCGCACTGGTCGGCGCGATGGGCGCCAACGCCACGCCGATGCCCACCGGTGAAGTCGTCACCGCGCTGAAGACGGGTCTGATCGACGCCGCCGAAAACAACATCCCGTCCTACGACGGCTTCAAGCACTACGAAGCGGTGAAGGTCTACTCGCGCACCGAACACTCGATGGCGCCGGAGCTGCTGGTCATGTCGAAGAAGGTGTTCGACGGCCTGCCCAAGGCCGAGCAGGACATGTTCCGCGCCGCGGCCAAGGAGTCGGTGACATTCCAGCGCCAGAAGTGGGACGAGCAGGAAGCCAAGTCGCTCGACATCGTCGTCAAGGCCGGCTCGCAGATCGTGGCCGACGTGGACAAGGCTTCGTTCCGCGCCGTGATGGGCCCGGTGTACGCCAAGTTCATCTCCACGCCCGACCTGCAGCGCCTGGTCAAGGCCGTGCAAGACAGCAAGTAAGCTGCCTCGGCGCCCGCGCGCCGGTCGGTGCGCGGGCTTTTTTGCATCCTTTCGAGTTCCCCCTCGGTCCGAGTGAGCCACCCGTGAATCCAACCCTTGTCTCGGATCGACCTCCGTCCAGGCACGCCTACACGCGCCTGTGCGCGATGCTGTCGCTGGTCTGCCTCGTGCTGGCGGTGGTGATGCTGATCGCCATCGTCATCTGTGTGCAGTACCAGGTGATCGGCCGCTACATCTTCAACGACACGCCGACGTGGGCCGAAGGCCTGGCGCTGCAACTGGTGCTGTACGTCACCGCGCTGGGCGTGGCGGTGGGCGTGCGCGACGCCGGCCACATCGGCATGGAGTCGATGATCGGCCTGCTGCCCGAGTCGTGGCGCCTCAAGCTCGAGATCCTGATCCACGCCTTTGTCGCGCTGTTCGGCGGCATCATGGCCTGGAGCGGCTGGGGCTGGACCGTGATGAAATGGTCCGACCCGAAACCGATGCTGCACGTGCCCGTCGGCATGGACTACCTCGCGCTGGTCGTGGCCGGCGTGCTGATCGTGATGTTTTCCGTTGAACACGTGATTGCGCTGCTGCGTGACGAGGAAGTGGTGCCGGCATGGAACTGACTGTCTTGGGCATCACCTTCACCGTGCTGCTGCTGCTGGGCGTGCCGGTGGCGTTTTCGATCGGGCTGGCCTCGATCGCCACCGTTCTCTACTCCGGCTTCCCGATCGCCGTGGTGTTCCAGAAGATGGTCGGCGGCATGCAGGTGTTCAGCTTCCTGGCCATTCCGTTCTTCGTGTTTGCCGGTGAACTGATGCTCTACGGCGGCATCGCCGAGCGCATCGTGCGCTTCGCCAACAGCCTGGTCGGCCATGTGCGCGGCGGCCTGGGCATGAGCAACGTCATCGGCTGCACCTTGTTCGGCGGAGTCGCCGGCTCGGCGCTGGCCGACGTGACGGCGATGGGCTCGGTGATGATCCCGCTGATGAAGAAGGAGGGTTACGACGCCGACTACGCGGTCAACGTCACCACCCACGCGGCGCTGGTCGGCGTGCTGATGCCGACCTCGCACAACCTGATCATCTTCAGCCTGGCCACGACGGGCATCGCGTCGGTCAGCGTTTTCGGTCTGATCCTGGGCTGCCTGATCCCGGCCTTGCTGCTGACCGTGTGCAACCTGGCCGCGGCCTACTACGTGGCGGTCAAGCGCGGTTACCCGACGCGCGGCGCGTTCAAGGGCTGGGGCGAGGTGCTGAAAGCCTTCGGTGCCGCGCTGCCGGGGCTGATGATCGTCGTGATCATCCTGGTCGGCATCCTCTCGGGCGTCTTCACCGCCACCGAGTCGGCCGCCACGGCCGTGCTCTGGGCCCTGATCGTCACCGGCCTGGTCTACCGCTCGCTGAGCTGGAAGGACTTTCTCACCGCCTGCGCCAAGGCCTGCAAGACCACTGGCGTGGTGCTGTTGCTGATCGGTATCTCGTCGGCCTTCGGCTACTTCATGGCGCTGTACGAAGTGCCGCAGAAGACCGGCGAGCTGATGCAGTCGGTCTCGACCAATCCGATCGTGATCTTCTTCCTCATCAACCTGCTGCTGTTCGTGCTCGGCACCTTCCTCGACATGGCGGCCACGATCCTGGTCTGCACGCCGATCTTCCTGCCGATCGCCATGCACTTCGGCATGGACCCGATCCAGTTCGGCGTGCTGATGCTGATCAACTGCGCGCTCGGCCTGAACACGCCACCCGTGGGGGTGACGCAGTTCGTCGGTTGTGCGATCGGGGGCATTTCGGTCGGCCAGGTGATGAAATCGATCCTGCCGTTCTACAGTGCGTTGCTCGCGTGCCTGATGCTGGTGACTTACGTGCCGGCGATCTCGCTGTGGCTGCCGTCTCTGTTCAAATGAGCTCCTTCGACTGACCATCTTCAAGTGATCCGGTTCAAATGACCACCGTCGTCTACGTCTCCAACGCCGACAGCGGCGACATCTCGGTGCTGAGCATGGACCCGGCCAGCGGCGCGCTCACGCCGCTGCGCAGCACGCCGGTCGGCGGTGCCGCCGGGCCGATGGCGACCAGCCCCGACAAGCGCTTTCTCTACGTGGCGCGGCGCACCGAGCCGACCGCCGTGCTGGCCTTTGCGATCGACGCCGGCACGGGCGAGCTGGCGCCGCTGGGCGAAGCCGCGCTGCCCGCCAGCATGGCCTACCTGTCGATCGACGGCAGCGGGCGCTGGCTGTTCAGCGCGTCGTATGGCGGGCACCAGCTCGCCGTCAGCCCGGTCGCCGCGAACGGCATGCCGCAAGCGGCGCAGCAGGTGCTGCCCACCGAACCGAACGCGCACGCGGTGCTGGCCGCCCCGTCGAACCGCTTCGTGCTGGCCACCAGCCTGGGCGGCGACATCGTGATGCAGCAGCGCTTCGACGCTGCGAACGGGCGCCTGAGCCCGAACGAGCCGCCCGCCGTTCGGGTGCGCAAGGGGGCAGGCCCGCGCCACCTGGTGTTCCACCCGAGCGGCCGATTCGTCTACCTGCTCAACGAGCTCGACGCGTCGATCGACGTGTTCGGCTTCGATTCCGAACAAGGCCTGCTGGCACCGCTGCAGACCATCACCAGCCTGCCGGCCGGCATGTCGGGTGCGCCGTGGGCGGCCGACATCCACGTCACGCCGGACGGGCGCTTTCTGTACAGCAGCGAGCGGCGTTCGAGCACCTTGGCCGCCTTCCGCGTCGACCCCGCGAGCGGGCAACTGGCGCTGATCGGCCATGTGCCGACCGAGACGCAGCCGCGCGGTTTTCGGATCGACCCGCGCGGGCACTTTCTGCTCGCGGTCGGGCAGGCGTCGCACCACCTGTCCACCTGTGCGATCGACCCCGCCACCGGCGCGCTGAGCTCACTGGCCCGCTACAGCGTCGGCCAGAGCCCGCACTGGGTCGAGATCATCGACCTGCCTTGAGCCTGGCGGCCGCGGCCGCCTGCGCTTCGTGCGCCAGCGCGTCGGCCACGTTGCCCAGCGCGGCACCGTGCAGCAAGGCCTTGGTGGTGGCCAGCGCGTGCGCGTCGGTCGCGGCCAGTTGGGCGGCCACCTGCAGCGCGGTGCTCAACGCCTGATCGTCATCGGTCACCCCCGCCACCAGGCCCCAGTGTTCGGCGTCCTCGGCACCGAACGGCCGGCCCAGCATCAGCAGTGCCTTGGCGCGCTGCAACCCCACGGCGGCCGGCAGCAAGCTGGTGATGGCGCCGGTGCCGAGCAGCCCGAGCCGCACTTCCGGCAGCATGAAGCGAGTGGAGCGCCCGGCCACCACGATGTCGGCGTTCAGCATCAACTCCAGCCCCGCACCCACGACCCAGCCCTGCACGCAGGCGACCACCGGTTTGGCGCTGCCCATCAACGCCGCGGCCAGCGCCTGCAGCACGTCGACGAACGCCGCGCTGCCCGGGTCGTCCTTGTCCTTGCCGGCGCAGAACGAGGGGCCAGCGCCGCTGAGCAGCAGCACGCGCACGTCGGCGTCAGCCAGGCCCGCGGTGAAGGCACCGAGCAGCTGTTCGCTCATCGGCTGCGTCAGCGCATTCAGCTTGGCCGGGCGGTTCAGGCGCAGCTCCAGCACCGCGCCGTGGCGCTGGGCCTCAATCAGTTCGGCCGCCATCAGCGCTGCGCCTTGTCCTTCTGGTTCTGCGCTTCGATGCGTTCGCGCGCGGCCAGCCAGTCGGCGTCGCTCCACTCGCGCAGTTCGTAGAAGTTGCCGCCGGTGGCGAGCGAATTGCCGCCGTCCATCATGATGCTCTGGCCGGTCAGCCAGTCGCATTGGCCGGGCGCCATCAGGAAGCAGGCCAGCCGCTGCAGCTCGCTCATCTGCCCCGGCCGCGCCATCGGGTTGTTTTTGCGGCTGCGTTCGCCGGGCGCTTCACCGGGGTTCAGGCGCTTGCTCATGCCTTCGGTCGGAATCTCGCCCGGCCCCACCGCGTTCAGGCGGATGCCGTGGCGTGCCCACTCGACCGCGAGCGACTTGGTCATCACCTCGATACCCGCCTTGCTCATCGCCGACGGCACGACGTACGGGCTGCCGTTGTCGACCCAGGTGACGATGATGCTCATGACGTTGCGGAACGCGGTGCCCGGCTTCCAGCGCCCGTCTTTCGCCTCGGCCACCCAGCGTTTGCCGACTGCCTGGGTCACGTAGAAACTGCCGTGGAACACGATGCCGGCGACCGCGTCGAAAGCGCGCGACGACAGGCTCTCGGTCGGCGCCACGAAGTTGCCCGCCGCGTTGTTGACCAGCCCGGTCAGCCCGCCGCTGGCCCACAGTGCTTCGACCATGTCGTCGACGCTTTGCGCGATGCGGATGTCCACGCCGAAGGTGTGAATGCGGCGTTCGGGGAAGCTCGCGCGCCAAGCTGCCGCCGTCTCTTCGAGCACCGACTCGCGCCGCCCGCAGATCGCGACATCGGCGCCGAGCGCCAGAAAGCTCTCGGCCATTGTTTTGCCCAGGCCGGTGCCACCGCCGGTGACGAGGATGCGCTGGCCGGTCATCAGGGTGGGTTGGAACATGGGTGTTTCCTTCGAGTGCGGCGAGGGCGATGCGCCCCGCGTCCACGTTGATGATGGCGCACAACTGCGGCGCCCGGCAAGCGGCGCTTTGCCTGTACCCTGCCACGATGAACCTGAGCTTGCAATTCCACGACTCCGAGGTTCGCGACGTCCAGGCCACCGGCGAGGGGTTGATCGTGGCGTTCTCGGTGGCAGCGGTGCGCTCGTCGGATCGCCGGAACGGCGCCGACGGCTACGTGATGAACCTGGAGATGCTGTTGACCCGGGCGACCTGGTCGGGCGCGCCGGCCGATGGCGTCGGGCGCTTGTCCACTGGGGTGTTGTCGATCGACGACGTGCCGCTTTCGCCGCTGCCGCTGCCGTTCGCGCGCGACGGCCAGGTCGAGGTCAGCTTGAACTTTGCCAACGGCACGCTGCTGACGGTCGCGGCAGCCGCGGTCGCGTTGCGGTTTTCGGGCGAACCCCGTTGGGTCGAGTCTTACGCTTGTTGACCAAACCACCCCACGTGGGTCAGCCGGCCGAAGGGTGCGGTTCGGTCGGGTTCACTGCCAACCGCTGGCCCAGCACGAAGCTGGCGAAGATCACCACCACGATCGCGGCGCCGAACCACAGTTCCCTGCCTTCGGCCCACAGGTCGATGCCGGGCATCGTCTGCGTGGCCACGCCGAGCCCGGCGGTCAGCAGGCTCACGCCCGACACGGCCAGTGCCATCACGCGCGAGGCAATGCGCGAGGTCGCGTCACTGCGCTTGATCAGGCGCGAGACCCACCAGCCGTTGAGTCCGTCGGTGAACAGCATGCCGGCGATGAACAGCAGCGCCAGCAGCAGCGCCGGCTGCCAGCCGCCGAACCGCGTCGCGGTCAGCGCGAACAGCGTGGCCTGGCTGATGGTGTCGAAACTCAGCGCGAAGAGGGTGCCCACCGCCATCACCGTGCCGGGGCTCTGAGCCCGCAGCAGCCCGCCGAACACACCGCTGCGCCAGCCCACCAGGTGAGTGCTCTCGTGGCCGGGTGTGCGCAACACCGCAGCGGTGTTGAGCAGCGCCAGCAAAGTCAGCAGGCCGATCGAGATCCAGGCGCCGAACGACGCCAGCCAACCCGGTGGCTGCCAGGCCTGCGCCAGCAGCGAGACCGTCAACGCCACGCCGATCACCACCAGGCCGTGCCCGGCCGAGAACAACACGCCCACCCGCCGTGCCAGGCGCGGCCGGGCCTGCGCGTTGTAGCGCGTCAGCCCGTCGATGGCGGCCAGGTGGTCGGCGTCGAAGCCGTGCTTGATGCCCAGCATCAGCACCACCAGGGCCAGGCCGAGCAGATCGCGGGGAAGGTCGGTGGGGTTCATCGGCGCGGCTCCTTCTGCGTATTCTCGGGCCGGATTTTCAGAGCAAGAGGCGTGCGCGCTCGGCCTCCCTAGCTTTGCGGTTGAACTCGCCGCCATCGGCGCGCAAACTGCGCTCTCCTTTTTGCAGGAGCACACCATGGCAAGAGTCGGCATCGAATGGATCAACGACTTCCCTGCGCCGTGTACGCAGAACACGCTGTCGTACTGCGACGAGACCTCCATCGGCTTCCAGGACGGCATGGCCTCGCGCGGCCACGTGCGTGCCTTCAACTGGGGCAACGGCAACGCCTTCGAACTCGACTTCCGCGACCCGGTGAACGGCGGCGACGACAGCGACTGGGCCGACAACGTCGACTTCGTGCACTTCTCGTCGCACGGTGGCACCGACGACAACGTGTTCACCGGCTGCTTCGGCCGGCGCGTCGACAAGTGCCGCTGGCGCTCGGACGAAGCGCGCTTCGGCAACAAGGAACTCGAGTACCTGTGCCTGGACGCGTGCAACAGCCTGGACCTGACGGGCAACGTCATCGCCACCTGGCAGGGCACGTTCCACGGGCTGCGCATGATCTTCGGGTTCACCGACCTGGTGTCCGACTCATGGTGGACGGGGGGCCGCGGCCACGCCTTCGGCCGCCGCGCCGGCAACAACGAACGGCTCACCAACGCCTGGCTCGACGAGTGTTACTCGTTCTGGTGCGACGACAACCCGGTGGCGATGGCCGCCGGCCGGAACCAGGCCGACGCGCTGAACCGGCGCGACAACGAACGCCTGGGCGGCGGCTTCGGCGACATACCGAACAACCAGGTCGGCTGGTTTGCCTGGCGCTGGCGTTCCTGATCGCGCTCGCACTGCAGACAAGGAGAAACACCATGGCACTCACCTTTCACACCAAACTGCCGCGCGACATTCCGAGCAAGGCGCGCGTGTACAGCTTGCCGGCACCCAAGGTCTCGGCCACCAGTCTCAAGTCGCTTGCACGCGGCCTGGGCCTGGGCGATGCCGACTTCGACCTGCTCACATCGAGCGACCGCATGGGCTACATCGGCGGGCGCTGGCAGATCGAGGTGCGGCGCGCGTCGGGCGCGCTGCAGGCGGTGGATGTGGACCGCTACGGCATCGACTCCGGCAAGCCTTTCGAGCTGAGCGACCGGCGCGCCCAGGGGCTGGCGGCCAAGTTCCTGACGCAGAGCAAGCTGGTGCCGATGGCGTCGGCCCGGCCGCTGAAGGTCACGCACTTGCGCGGGGCAGACGCCGACGTGAAGGGCGAGACCTTGACCGAACGGCTTCTGGATGCCGGCGTGGTCTATGGCCGCATGGTCGATGGCATTCCCGTCACCGGCCCGGGCGGGCTGGCGATGGTTCACATCGACCCGGCCGGCGCGGTGGTGGGCGTGCGCAGCACCTGGCGCGCGCTGGGCAAGTCGGCCGGCACGGTCAAGATCAAGCCGATCGACTGGGCCATCGAAGGCTTGGAGAAGGAAACCGATGGGCTGATCGGCAAGGTTTCGGTGCTGAAAGCGCAGTTCGGCTACTTTGAGCTCGGTGCGCTCGACCGGCAGACCGTGCTGGAGCCGGCCTATGCGTTCGTGTACGTGGTGCACAACGAAGGCATCAACAGCAAGCATGTGCACGTGGTGCATGCCGGCGACAAGGCCTACGGCAAATTGCTGGGCCGGCGCCGCGTTCCGGCCGCGGCACAGAAGACGCGGCGCGGATAGCTGTTGAACCCATTTTGCGGATCATGGAGGTTCTGATGATCGCCAGACTCACTTCATTGACGGCCGTGGCGGCCGCTGCGTCGGCGCTGTTCGCCGGCTGCCAGCCCAAGACCGAAGCGCCGGCGGCGCAGACCGAGACCCCGCAGCCACCGGCTTCCGCCGTGGCCGCAACGCCCGCGCCACCCGCACCCCCTGCGCCTCCGGCGCCGCCGCAGATCGTCGAGATCTCGCCGGCCGAGGTGCAGAAGATG
The DNA here is from genome assembly GCA_031414975.1 of Methylibium sp. Classification (GTDB taxonomy): domain Bacteria; phylum Pseudomonadota; class Gammaproteobacteria; order Burkholderiales; family Burkholderiaceae_C; genus LGRD01. Next base: position 1,406 of record JANOQS010000032.1, on the reverse strand, counting down.
CTGGAGAAGCGTGTCACGCGCGCCTTCGTGCCGGGCGAGGTGGTGGTCAAGATGAAACCGAGCGCGCGCGCCCGCACGATGGCCACGGCCGACATGGCGCGCATGCAGATCCAGCCGGCCGAGCAGCTCACCTCGGGCGGCGAGCAGATCTTCCGCGTCGCGCCGACCGTGGCCGCGGCGATGGCGCCGCAGGCGATGCGTGACCGCACGCTCGCGCTGGTGAAGCAGCTCGCGGCCCGGCCCGACGTGCAGTACGCGCAGCCGAACTACATCTTCCAGATTGCCGCGGTGCCGAACGACCCGGCCTTTGCGCAGCAGTGGCACTACTTCAACAACGGCAGCGGCCCCAACCTGGCGCCCGGCGGCATCAACCTGCCGCAGGCCTGGGACACCAACAAGGGCTCCGATGCGGTGGTGGTGGCCGTCATCGACACCGGCATCCTGCCCAACCACCCCGACATCGCCGGCTCGCCCAACCTGGTGCCGGGCTACGACATGATCAGCGATGCGTTCATCGCCAATGACGGCGGCGGGCGTGATGCCGACCCGACCGACCCCGGCGATGCGATCGCCGCCAATGAGTGCGGCAACAACCCGGCCCAGGGCAACAGCTGGCACGGCACACACGTGGCCGGCACGGTCGGCGTGGGCAACACCAACAACGGCGTCGGCGTGGCCGGCGTCAACTGGAACGTCAAGCTGCAGGCCGTGCGCGTGCTCGGCAAGTGCGGCGGCACGATGGTCGACATCAACGACGCGATCCGCTGGGCCGCCGGCCTGCCGGTGCCGGGCGTGCCGAGCAACCCGACGCCGGCCCGGGTGATCAACATGAGCCTGGGCGGTGCGTCGCCGTGCTCGGCCTCGCCGGCCACGCAGTCGGCCATCAACGATGCGGTGGCGCGCGGCACGGCCGTGGTCGTGGCGGCCGGCAACGACGCCTCGAACGCGGCCAACTTCCTGCCGGCCAGTTGCAACGGCGTGATCACCGTGGCGGCGAGCGACTTGCGCGGCCGGCTCGTCACGCGCTACTCGAACTTCGGTGCGCGCGTGGACCTGCTCGCCCCCGGTGGCGACACCGCGCGCGACGACAACGGCGACGGCCAGAACGACGGCGTGCTGTCGATGATCCAGGGCGGTTACGCCCGCTACAACGGCACTTCGATGGCCAGCCCGCACGTGGCCGGGGTGGCTGCGCTGGTGCTGGCCAACCAGCCCAGCTTGACGCCAGCGCAACTGCTGGCGCGGCTGAAGAGCACGGCCTTGCCGCGCACCAGCTCCGAGTGCCCGCAGCCGTGTGGCGCAGGCCTGGTGAATGCGCTGGCCGCGGTGGGGGGTGTCGCGCCACCACCACCGCCCCCCCCGCCCCCCCCCCCCCCCCCCCCCCCCCCCCCCCCCCCCCCCCCCCC
>JANOQS010000031.1:0-13853 GCA_031414975.1 Methylibium sp. | reverse complement strand
CTCGCCCGGCTCGGTGACCCGCCGCAGGCGCTTGCCGTGGCGCGCAAAGATGTCCACGCCGAGTTCACTCTCCAGCTCGAGGATGGCCTTGGAAACGCCTGGCTGCGACGTGAACAGCGCCTTGGCGGTTTCGGTCAGGTTCAGATCGTGGCGCACCGCTTCCTGGACGAAGCGGAACTGGTGCAGGTTCATAGGCCGCCGTTATATGTCAATGCGCGTCTGATGGGTCGCGGCATTATTCCATCGGCGTCATATCAAGAGGTGCGAATGGTCTCCAGCGCTGCGTCGGCCATCGCAGCGATCACGCTGTCGATCTCGCCGATGGCGGGGCGCAACTGCCACGACACCGTCGCGTGGTTCGCGGCCAGCGTCTGCAGCAAGGCCGGCAAGTCCTTGCGCACATGGCCGCCGGCGCCCAGGAACAGCGGCACCACGTCGACCCGTTCGCAGCCGAGTGCGGCCAGGCGCGCGCCGGCCGTCGGCAGATCGGGCTGCATGAACTCGAGGAATGCAAGCTCGACCGCCAGCGTGGCTTCTCGCTCGCGGATGCGCCGCGCCACATCATTGAACGGCAGCGCCCAGTTCGGGTCACGCGCTCCGTGGGCAAACAGCAGCAGGCCGCGCTTCATGGGACGGCGCTCACCGGTAGCGCACCAGCCAGCTGAACGCGGCCAGGGACAACAGCAGGTACAGCGCGCTCGGCGCAGCCGCCACCATCCAGGGCGTCCAGTCGCGCAGCAGGCCCAGGTGGCCGGCCACGTTGTTCAGCAGCACGAAGCTGATGCCCAGCATGATGCCGCCGAACACCTTCAGGCTCACGCTGCCGGCACGCGCGTGCATGTACGCAAAGGGCAGCGCCAGGCCGACCATCACCAGGCACGCGAACGGGTACAGCGCGCGCTTCCAGAACTGGATCTCGTAGCGCTGGGCGGCCTGTTCGTTGTCGGCCAGGTGCACGATGTAGCGGAACAGTTCGACGGTGGACATGTTGCTCACCGGCAGCACCGCGGCCGCCACCACGCCGGCCGACAGCGAGCTCGGCCAGTCCATGCGCTCGCGCTTTTCCTCGGTCGCGCGGGCTGCGTCGGTCGGTGCTGCGTCGCTGTCCCAGCGTGTCAGGCGCACGTCTTTCAGATCCCAGATCGCGTTGTCGCGCACCACCGCGCTGGCCGCCGCAATGCGCTGCACCAGCCGGCCATCGGCATTGAACTCGAAGATGCGGATGTCGTTCAGCACCGAGTTCGCCGACGCCGAGCCGACATTGATCGAAAAGCTGCGTTCGCCCGCGGCGGTGCTGGTGTGGTCCTTCAGCCAGGCGCCGGTGCGGCCGACGCGGATGCCTCCTTTGAAGCGCGCCTGCAGCTCGGTGGCATAGCGCTCGCTCAGCGGCGCCAGGTAATCGCCCACCACGAAGGTGATCACCGCAAACGCCAGCCCCAGGCTGGCCAACAGCATCAACGCGCGCGTCGGGCCGAGCCCGCCGGTGCGCAGGATCGTGTACTCGGACGACTGCGCGAGCCGCGCCAGCGCGTAGATCGTGCCGATCAGCACCGCGATCGGCATCAGCTCGTACAAGTGCCCCGGCAGCAGCAGCAGCGAGTAGGCGGCGGCATGCACGGCGGTGTAGCCGCGGGTGCCCACGTCGGTCAGCTCGTCGACGAAGTCGATGAAGTAGAACAGCGACAAGAAGGCCAGCGCGACGAAGATCACCGACGACACGATGTCTTTGTAGAACAGCCGGCGCACCGTCTTCATGCGGCCTTCAGGGCAGTCGCATTGCGCCGCGGCCACCAGGCCAGGCGCGAGCTGTTGGCCGTTTCGCGCCACCACAGCACCAGCATCGCGGTCAGGAATGCGCCGCCGTGCACTGCCACCAGCGCCGAGCCCATGCCGAGCTTGCCGTTGGCCACCCAGGCCTGCGACAGGGTGATGAGGTTGTAGTAGACGACGAAGCTCAGCAGCGCAAAAAGCAGGTTCCAGTTGCTGGCCCGGCGCGGGTTCGATGCCGACAGGCCGATGCCCAGCAACAGCAGGTTGGCGCAACCCAGCACCAGCCCGAGCCGCCACACCAGTTCGCCCTGGTGGCGCGCAGTCGGCTGGCGCAGCAGCTCGATGGTGCGGCGCGCCTTGGGCGGCAGGTCATTTGCGCTGCTCAGCAGGCGTTCACCCGCCAGCGCGCGAAAGGTCTCAAAACGCGACAGCGTCTTGTTGCCGGTGCCCAGTTCCTGCTCATTGCGCTGGCCGCGCGCCAGCACCAGGAAGCGGTCGTCGCCTGCCATCTCGGTGCGCCCGCTGCGCGCGGTGGTCACCGATTCGGTGTCGCCCAGCATCGACAAGATGAACACGTTGCGGCCGACTCGGCTGTCTTCGGCATCGCGCTCGATGAAGAACACGCGCTTGCCGTCGTTCGAAGTCTGGAACTGGCCCGGCGCCACGCGCGACAGGTCGGAGCGGCGCTCGAAGCGCTCTTTCAACTCCGCGCTGTGCTGGTTCGCCCACGGCCACACGAACAGCGCCAGCAGCGCCACGACCAGCAGCACCGGCCAGCTCATGCGCAGCACCGGCCGCACGAAGCGGCTGATGCCCACCCCGCTGGTGAACCAGATCGCCATTTCGCTGTCGCGGTACATGCGCCCCAAGGTGGCGACCACGGCGATGAAGAGGGACAGCGCGAGCATCGTCGGCAACTGGCCCAGCGCGATGTAGCCCAGCAGCAGCACCACGTCTTGCGGTGCAATGCGCCCCAGCGCCGCCTGCCCGAGCGTGCGGATCAGCATGATCGTCAGCACGATCGTCAGGATCACGACCAGGGTCGCGCCGAAGCTGCGCGACAGGTCTCGGCGCAAAGTGGAATCGAATAACATCGTCGGTCAGTTTTCAGGCGGAGCTCATTCAAGAGACTTGCAATTATGGACTTTCGTCATCAAATCTCTCTCCCCGGCAGCTTGGCCGACCTGGTATTCGACGCTCTGGTGCTGGTGGTCTGCGGGGATGCGGTCGATGCGGCGCTCGACGCACGGCTCGCCGATGCATTGAACGACGCGGTGTCCGGCGGTGACCTGGCGCTGAAGAAGGGCAAGGCGCTGTACCTGCATCGGCCGGCGGGCGTGAAGGCCGCGCGGCTCGTGTTTTCCGTCGCCGGTGCTGTAACGCCCAAGGCCTTCAAGGCCGCGGTGGCGCAGGGGTTGGCACAGCTCAAGGGGCTCGGCGCCAAGCACGTGGCGGTGGGCCTGGCGGGCGAGGGTGAATTGAGCGCGGCGCATGCCGAAGCCGTGGTGGCAGCTGCCGCTGAAGCCTGCTACGTCTACCGCCACACCAAGCCGAGTGCGCCGGCCGCGCCGGCGCTGGCCAAGATCACCTTGCTGTGTTCCAAGGCTGATGTCAAAGCCGTGCAACAAGGTTTGGTGCGCGGCCAGGCCATCGCCTCGGGCGTGACCCTGGCGCGCGAATGCGCCAACCGCCCTGGCAACCACTGCACGCCGACCTGGTTGGCCAACCAGGCCAGGAAGCTCGGCAAGGAGTTCGATCTCAAGGTCGATGTGCTGGACCGCAAGGCGGTCGAAAAACTCGGCATGGGTTCGTTCGTGGCGGTGGCCCAGGGCTCGGCCGAACCGCTGCGCTTCATCGTCGCCAGATACGAGGGCGCGCCCAAGGGCCAGGCGCCGGTGGTGCTGGTGGGCAAGGGCATCACCTTCGACACCGGCGGCATTTCGATCAAGCCGGCCGCCGAGATGGACGAGATGAAGTTCGACATGGGCGGCGCCGCCAGCGTGCTGGGCACCTTGCGCGCGGTCTGCGAGCTCCGCCCCAAGCTGAACCTGGTGTGCCTGATCCCATCGTGCGAAAACATGCCCAGCAGCACGGCCGTGAAACCGGGTGATGTGGTGACGAGCATGTCGGGCCAGACCATCGAGATCCTCAACACCGACGCCGAAGGCCGGCTGATCCTGTGCGACGCACTGACCTATGCCGAGCGCTTCAAACCGGCCGTGGTGGTTGACGTGGCCACGCTCACCGGCGCTTGCGTGATCGCGCTCGGCCACCACCACTCAGGCCTGTTCACCGCCGACGACAAGGTGGCCGGCCAGATGCTCGCCGCCAGCCAGGCCGCGCTCGACCCTTGCTGGCGCATGCCGCTGGACGAGGAGTACGACGAAGCGTTGAAGAGCAACTTCGCCGACATGGGCAACGTCGGTGGCCGTGCCGGTGGCGCCATCACCGCGGCGATGTTCCTGAAGCGCTTCACTGCCAAGTACCCGTGGGCGCACCTCGACATTGCAGGCACTGCGTGGAAGTCGGGCGCCGCCAAGGGCTCGACAGGGCGGCCGGTGCCGCTGCTGACGCACTTCGTGCTGGCGCACGCCGGGTAGGCCCGTCGCAGCGGACACGGGCAGCCCGAATGACCGAGGTCAGCTTCCACTTCAACGTGCCAGACCGGCTGAGCTACGCGTGCCGGTTGCTGCGCAAGGCCACACGCTCGGGCGCACGGGTGGTCGTCACCGCACCCTCGGCCACCTTGGCCCAGATCGACCGGGCCCTCTGGACCTTCGACCCGCTGGAGTTCGTGCCGCACGTGCGCGTGGCGCCGGGTGGCGCTGTGGCGCCGCGCTTGAAAGACACGCCGGTCTGGCTGGTCGAGCGCACTGCCGACGCAGCGCACCACGACGTGCTGCTCAACCTGGGCCTGGAGCCGCCGAGCGGCTTCGAGAGCTTCGGCCGTGTGATCGAGATCGTCTCCGCCGATGCGGACGAGCGCGCGTCGGGCCGCGAACGCTGGAAGCACTATGCAGGGCGTGGCTACGAGATCAAGCGGCACGAGGTGACGGAATGAGTGCGCCGGGCCGCCCCAGGCACGAATGCTCCCGCTCGGCGGGACGGCGCGAAGCGCCCAGGGTGCCCCGATGAGTGCAGACCGCACCACGCCTCCGCAACGCGTGCCCATCCTCACCGAAGTGGTGCTGCTGCCCGAGTCGGGCGAGGTGGACATTCCGCTCGATCCGCCGCCACCACTGCCCCCACCACCACCACCGTTCGCTGCGGTCGCGCCGCTGCAGGTCGAGCCGGCCGCCAACTCGCCACTGTCGGAGAGCGTCGATGAGGGCGCCGAGGAGAGCGCCGAGGAGAACGTCGAACAGCAGATCGTCGAGCACGTCTGGGCCGACCTGCAACGCCAGGTGGACCTGATGCTCGAGTACAGGCTGCGGGAAACCCTTGCGCCGATCCTGACTCGCGCCACCGAGGCCGTGATGCGCGAAACCCGCCAGCAACTGGCATCAACCTTGCGAGACATGGTGGGCAGGGCGGTCGCTCAGGAATTGGCGCGTCATCGGGGGCGCTAGCCCGCGCGTTGTGCTCCCACCTGTGGCCCATGCCTTGCCCGTGGAGGCGCGAGCCCGGCGACAGTGCCGCGTTTTCTTCTGGGGCCCCCGGCGGCGCACCGACGATTCAACCGAAGAATCGGCGGTTCGACCCGTGGATTCCCGGTGGAGATGCGGTTTGTTTTGGGGTATTGTTCCGCCCGTTGAGAACCAGAGGTTCTCTCCAATTTAATGTCCTAACCGGAGATATTGCATGCAAGTCAGACTGAACGTGTTTGTGGCCGCCGCAGCGGTGCTGTTGGCAGGTGCCGCATCGGCGCAAGACATGGTGGTCAAGATCGGCCACGTGGGTCCGACCAGCGGTGGCATTGCCCACCTCGGCAAGGACAACGAGATGGGCGCGAAGATGGCCATCGAAGAGCTCAACGCCAAGGGCACGACGATCGGCGGCAAGAAGGTCAAGTTCGAGCTGCTCGCCGAAGACGACGCAGGCGATCCGAAACAAGGCACGGCGGTGGCCAACAAGCTGGTCGATGCGAAGGTGATGGGCGTGGTCGGCCACCTCAACTCCGGCACCTCGATTCCGGCTTCCAAGATTTACAGCGACGCTGGCATTCCGCAGATTTCGCCGTCGGCCACCAACCCCAAGTTCACCCGTCAAGGCTTCAAGACCACGTTCCGCGTGGTGGCCGATGACGTGCACCTGGGCGGCACCCTGGGCCGCTACACCGTGAAGGAACTGAAGGGCAAGTCGATCGCCGTGATCGATGACCGCACGGCCTACGGCCAGGGCGTTGCCGAAGAGTTCGAGAAGGCCGTCAAGGCCTCCGGCGGTTCGATCGCCGAGCGCCAGTTCACCACCGACAAGGCCACCGACTTCACCGCCATCCTGACTGCCGTGAAGGCCAAGAAGCCTGATGTGATCTTCTACGGCGGCATGGACGCCGTGGCCGGCCCGATGCTGCGCCAGATGAAGCAACTCGGCATCGACGCCAAGTTCGTCGGTGGTGACGGCATCTGCTCGGGCGAACTGCCCAAGCTGTCGGCCGGTGCGATGGCCGATGGCCAGGTGGTCTGCGCTGAAGCCGGTGGTGTCGAAGGCGAGCAGAAGGCCGGCATGGACGACTTCTACAAGCGCTTCAAGGCCAAGTACAACGTCGACGTGCAGGTGTACTCGCCCTACGTTTATGACGCCGTCAACGTGATGGTGGCCGCGATGGTCAAGGCCGGTTCCGCCGAGCCGGCCAAGTACCTGCCGGTGCTGGCCAAGACCGAGGGTTACAAGGGCGTGACCGGCAACATCACCTTCGACGACAAGGGCGACGTCAAGAACGGCGCGCTGACCTTGTTCACGTACAAGGGCGGCAAGCGCGACCAGATCGCCGTGGTTCGCTGATCGAGCAGCTTCGCTCGAGTGAAGAAGGGCGCCGCGAGGCGCCCTTCTGTTTTGGGCGTCAGGCCTGAGCTCGTCCGTACAGCAGGCACAAGGCCTTCAGCCGCTGCGCATGTTCGGGCTGCACCTGGTCCCAGCTGAAGCGCCATTCCCAGTAGCCCTCGGCCTTGCCGGGGAAGTTCATGCGCTGCTCGGTGGGCAGGCCCAGGATGTCCTGCATCGGGTGCACGGCGGTGTCGGCCACGCTGGCGCAGGCGGCGCGGATCATGTCCCAGTGGATCTCGGTGCCATCGGTGTTCAGGTAGTTGCTCACGTGTTCGCGTTCCTCGGGCTTGGTACTGCTCCACCAGCCGACCGTCGTGTCGTTGTCGTGCGTGCCGGTGTAGACCACGGTGTCGACTTCGTGGTTGTGCGGCAGAAAGCTGTTATCGCTGCCGCTGCCGAACGCGAACTGCAGGATGCGCATGCCCGGCAGGTTGAACTTTTTGCGCAGCGCCACCACGTCTGGCGTGACCACGCCCAGGTCTTCGGCAATGATGGGCACCGGCCCGAGCGCGTTGGCGATGGCCTTGAACAGCGGCGCACCGGGGCCGGGCAGCCAGCGCCCCTTCACAGCGGTGGGTTCGCCGGCCGGGATTTCCCAGTAGCCGGCAAAGCCGCGAAAGTGGTCGATGCGAACGATGTCCACCAGTTCGAAGGTGCGGCGGATACGCTCGACCCACCACGCATAACCTTCCTTCGCATGCGCGCGCCAGCGGTACAGCGGGTTGCCCCAGCGCTGGCCGGTTTCGCTGAAGAAGTCGGGTGGCACGCCGGCCACCACGGTGGGCTTGCCTTGGGCGTCCAGGTCGAACAGGTCTTGGCGGGCCCAGACTTCGGCGCTCTGGTGGGCGATGAAGATCGGCGCGTCGCCGATGACTTCGACGCCGCGCTGGTTTGCATACGCCTTCAGGTTGAGCCACTGGCGGAAGAAGCACCACTGGCAGAACTTCCAGAACGCCACAGCATTGGCGTTCGCCGTCGCGGCGGCCGCCAGTGCGGCCGGGTCGCGGCGGGCCAGCGGCGCGTCCCAGTCGCTCCAGTCACGCCAGCCGAACTGGTTGGCCAGGGTCATGAAGAGCGCGTAGTCGTCGAGCCAGTTTTTCTGGCGTTCGCAGAAGGCGTTGAAGTCGGCCCGTTCGTCAGCCGACGCCGAACGCGCGAAGGCGCGCGCGGCCGTGTTCAGGCGCTCGATGCGGAACGGCACCACGCGCGCGAAGTCGAGCCGCTGATCATCGAAGGCGCTGTCAGTTGCGAGGTCGTTGGCGGGGTCCTTGGCGAGGCCGATCAAGAGGTCGGCGGTCTGCAGCCAGCCGCGCTGGCGCAATTCGTCCAGGTCGATCAGCAGCACGTTGCCGGCAAACGCCGAGCTGCTCATGTAAGGCGAGTTGCCCGGGCCGATGCCGCCCAGCGGCAGGATCTGCCACAACTTCTGGCCGGCCCCGACCAGCCAGTCAACGAAGTGGTACGCGCCGGGGCCGAAGTCGCCCGAGCCGTGCGGGCCTGGCAGGGAGGTGGGGTGCAGCAGCACGCCGCTGGCGCGGGGGAGACGCATGAGATGAATTCCTGTGGAGGTTGCGAGCCGCGCAGCCACTCAAGGCAGCGGTGCGGGCTCGGAGTCGAAGGTGATCAGCAGGCTCAGGCTGCGCGCCGGCAACGTGAGCGTGGTCTCGGCCTCGCCGCGCGTGACCGGCAGGCCGGTGGGCTGGGACGTGTCGAGCACCGCCTGCCAGCGCCCGATCGGCAGATGGAAGACATGGTCGATGGCCTCGGCATTGACCAGCAGCAGCAGCGGGTCGGCGGCCTTGGCGGGTTTGCCGATCAGGCAGCCGAGCACACGGCTGTTCGGGTCGCGCCAGCCTTCGCCTTCGAGCGCGCGGCCGTCGGCGCTGATCCAGGCCAAGTCGTAGCGGCCGCGCACATCGCTGAGGCCGTCGTACCAGCGGTCGCCGAGCGGCAGGTTGTGGTGGCGCAGTGAGAGCACGTGCCGCGTGAAGGCGAGCAGTTCGGCGTCGGCCTGGGACCAGTCGATCCAGGTGATCGGGTTGTCCTGGCAGTACGGGTTGTTGTTGCCGCGCTGGCTGTGGCCGAGTTCGTCGCCGGCGGCCAGCATCGGCGTGCCCTGCGACAGCAAGGTGGTGGCCAGCAGCGCACGCTGGAGCCGCCCGCGCAGTTCGTTCACCACCGGGTCTTCGGTCGGCCCTTCGACACCGCAGTTCCAGTTCCGGTTGTGGTTGTGGCCGTCGCGGTTGTTCTCGCCGTTGGCCAGGTTGTGCTTCTGGTCGTAGCTGAGCATGTCGTTCAGGCTGAAGCCGTCGTGCGACACCACGTAGTTCACCGACTCGCCCGGCGCGCGCCCGCGTGGCTGGAAGATGTCGGACGACGCGCACAAGCGCAGCGCAAAGTCGCCGCGCGTGCAGCTTCCATGGACCCAGAAGCTGCGCATCGCGTCGCGGAAGTGGTCGTTCCATTCGAGCCAGCCGGCCGGGAAGCCGCCGACCTGGTAGCCGCCCGGGCCGATGTCCCAGGGCTCGGCGATCATCTTCACGCGCGACAGCAGCGGGTCTTGTGCCACCGCACCGAAGAACGGGCCGTTGCGGTCGAAGCCGTGGTCGCCGCGGCCCAGTACCGGCGCCAGGTCGAAACGGAAGCCGTCGACGTGCATCTCCTGCACCCAAAAGCGCAGCGAGTCCATCACCATCTGCAGCACGCGCGGGTGGCGCATGTCGATGGTGTTGCCGCAGCCGGAGTGGTTTTCGTAGTGCTCGCGGTGGTGCGCCGGCAGACGGTAGTAGCTGGCGTTGTCGAGGCCGCGAAAGCTGATCGTCGGGCCGTCTTCACCGGCTTCGGCGGTGTGGTTGTAGACCACGTCGAGGATCACTTCGATGCCGGCCTGGTGCAACCGCTTGACCATGGTGCGGAACTCGTCGCGCACGTTGAACCCTTCGGCGCCGGATGCGAACCTCGGGCTCGGGCAGAAGAAGCCGATCGAGTTGTAGCCCCAGTAGTTGCTCAGGTCGAGTTTGACGAGCCGGCCTTCGTCGATGTGCTGGTGCACCGGCAGCAGGTTCACCGCGGTGACGTTCAAGGCTTTCAGGTGCGCGAGCACCGCGTCGCTGGCCAGGCCGGCGTAACTGCCGCGCAGGGCTTCGGGCACACCGGGGTGGAGCTTGGTAAAGCCTTTGACATGCAGTTCGTACAGCACCGTCTGCGCCAACGGTGTGTGCGGCGGGTGGTCGTCGCCCCAGTCGAACGCATCGGCCACCACGCGCGCCTTCAGCGCGTGCAGCGCGTTGTCGCGCGGGTCCATGTGGTGCGGGTGGTGCAGGTCGGCGCCAAAGTGTTCGGCGCCCCAGTCGAACTCGCCCAAGATCTCGCGTGCGTACGGGTCGAGCAGCAGCTTGTTCGGGTTGAAGCGGTGGCCGCGGTCAGGCCGCCACGGTCCGTGCGCGCGCAGGCCGTACACCAGCCCCGGCGCGGCGCCGGGCACGTAGCCGTGCCACACATCCTGCGTGTGCCCGGGCAGCAAGCTGCGCGACAACTCCTCTTTGCCTTCGGCGTCGAACACACACAACTCCATGTGGAGCGCGTGGGCCGAGAAGACCGCGAAGTTGACGCCCAGACCGTCCCAATGTGCACCCAGCGGCCACGGCCGGCCGCGCTCCAGCACCCTCAGGCCTTCCATTCGAGGATGACGGTGGCCAGCGGCGGCAGATCCACTTCAATCGAACAGGGCTTGCCGTGCGAGCCGAAGGAGCGTGCGGTGACTTCGCCGAACGCCGTGCCCACATTGCTGCCGCCGTAGTGCGCTGAATCGGTGTTGATGCGCTCGCGGTACAGGCCCGGGTGCGGCACGCCGACGCGGTAGCCGCGCTGGATGCCGGGCGTGAAGTTGCACAGCACCACGATCAGCGTGCTGTCGTCGCCGCCGCGGCGGATGAAGCTCAGCACCGAACGCTCGGCGTCGTCGTGCGAGATCCATTCGAAGCCGCTGCCGTCGAAGTCGCGCCGGTACAGCGCCGGCGTGTCGCGGTACAGGTGGTTCAGGTCATGCACCAGGCGCTGAACGCCTTCGTGCTGCGGGTCACCGAGCAGGTGCCAGTCCAGGCTGTGGTCGTGGTTCCATTCGCGCTCCTGGGCAAACTCGCAGCCCATGAACAGCAGCTTCTTGCCAGGGTGGCCGAACATGAAGCCGAGGTAGGCGCGCAGGTTGGCGAACTTTTGCCAGCGGTCGCCGGGCATCTTGTTCAGCAGCGAGCCCTTGCCGTGCACCACCTCGTCGTGCGAGATCGGCAGCACGAAGTTCTCGTTGAAGGCGTAGACCAGCCCGAAGGTCATCTCGCCGTGGTGGAACTTGCGGTGCACCGGGTCGCGCGCCATGTAGGCCAAGGTGTCGTGCATCCAGCCCATGTTCCACTTGTAGTGAAAGCCCAGCCCGCCGGTGTAGGTGGGGCGCGAGACCGACGGGAACGCGGTCGATTCTTCGGCCAAGGTAATCGCTTTCGGGCGCTCCACACCCACCACCTCGTTCATGCGGCGCAGGAAGCCGATGGCCTCGAGGTTCTCGCGCCCGCCTTGCGCGTTGGGCACCCACTCGCCGGCCTTGCGGCTGTAGTCGCGGTAAAGCATGGAGGCCACCGCGTCGACGCGCAACCCATCGACGTTGTAGCGCTCGAGCCAGAACAGCGCGTTGGCGACGAGAAAGTTGCACACCTCGGTGCGGCCGAAGTTGTAGATCAGCGTGTTCCAGTCTTGATGGAAACCTTCACGCGGGTCGGCGTATTCGTACAGGTGCGTACCGTCGAAGTTGGCCACGCCGTGCGCGTCGGACGGAAAGTGCGCCGGCACCCAGTCGAGCAGCACGCCCAGCCCTTGTTCGTGACAGCGGTCGACAAAGCGTCGAAAGCCCGGCGCATCGCCGAAGCGCGAGGTCGGCGCGAACAGGCTGACCGGCTGGTAGCCCCAGGAGCCATCGAACGGGTGTTCGCTGACCGGCAGCAGTTCCAGGTGCGTGAAGCCCATGTCGCGCGCGTACGGCACCAGGGTGTCGGCGAGTTCGTCCCAGGTCAGGAAGCGGTCGCCGTCTTCGGGTTTGCGCCGCCACGAGCCCAGATGCACCTCGTAGATGCTCATCGGCGCGTCGAGCGCATTGGCGGCCTTGCGCGGCTCGGACGGCGGCGCGACCGACGGCATGCGTGCCACTACGCTCGCGGTGGCTGGGCGCATTTGGGCCTGCAGCGCATACGGGTCGGCCTTCAGCGGCAGCACCTGGCCGTCGCGCGAGCGCACCTCATACTTGTAGTGCGCCCCGGCGCCGACGCCGGGCAGGAAGATCTCCCACACGCCGCACTCTCGGCGCAGGCGCATCGGGTGGCGTCGGCCGTCCCAGTAGTTGAAGTCGCCGACCACGCTGACTCTCGACGCGTTCGGCGCCCACACCGCAAAGCTGGTGCCGGCCACGCCTTCCATCACGCGCTGGGTGGCGCCCAGCACTTCGTAGGGGCGCAGGTGCGAGCCTTCACCCATCAGCCACACATCCATTTCGCCCAGCACCGGCGGGAAGCGGTACGGGTCGTCGAGGATCGACGAATTGCCGTCGGCCCAGGCCACCTGCAGCCGGTAGTCGGGGCGCGCGGTGACCGGCAGCAGGCCTTCGAAGAAGCCGTCGGGGTGGCGCGGGTCGAGCACGCACAGCGAAGCGCCGCTGCGTGCATCGAGCACCGTCAGTTGCGCGGCACCGGGCAGGAAGGCGCGCAGCCAGAAGCGCGCTTCAGCGTCTTCGTGCACGCCGAGCACGGAGAACGGGTCGCCGTGGGTGGCCGCGCGGATCTTGTCAAGCTCTTGCTCCAACAGCTCGGTCAACACGGTCATGGCCTTCGCAGATGAACCTGCTGCGGGCTAGCGCGCAGCGGGTTCGATGTTCCAGATTTGCCTAGCGTACTCGCGAATCGTGCGGTCGGACGAGAAGGCTCCCATGCCCGCCACGTTGCTGATCGCGCGGGCCGCCCATTCTCCCGGCGTTCGGTACAGCGCGTCCACACGTTGTTGCGTTTGCACGTAGTCGGCGTAGTCGGCCAGCAGCAGGTAGTGGTCGCCACCCCACAGCAGCGAGTCTGTCAGGCCGCGGTAGCGCGCCGGCTCGTCGGGCGAAAAGGCGCCGCCGCCGATCGCGTCGAGCACCGCCTTCAACGCCGGGTTGCCTTCGTAGTAGCGCATGGGCTGGTAGCCGCCTTTCTTCAGCGCCACCACCTCGGGCGTCTTCAGGCCGAAGATGAAAATGTTGTCGTCGCCCACGTTCTGGCGGATCTCGATGTTGGCGCCGTCGTCGGTGCCGATCGTCAGCGCGCCGTTCAGCGCCAGCTTCATGTTGCCGGTGCCCGAGGCTTCGGTGCCGGCGGTGGAGATCTGCTCCGACAGGTCGGCCCCGGGCATGATCACTTCGGCCACCGAGACGCCGTAGTTTGGAATGAACACCACCTTCAGCCGGCCCGCCACGCGCAGGTCTTTGTTGACCACCGCGCCGACGTCGTGGATCAGCCGGATGATGTTCTTGGCCATGTGGTAACTCGACGCCGCCTTGCCCGCGAAGATCACGGTGCGCGGCACCCAGTTCGCCTGCGGGTTGGCCAGGATGGCCTGGTAGCGCGTGACCACGTGCAGCAGGTTCAGCAACTGGCGCTTGTATTCGTGAATGCGCTTGACCTGCACGTCGAACAGGCTGGCCGGGTCGACCACGACGCCGGTGGCGCGCTGAATGTGGTCAGCCAGGCGCTGCTTGTTGGCGCGCTTGATGGCCATGAAGCGGTTGCTGAAACTGGGATCGTTCTTGTGCTGCTCCAGGCCGCGCAGCAGGTCCAGGTCGAGCCGCCACGCGCTGCCCAGTGTCTGATCCAACAAAGTGGCCAGCGCCGGGTTGGCCTGCGACAACCAGCGCCGCGGCGTGACGCCGTTGGTCATGTTCGTGAAGCGCTCGGGCCACAGCACCGCGAAGTCGGCGAAGATGGTCTGCACCAGCAGCTCGGAGTGCAAGGCCGACACGCCGTTGACCTTGTGGCTGCCGACGATGGACAGGTGGGCCATGCGCACGCGGCGCTCGCCACGTT
>JANOQS010000030.1:0-10766 GCA_031414975.1 Methylibium sp. | reverse complement strand
TCGATCGACACGCCCTTGGCGAGCTGTTCGTTCACCAGCTTGCGCAGCGACACCGAGTCGAGAAACTCGATCATCTTGGAATTCAGGCTGGCCCACAGATCGTGCGTCATGCAACGGCCCGAGTCTTCGCCCATGCAGTTGTCCTTGCCGCCGCAGCCGGTCGCATCGATCGGCTCATCGACTGCAACGATGATGTCGGCCACGGTGATCTCTTCCGCCTTGCGGCCGAGCGAATAACCGCCGCCCGGGCCGCGCGTGCTTTCCACCAGGTCGTGGCGGCGCAACTTGCCGAACAACTGCTCCAGATAGGACAGGGAAATCTGCTGGCGCGCGCTGATCGCCGCCAGCGCCACGGGCCCGCTGTGCTCGCGCAGCGCCAGATCGATCATCGCGGTCACTGCAAACCGACCTTTGGTGGTCAAACGCATGGAACTCTCCTTTAGGCCAAATGGCAAATCAAAAGTAATCCAGGGGGTACTCGATTTCCCGTTTCCGTTGCCTCTTTTGGAGGGCGCAGGATTCACTGCGAACGGCCCCGGCCTCGTGCCGAAGTGGGTGGCCTGGCGCGCGGCTCCATAATGTCCGAGTGGATTAGTCGAGTATACCTGAAGCTGACTGATTTGGTCAAGATTGACCGGGGAAGTTCCCTCCGCTTTCAGCGCTTCGCGACGCTCATTTGCAACACCAGATCAAGCGTTGCGGCCCGATCCGGTGATCGGCAGCACGTTGTCGGTCCCTGGCGCGCCGAAGGCCTGTTCCCGCAGCAGGGCCAACTGGTCGCGCACCCGCGCTGCCTTCTCGAATTCAAGGTTGCGGGCGTGGTCGAGCATCTGCTTTTCGAGGTTCTTGATCCGTTTGCCAAGGTCTTTCTCGCTCAGCGCCTCGATCGCCGCCGCTTCGTTGACGGATTTCAGATCCGCCCCCTTTTCGCTGCCGTAGACGCCGTCGATCAACTCCTTGACCTTTTTCATCACGCTGCGTGGCGTGATGCCCATGGCCAGGTTGTGGGCCACCTGCTTGCTGCGCCGTCGCTCGGTCTCGTCCATCGCCTTGCGCATCGAGTCGGTCACTTTGTCGGCGTACAGGATGGCGCGGCCGTTCAGGTTGCGCGCGGCCCGGCCTATGGTCTGGATCAGGCTGCGCTCGGAGCGCAGAAAGCCTTCCTTGTCGGCGTCCAGAATCGCCACCAGCGACACCTCCGGAATGTCCAGCCCTTCGCGAAGCAGGTTGATGCCCACCAGAACGTCGAAGGTGCCCAGCCGCAGGTCGCGCAGGATTTCGACTCGTTCGATGGTGTCCACGTCACTGTGCAGGTAGCGCACTTTCACGCCGTTGTCGCTGAGGTAGTCGGTCAACTGCTCGGCCATGCGCTTGGTCAGGGTGGTGATCAGCACGCGCTCGTTGACCTCGACCCGGTCGCGAATCTCCTGCAGCACGTCGTCCACCTGGTGTGTGGCGGGCCGCACCTCGACCGGCGGGTCGACCAGCCCGGTCGGCCGCGCCAACTGCTCGACGACCTGGCCCGCGTTTTCCTGCTCATAGGCGGCCGGCGTGGCCGACACGAACGTCACCTGGCGCATCTTGCGTTCGAACTCCTCGAACTTGAGCGGGCGGTTGTCCAGCGCGCTGGGCAGGCGAAAGCCGTATTCGACCAGCGTGGTCTTGCGCGCCCGATCGCCGTTGTACATGCCACCGAACTGGCCGATCAGCACGTGGCTCTCATCCAGAAACATCAGCGCATCGGCCGGCAGGTAGTCCACCAGGGTCGGCGGTGGTTCGCCGGGCTGCGCGGCCGACAGGTGACGGGTGTAGTTCTCGATGCCCTTGCAGTGGCCCACCTCCTGCAGCATCTCGAGGTCGAAGCGGGTGCGCTGCTCCAGGCGCTGCGCCTCGACCAGCTTGCCCATGCCCACCAGTTCGGCC
Organism: Methylibium sp.; assembly: GCA_031414975.1. Lineage (GTDB taxonomy): Bacteria > Pseudomonadota > Gammaproteobacteria > Burkholderiales > Burkholderiaceae_C > LGRD01. Next base: position 8,843 of record JANOQS010000030.1, on the reverse strand, counting down.
AGGCGCAGGCGCAATTCGTCCTTGATGGTCTCGATGGCAGCCACCACCCGGTCGCGCGGCGTCACGTAGTGGCTGCTGGGGTAGACCGTGAAGCGCGGGATCTTCTGGCGGATGCGCCCGGTGAGCGGGTCGAACAACTGCAGCGACTCGACCTCGTCGTCGAACAGCTCGATGCGGATCGCCAGCTCCGAGTGCTCGGCCGGGAACACGTCGATCGTGTCGCCGCGCACCCGGAACACGCCGCGGCTGAAGTCCACGTCGTTGCGCTTGTACTGCATGCGGATCAACTGGGCGATCACGTCGCGCTGACCCAGTTTGTCGCCGGTGCGCAGGGTCATCACCATGCGGTGGTAGTCGGCCGGGTTGCCGATGCCGTAGATCGCGCTGACCGACGCGACGATCACCACGTCGCGCCGCTCCAGCAGGCTCTTGGTGGCGCTCAGGCGCATTTGCTCGATGTGTTCGTTGATCGCGCTGTCCTTCTCGATGAACAGGTCGCGCTGCGGCACGTAGGCCTCGGGCTGGTAGTAGTCGTAATAGCTGACGAAATACTCGACGGCATTGCGCGGGAAGAACTCGCGGAACTCGCTGTAGAGCTGCGCGGCCAAGGTCTTGTTGGGCGCAAAGACGATTGCCGGGCGGCCCATCTGCGCGATCACGTTGGCCATCGTGAAAGTCTTGCCCGAGCCGGTCACGCCGAGCAGGGTCTGGAAGCTCAGGCCGTCGTTCAGGCCTTCGACCAGCTGGGCGATCGCGCCGGGCTGGTCGCCCGCCGGCGGGTAAGGTTGAAACAGCTGGAAGGGCGAATCCGGGAAGCTCACGAATTCGCCGGCAGGCGCAGGCTCGGCGGGCTCCAGGGTGGTGACGTCGGACAACTGGGCCATGGCAGATAAAATTCCCGCGGTGAACGCCTAGCCCCCGCTAAGGCAACCGCACAGGTTAGCCGAATTCCCCATTCCACTCCGCCCTCCCCTCAAGGATCACCCATGCCTTCGCTGTTTTCCGCCGTCGAACTGGCCCCGCGCGACCCGATCCTCGGCCTGAACGAGCAGTTCAACGCCGATACCAACCCGGCCAAGGTCAACCTCGGCGTCGGCGTGTACTTCGACGAAAACGGCGAGCTGCCGCTGCTCAAATGTGTGCGCGCCGCCGAAGCGCTGATGATGGAAGCGCCCAGCGCGCGCGGTTACCTGCCGATCGATGGCATCGCTGCCTACGACAAGGCGGTGCAAGGCCTCGTCTTCGGTGCCGACAGCCAGGCCGTCAAGGCCGGCCGCATCGCCACCATTCAGGGCCTGGGCGGCACCGGCGGGCTCAAGGTCGGCGCCGACTTCCTGAAGCGGCTCAGCCCCGGCGCGCAAGTGCTGATCAGCGACCCGAGCTGGGAGAACCACCGCGCGCTGTTCGAAAGCGCTGGCTTCAATGTCGCCACCTATCCGTATTACGACGCCACCACCCGCGGGCTGAACTTCGATGCGATGCTGGCGGCGCTGCAACAGGCCAGCGCCGGCACCATCGTCGTGCTGCACGCCTGCTGCCACAACCCGACCGGCTGCGACCTGTCACCGGCCCAGTGGGCGCAGGTGGTCGCCACTGTTAAGGCGCGCCAACTGACGCCGTTCCTCGACATGGCCTACCAGGGCTTCGGCGAGGGCATCACCGAAGACGGCGCAGTTGTGGGCCTGCTGATGGCGGCCGGGCTCGAGTTCCTCGTCGCGACCAGCTTCTCGAAGAGCTTCTCGCTCTACGGCGAGCGCGTGGGTGCGCTCAGCGTGGTCTGCCCGACGCAGGAAGAGGCCGGCCGCGTGCTGAGCCAGCTCAAGCGCGTGATCCGCAGCAACTATTCCAACCCGCCAACGCACGGCGCGCAGGTGGTGGCCACGGTGCTGACGACGCCCTCGCTGCGCGCCGTCTGGGAAGAAGAACTTGCCGGCATGCGCACGCGCATCAAGCAAATGCGCCTCGCCCTGCGCAGCCGGCTCGAAGCCGCGGGCCTCAAGCAGGACTTCTCGTTCATCACCGAACAGAAGGGCATGTTCAGCTACACCGGCCTGAACAAGGACCAGATGCATCGTTTGCGCAACGAATTCGGTATTTATGGCGTGGACTCGGGGCGAATCTGCGTTGCCGCGCTGAACCACAAGAACCTGGACGCCGTCGTGCTGGCCATCGCCAAGGTCGCCTGAACCGGGCCCCCGAACTGGCCCCAATTCGTGGGGGTTATCGGGTCAACCCCGATGAATTGTGGCTGCAACATAACTACATTGTTTGTAGAATGCTGCACTGCACAATAACCGTTTGCCCGCTCCGGCGGACGGCGTGCGAACAATACAAAGGTCGATGCCATGCTGTACCAGTTGTATGAATCCCAGCGAGCGCTGCTGAGCCCCTTCTCGGAATTCGCCAGCGCGTCCTCCAAGCTCTACAACCACCCGCTGTCGCTGTTCACGCACACGCCGATGGCGCAGCGTGTGTCGGCCGGGCTGGACCTGATGCACCGGCTGGCCAAGGAATACGAGAAGCCGGAATTCAACATCACTTCCGTCAACATCGACGGCGTGGACGTGGCCGTGCAGCAGCAGACCGCGGTGACGATGCCGTTCTGCCGGCTGCTGCGCTTCAAGCGCTTCACCGACAACCTGCCGATGCTGTCGCAGATGAAGGACCAGCCGACGGTGCTGGTCGTGGCTCCGCTGTCGGGCCACCACTCCACCCTGCTGCGCGAAACCGTTCGCGAACTGCTGAAGGACCACAAGGTATTCATCACCGACTGGACCGACGCGCGCATGGTGCCCGCCGAGGCCGGTGCGTTCCACCTCGACGACTACGTGAGTTACGTGCAGGACTTCATCCGCCACATCGGCCCCGAAGTCAACGTGATCTCGGTCTGCCAGCCCACGGTGCCGGTGCTGGCCGCAGTCTCGCTGATGGCCAGCGCCGGCGAGGTCACGCCGCGCACCTTGACGATGATGGGCGGCCCGATCGACGCACGCAAGAGCCCGACCGCGGTGAACAACCTGGCGATGAACAAGAGCCATTCCTGGTTCGAGAACAACGTGATCTACCGCGTGCCGGTCAACTACCCTGGCAGCGGCCGGCGCGTGTACCCGGGGTTCCTGCAGCACGCCGGGTTCATCGCGATGAAACCGGACAGGCATCTGAAATCGCACTACGACTACTTCCTCGACCTGATGCGCGGCGACGACGGCAACGTCGATTTCCATCGCGACTTCTTCGACGAGTACAACGCGGTGCTCGACATGCCAGCCGAGTATTACCTCGACACCATCAAGACCGTGTTCCAGGACTTCGCGCTCGTCAACGGCACCTGGTCGGTGAACGGCAACCTGGTGCGCCCGCAAGACATCAAGACCTCGGCCCTGCTGACGATCGAAGGTGAGCTCGACGACATCTCCGGCGCCGGCCAGACGCGTGCCGCGCACGACCTGTGCACCGGCATCCCGAAGGGGCGCCAGTTCCACTACGACGCCATCGGTGCCGGCCACTACGGCATCTTCTCGGGCCGGCGCTGGCGCGACAACGTGTACCCGCAGGTGCGCGACTTCATCGCCTCGCACCAGGCCGATGTGGCGCAGGCAGTGACGCCGCGTCGGCGTGCCGCCGCGCGCAAGGCCGCCGCGCCGCAGGTGTCGGTGCCGGTCAAGAAGGCGCTCGAGAAGACCTCGGCCCGCAAGCCAAAGTGATAATCCGGCGGTGACCGTCACCGCCGTACTGGCCGACCTGCTGAACAACGCACTGCCGCAGACGCAGTGCACCCGCTGCGGCTACCCCGACTGCCGCGCCTACGCGCAGGCGATCGCCGAGGGCGACGCCGAAATCAACCAGTGCCCGCCCGGCGGCGCCGAAGGCATCCATCGGCTGGCCGCCCTCACCGGTCGCCCGCCGCTGGCGCTGAACCCGGCCAACGGCATCGAAGGCCCGCGCCGCCTTGCTGTGATCGACGAAGCCTGGTGCATCGGCTGCACCTTGTGCATCAAGGCTTGTCCGGTGGACTGCATCGTCGGCGGGCCGAAGCTGATGCACACGGTGATCAACGACCCCTGCACCGGCTGCGAACTTTGCATCCCGGTGTGCCCGGTCGACTGCATCGAAATGGTCGAGGTCACCGGCGACAAGACCGGCTGGAACGCCTGGAGCCCGGAGCAGGCGTCAACGGCACGCGAGCGTTACGCCTTTCACCAGTTCCGGGTCGAACGCGACGAGGCCGAGCTCAACGCGCGCCTGGCCGCCCGGTCGCGCTGACGCGCCTCGCTTCAGTTCTTCTCGGCCAACTGGTCGAGGATGGCCGGGTTCTCAAGGGTCGAGGTGTCTTGCGTGATCACCTCACCCTTGGCCACCGAGCGCAGCAGCCGGCGCATGATCTTGCCCGAGCGCGTCTTCGGCAGGTTGTCGCCAAAGCGGATGTCCTTGGGCTTGGCAATCGGGCCGATCTCCTTGCCGACCCAGTCGCGCAACTCCTTGGCGATGCGCTTGGCCTCTTCGCCAGTCGGGCGGGAGCGCTTGAGCACCACGAAGGCACAGATCGCCTCGCCCGTGGTTTCGTCCGGCCGGCCCACCACCGCGGCTTCGGCCACCAGTTCGGTGTGCGAGACCAGCGCCGACTCAATTTCCATCGTGCCCATGCGGTGCCCGCTGACGTTGAGCACGTCGTCGATGCGACCGGTGATGGTGAAGTAGCCGGTCTTCTCGTCGCGGATCGCGCCGTCGCCAGCCAGGTAGTACTTGCCCTTGAAATCTTCCGGGTAGTAGCTCTTCTTGAAGCGCTCCGGGTCGCCGTAGATGTTGCGGATCATGCTCGGCCACGGCTTCTTGACCACCAGGATGCCGCCCTGCCCCCACGGCACGTCCTTGCCGGTTTCGTCCACCACCGCGGCCATGATGCCGGGGAACGGCAAGGTGCACGAACCCGGCACCAGCGGCGTGGCGCCCGGCAGCGGCGTGATCATGTGGCCGCCGGTTTCGGTCTGCCAGAAGGTGTCGACGATCGGGCAGCGGCCGCCGCCTATGTGCTTGTGGTACCACTCCCACGCGGCCGGGTTGATCGGCTCGCCGACCGAACCGAGGATGCGAAGCGACTTCAGGTCGTAGCGGTCGGGGTGCGCGGTGGCGTTGCCTTCGGCCGCCTTGATGAGCGAGCGGATCGCCGTCGGCGCGGTATAGAAGATGCTGACCTTGTGGTCCTGGATCATCTTCCAGAAGCGGCCGGCATCGGGATAGGTGGGCACGCCTTCGAACACGATCTCGGTGCCGCCCAGCGCGAGCGGGCCGTAGGCGATGTAGGTGTGGCCTGTGACCCAGCCGATATCGGCGGTGCACCAGAACACGTCGTCGGGCTTCAGGTCGAAGGTCCACTTCGTCGTCAGCGCCGCATGCAGCAGGTAACCGCCGGTGGAGTGCTGCACGCCCTTGGGCTTGCCGGTGGAGCCGGAGGTGTAGAGCAGGAACAGCGGGTGCTCCGCGCCGACCCACTCGGGCTCGCAGGTGGCCGCTTGCGCGGCGGTGATCTCGTGCATCCACCGGTCGCGCTTGGGGTCGAACGCCACCTTGCCGCCGGTGCGCTGGTAGACGATGACGGTCTTGATGCAGTCGCAGCCGCCCAGGGCCAGTGCTTCGTCGACGATGGCCTTGAGCGGCAGGTGCTTGCCGCCGCGGGCCTGCTCGTCGGCTGTGATCACCATCACCGCACCAGCGTCTTCGATGCGGTCGCGCAGGCTCTGCGCCGAGAAGCCACCGAATACCACCGAGTGCGTGGCGCCGATGCGCGCGCACGCCTGCATGGCCACCACGCCTTCGACCGACATCGACATGTAGATGACGACCCGGTCGCCCTTTTTCACGCCGCTGGCCTTCAGCGCGTTGGCCATGCGGCAGGTGCGCTCCAGCAACTCGCTGTACGTCACCTTGCTGACCTTGCCGTCATCGGCCTCGAAAATGATTGCGACCTTGCCGCCCAGGCCGGCCTCGACCTGCTTGTCCAGGCAGTTGTACGACACGTTGAGCGTGCCGTCTTCAAACCACTTGAAGAACGGCGCGCCGCTGTCGTTCAGCACCTGGGTGAACGGCGTCTTCCAGGTCACGAACTCGCGTGCCAGCCGGGCCCAGTAGCCCTCGTAGTCGGCCTCGGCCTCGGCGCACAGCGCGTTGTACGCGGCCATGCCGGAGACGTGCGCGGCAGTGGCCAGGGCAGCGGGCGGAAGGTAGGTTGCAGCCGGGGTGGTCATGGAGTCTCCTGTTGTGTTGAGTGCGATTCAAAGGTCTGGCGCCGAGCGGTACCTTAGAGACTTGCTCTTACGAAGGCCTTACTCTGTGCACGAGCCTGCCGTACATCAAGCAGACATGGTGCGCCAAATACAATCTCCGGCAATCGGACCAACCCTGAAAGCCCCTTCGATGGCCCAAATTCCCGACCCCAGCAACGCTCGGCTTCGCCCCCTCCCCAACTTCATTTTCATGAGCCGGTGGCTGCAACTGCCGCTGTATCTGGGGCTCATCCTGGCGCAGTGCGTTTACGTGTTTCACTTCTGGGTCGAACTGGTCCACCTGATCGAGGCGGTGTTCGGCGACAAGAACGCGCTGGACATCCTGGTCAAGGGCATCGGCTACAAGGGGGACTTCGGCGGCGGCACGCCGAAGCTCAACGAGTCCATCATCATGCTGGTGGTGCTGGGCCTGATCGTCGTGGTGATGATCTCCAACCTGCTGATCATGGTGATTGTGGGCGGCTACGAGACCTTCGTGTCGCGCATGAACCTGGAAAGCCACCCCGACCAGCCCGAATGGTTGAGCCATGTCAATGCATCGGTGTTGAAGGTCAAGCTGGCCACCGCCATCATCGGCATCAGTTCGATCCACCTGCTCAAGACCTTCATCAACGCCGAGAACTACAGCGAGAAGGTGTTGTTGTGGCAGACGGTGATCCACATCACCTTCCTGCTCTCGGCCGTGGCGATTGCGTACACCGACAAGCTGATGGCGCACGCACCGTCGGTCGGCAAAGACGGTGGCCCAGCCGCTCACTGAGCTTCAGATCGCCGCGGCCCGGCCAGCAGCAAGCCCACTCCCAGCAGCGCCGACAGCAGCGAGCCGCCGAGCACGCCCAGCTTCAACTGGGTTTCGAGTTCGGCGCCCAGCCCCTCGAAGGCCAGGCCTCCGATGAACAGGCTCATCGTGAAGCCGATGCCGCACAGCACGCAGACGGCGAAGAACTGCAGCCGGGTTGCGCCTTGTGGCACGTTGGCGCCGCCGAACTGCATCAGCAGCCATGCGGCACCGAACACGCCGACTGCCTTGCCCAGCAGCAGGCCCAAAACAATTCCGGCCGGGACCGGCAGCAGCAGCGTCTGCAAGGACACGCCTTGCAGAGACACGCCGGCGTTGACGAAGGCGAACAGCGGCAGCACCACGAACGCGACCCACGGGTGCAGCGCGTGCTCGGCGGTCCGCAAGGGCGACCCGCCCTTGCCGTCCGACAGCGGAATGGCCAGCGCCGCGATCACTCCGGCCAAGGTGGCGTGCACGCCCGACTTGAGCACGCAGACCCAGATGAGCAGACCCACCACGACGTAGGGCCCGATGCTCACGACGCGGGCGCGGTTCATGCCCCACAGCAGCGCGGCGCCCACGCCGGCGGCCACCAGCATGGTCAACGACAACTGTTCGGTGTAGAAGACCGCGATCACGACGATGGCGCCCAGGTCGTCGATGATCGCCACCGCCGCCAGAAAGACCTTCAGCGACGCCGGCACCCGGTCCCCCAGCAGCATCAGGATGCCGAGCGCAAAGGCGATGTCGGTGGCGGTCGGAATCGCCCAGCCGCGCAGCGCCACCGGGTGGCCCCAGTTGATGGCGGCATAGATCAGCGCCGGCACCACCATGCCGCCCAGCGCCGCCACCGCCGGCAACAGCGCCTGGCGCAGGTCGGCCAGTTCGCCTTCGAGCACCTCGCGCTTGATCTCCAGCCCGACGAGGAAGAAGAACACCGCCATCCACAGGTCGTTGACCCACACCAGCAGCGGCTTGGCCAGCACCAGCCGGTCGCCGCCGATGCGCACTTCGCCCGGCATCTGCACAAAGGCCTCGTAGACCCCGCTCCACGGCGAATTGCTGATGATCAGCGCCAGCAGCGCGGTGAGGGCCAGCACCACGCCGCCAGCGGACTCCGACTCGATGAAACGACGAATGCCTGTCAGCAAGACACACCCCCTGGTTCAGTAAACTCGGCCCCACCGATTCAAGCCATTCCCTGGACCGCCATGACCACCATCCAGCAGCAAGACCTCGTCGAGAGCATCGCCGGTGCGTTGCAGTACGTCTCGTACTACCACCCCGTGGACTATATCCAGCACCTGGCTCGCGCCTATGAGGGCGAGCAAAGCCCGGCCGCGAAAGACGCCATCGCGCAGATCCTGACCAACTCGAAGATGTGCGCCGAGGGCAAGCGCCCGATCTGCCAGGACACCGGCATCGTCAACGTGTTCCTGAAGATCGGCATGGACGTCCGCTGGGGCGGCTTCACCGGCAGCATCGAAGACGCCATCAACGAAGGCGTGCGACAGGCCTACAACCACCCCGACAACAAGCTGCGCGCCAGCATCGTGGCCGACCCGCACTTCGCGCGCAAGAACACCGCCGACAACACCCCCGCCGTGGTGCACATGACGGTGGTGCCCGGCAACACGGTGGACGTGCAGGTGGCCGCCAAGGGCGGCGGCAGCGAGAACAAGAGCAAGTTCGTGATGCTCAACCCGAGCGACAGCCTGGTCGATTGGGTCATGAAGACCGTGCCGACGATGGGCGCCGGCTGGTGCCCGCCGGGCATGCTG
>JANOQS010000029.1:0-2908 GCA_031414975.1 Methylibium sp. | reverse complement strand
CGCCACACCGAAGGCCGGGCTGGGCTTCGAGCTCGATGTGATCGCGGCCTTTTTCATCGGCGGCGCATCGGCCTCGGGCGGCGTGGGCAAGGTGATGGGCGCGGTGATCGGCGCCTTCATCATGGGGGTGATGAACAACGGCATGTCCATCATGGGCATCGGCATCGACTACCAGCAGGTCATCAAGGGGCTGGTGCTGCTCGCGGCGGTGTGCGTGGACGTGTACAACAAGAACAAGTAAGCGCGGCAGCGAGCGCGGCGCGCCGTCGCCGCGTGTTCCCTGCGGGCATACCCGAAGTTGGAAAGAGCGCCGGGCTGCGTATACGCTCCGGTGCCAGTCTCAATCCAGCCCCGGAGCAACCCGATGAAATTCAAGGCAAGCCGTTTGTTCACCCTCACTGCCGCGGCGCTTGCCGTTGGCGTGGCGGCCGTCTCGTTCGCGCAGCAGGCGCTCGTGCCGCCCGGCCCGAACAAGCTGAAGTTCCCGCAGAACTGGGACAAGGGCGTGATGTACGCCACCGTCGACCGCCACGACACCAAGCAGTACCGCGAGTTCTACACCAGCGCCGAGGCGGTGCAGGCGGCGAAAGACGGCAAGGAGATCCCGAACGGCACCGTCATCACCTTGGCGGCCTACGCGGCCAAGCTCGATGCCGAAGGCAAGCCGGTGAAGGACGCCACCGGCCGCTTCGTCAAGGACAAGCTGGTGGCGGTGAACTCGATGCAGAAGGAAGCCGGCTGGGGCAACGACATTCCGGCCGCGGTGCGCAACGGTGACTGGATCTACCAGTCGTTCACGCCCGACGGCCAGGTCAACGACAAGGCCAACCTGACCGCCTGCTTTGCGTGCCACCTGCCGTTCGCGAAAGACCAGTACCTGACCAACCTGGCCAAGCTGGCCGGCAAGTTCCCGGGCGCAGCCACGGCCGTGGCGGCCAGGAGCGGCCCGACTGACGTGGCGATCACCGGCTTCATGTTCGGGCCCGGCACGATCAAGGTCACGGCCGGCCAGAAGATCACCTGGACCAACGCCGACGACACTCCGCACCAGATCGTCGTGACCGGCAAGGACCAGCGCAGCGAGCTGATGCTCAAGGGCCAGAGCGCCACGCTGCAGTTCGACGAAGCCGGCAACATCGCCTACATCTGCGGCCTGCACCCGGGCATGAAGGGCACGATCGAGGTCGCCGCCAAATGAGGGCGCGGCCTCCGAGGGTTTTCGTGTCGCTGGCAGCCTTGGCGCTGTTGGCCGGCTGTGCGGTGCTGAAGAACGACGGCAAGAGCAAGCTCGGCTTCTTCGTCACCGGCGTCAGCCCCGGCAAGGGCGCCGACCTGGGCGGCCTGGCCGGCGCCGACCGGCATTGCCAGGCCCTGGCCAGCGCCGTGAAGGCCGGCGACCTCACCTGGCGCGCCTACCTCAGCACCACGCCGGCGGCGGGTGCACCGGCGGTGAACGCGCGTGACCGAATCGGCCGTGGCCCCTGGCTCAACGCCAAGGGCGTGGTCGTGGCCACCGATGTGGAGCAACTGCATGGCGCCAGCAACAACCTGAACAAGCAGACCGCGTTGACCGAGAAAGGCGAGCCGGTCAACGGCCGGGGCGACACGCCGAACGTGCACGACATCCTCACCGGCTCGTCGCCCGACGGCCGGGCGATGGTGAGCGACAAGGACACGACCTGCGGCAACTGGACGCTCAGCGCCGAGGGTTCGGCCATCGTGGGCCACCACGACCGCATGGGGCTGAGTGAGGAGCCGCCCGCCAAGTCATGGAATTCGTCGCACCCGACACGCGGCTGCAGCGCCGACGCGCTGAAGGCCACCGGAGGCGGCGGCCTGTTCTACTGCTTTGCGGTGAATTGAAGCGTGAACCGAAAGGTTCAGCGGCGGCGTGAGTTGGACGCAGCATCCAGGTCGTCGAAGAAGCCCGACGCAACGGGTTCGTTGGCCTGGTTGTAGTCGAGCTGGTCGCCGTCCATCAGGAACTCCTGGATCTCGGGCACCGGGATCAGGCGGCGCCCGTCGACGTCGACCTCGTCTTCGTCGCTGGCGGCAGCATCGCCCTTGCTGTTCTTGAACATTTCGCGCACCGCGGCGATGCTCGGCAAGTCGTTGTCATGCCAGACATGGACCTTCACGCCGGCCGCCTGCAGTACCTGGGCCAGCCGGTTGTGGCGGGCCATGCTGCGCTGGGTCTGGTCGGCCGAGCGCACTTCGATGGCAGCGATGACCTTCGAGCTCGAATCGCACACCAGCAGGTCCACGTTCAGGCGCCCCGCGCGGTTCAGCCACTGCGAATAAGAATTGCTCGCCGGCACGCTGATGAAGCGCGACAGCGGCACCTGCGCCAGCACCAGGTGGCGGGGCAGCGCGCGGCGCAGGGTGCCGAAGGCCAGCCGCTCGGGCAGGGTCATCACACGCACCGCTTGAGGCGGCCAGGTCTGCACCGTGTCGAGCACTTCGCTTTCGGGGGCGCGGCCATGGTCCGACGCGCCTCGGCGGCGGCGAGCCACCAACAGCAAGGTCAACAATGCCGAAATCAGCAGAGCGGCGATGGCGGTGGGTTCGAGCGAGATCATGGCGACGAGACTAGGGCCGCGGGTCCGCCTGGGTCAAGCGGTTCGACCTTCAAAGCGGTGCGGATTGTTCATTTCGACCCGACCGTTTCGACGCGTTACAGGAGTGTGCCGGCGCGCGACAGTGAGGCGCTCTACCTCCCGGCGCTCTACTTCCCGGAAATCCCCAGCAACTCCACTTCGAACTGCAGCGTCGCATTCGGCGGGATCACGCCGGCCGCGCCCTTTTCGCCGTAGGCAATGGCGGCCGGGCAGGTCAGCCTGGCCTTGCCGCCGACCTTCATCAACTGCACCCCTTCGGTCCAGCACTTGATCACGCGGTTGAGCGGGAA
>JANOQS010000028.1:0-4386 GCA_031414975.1 Methylibium sp. | reverse complement strand
CGCGCGCGCGCTCGGCGGTCGAGCAGATCGGGCACGAGGTCGCCAGCGTCGTCACCAGCCTGAAGCAGGTGGCGCAGGCGGCCGGCACGATCACGCAGATTGCCTTGCAGACCCGGCTGGTGGCGTTCAACGCCTCGGTCGAGGCCAAGCGCGCCGGCGACGCCGGGCGCGGCTTCGGCGTGGTGGCCGACGCGGTGAAAGACCTGGCCGCCAAGGTCGAAGCGTCCAGCAAGGACATCATGGGCACGGTGGCCCAGCTCGACGAGCGCATTGCCGCACTCGCGCGCGACATCGCACGCCAGGAGGGCGACGCGCAGACCGCGGCCTTCCACCACGCGCTGGCCGACGTGGAGATGAGTGTTTCCAGCATCACCGCCGCGGCCGAACAAAGCCGCGCCATCTGTGCCGGACTGAACACCCAGATGGGCGCGGCCGAAGCCGAAACGGCCCAGACGGTGCGCACCTTGGATGCAACCCTGCGCCGCAGCGACGTGTTTCTGCAGATCTCGGAGAACCTGATCGAGCTGGTGGCCGAGTGCGGCATCGCGTCCGACGACACGCCCTATATCCAGGGCGCCGTTGAAGGGGCGGCGCAGATCGCCAAACTGCTGGAAGACTCGGTGCGCACCGGCACGATCTCGATGACCGACCTGTTCGACGAGAACTACCAGCCGATGGCGCGCACCAACCCGCCGCAGCACACCACCCGCTTCGTCGAACTGGCCGACCGCCTGTTCCCGCAGGTGCAGGAGCGCGCGCTCGGGCTGTCGGACAAGGTGGTGTTCTGCATTGCGGTGGACCGCAACGGCTACGTCGCCACTCACAACAAGACGTACTGCCACCCGCAGCGCGGCGACCTGGCCTGGGACAGCGCCAACAGCCGCTACCGGCGCATCTTCAACGACCGCACCGGCCTGGCCTCGGGCCGCAACACGCGGCCGTTCCTGCTCCAGACCTACCGGCGCGACATGGGCGGCGGAAAGTTCGTCGTGATGAAGGAGGCCAGTGCGCCCATCACGGTGAACGGCCGGCATTGGGGCGGGCTGCGCCTGGCGTTCCACTTCTAGAGCCGACGAGGATCGAGCCGGCGACAATGCCGCCCGATGCTCTGGCCCCTTCCCGCACTGTTGACCTGGGCGCTCGCCTGGGGCTTGTTCCTTTTGCTCCGATCGCTGGGTGCTCCTTCGGGGGTGGCCATGGGCCTGCCGCTGTTGCTGGGTGCCGCACTGGCGGTTCTGGGCGCGACGCCCTGGCGGCGCGTGTTCATTGCGGCGGGTTTCCCGCTCTCACTCGCGGCGTCCGGCCTGGCCGGTGCGATGCCGGCCTGGGCCTGGCTGTTGCCGCTGGCGCTGCTGGTGCTGCTGTACCCGTTGAACACCTGGCGCGATGCGCCGCTGTTCCCGACGCCGCGCGGCGCGCTGAAGGGTTTGCCCAAGCTCGTGCCGCTGGCGCCCGGGGCGCGCATCGTCGACGCTGGCTGCGGCCTGGGCGCCGGGCTGATCGAACTGCAGCGCGTCTACCCCCAAGCGCAGATCGAAGGGCTGGAGTGGAGCTGGCCGCTGCGCCTGCTGTGCGCACTGCGCTGCCGTTTTGCGAAGGTGCGGCGCGCCGACATCTGGGCCGCCGACTGGCGCGTCTTCGACATGGTCTACCTGTTCCAGCGCCCTGAGAGCATGCAGCGCGCGGCCGACAAGGCGGCGGCCGAACTGAAGCCCGGCGCCTGGATGGTGAGCCTGGAATTCGAAGCGCCCACGCTGAAGGCGCAGGCGGTGCTGGAGCTGGGGGCGGGGCGCCGGGTCTGGGGCTACCGGGCCCCGTTCAAGCCGAGGTGAGCCGCGGTCAGGCGCGGTCAGGCGCGGTCAGGCGCGCAAACCGCCGCCGATGCGGCCGCGTTTGGTGTCGCCGCTGGCCGAGTAGCAGCCTGAGTTGTCGCGCGGCATCAGCACGTCGATGGCGCGGTCGAGCGCCGAGGTGGCGCGGGCGAGTGACTCGCGTTGCGCGGCGACCTGCCCGCTGGCGGCCACCAGGCGGCGCCGCAGTGCGGGGGAGACCGGGCCGCTGCGCACCGCGACGCAGAAGGTGTCCACCGCGGTGGCCAGCGCCGTGTGCAGGTCGGCGGCGTGGCGGTCAATGCCGGCCAGGTCGCGCGTGCGCAGGGCTTCGCTCAGGTCCGCCAGGCGCGTTTCGACCGCGCTGAGCGTGTCTTCCAGCCCGGTGATGCCGGGGGTGGAGGTCATGGGGGCAAAGCCTTCGAGGGCAGGCAGGGACATGGTGCGGGTGCGCTCAGGTGCAATCAGCAGGGTGCAATCAGCGGAATCAGTGCGAGTACTTGTTCAGCAGTTCTTTGGCGTTGGCAATCAGCTTGTCGGCCACGGCTTCGTGGTTGACCTTGAAGCTGCCGTCGGCAATGGCCTTGCTGATGCGGTCGACCTTGGCGGCGTCGAAGTCGGCCTTGGCGGGCGCGGCCGCCAGCAGCGCTGCGGCGGCGTCGGAAATGACGACCTTGGCGCTGGCTTCGCTTTCGACGGCGGCCGACTGGCCCGGCTGGACCTTGGGCGATTCGCCGGCGCCGGTGCGGGCCGTGCCGGCCGGCGTCAGGGCGGGTTTGTCTGCGGGTTGACCAATCTTCATGATGTTCTCCAAAGGGCTGGGGGTGGGCCCTGCCCATTCCAGATGGACTGTTTATCGACTGCCGTCATCGTGACTTGAAGATTATTTTCCGAAAAACGTCAGTCGATGTATCGAAATCACAGTGGCAGCTCCACCAGGCGCTCGCCGACCGGCATTCCGACCAGAACCCGCCCCGATTCGACCCGCACTCGCACCGGCTGGCCCTCCAGCCCGTGGTTGAGCGCCTGGCCCGAGCCGGCCACGCTGAAGCCGCTGCCGCGCGCCGAAACCTTGACCTCTTCACCGGCGGCGAACCACTGGCGCGCCTTCAGATCGGTCTGGCGCAGCGCCTGCCCGGCATTGACGGCGCGGCCCAGGGTGCGGCCCAGCGCGCTGTTGGCGTCGGTGATGGCTGCGCCCGCTTCTTCGGCCAGATTCACCTCGGCTTGAACCAGATCGCTGGCTGCCAGGGTGGCGCCGGCCGACAGCGGCGCCGCCGCCACCCAGGCCTTTCCGAACGCACTGACCGTGATGGGCAGGAACACATTCCAGGCGCTGGCGCCCTGGGTGCAGCGCAGGCCGATGCGCGTCTTGCCCCACAGCGCCGAGCCATTCGGCAGGTAGGGCTCGATGCGCTGGCACGGGGCCAGGCGCAGGCGTGAATCGAGTTGCCCGAGCGTGATCTCGACGCGCTTGACGCCGGCCGGAGCGTGGCGGCTGCCTTCGAGCGCCAGTTGCCGGACCTTGCCGGCCAGGCCGGGCTGCATCGCATCAACGCCCACCGCGCTGTCCACGGCGGCCACGCCGGCCACGGCCGGCCCGGCCACCAGGGCAAAGGCAAGCGCACCAGCCAGTGCAAGCAGGGTGCGACGCATCGAAACAGTCCATTCGTCCATCGGAACCACTCTAGCGCCGCCGCCCGCAGCACATGGCACTGAAATGGCCGGCATTCCGGCCGCTTCTTCGGCTCATGTTGCGCGGGGTGCTGCCCACAATGCCTTCTCATCACCCAATGGGTCTGACGTCTCGAGCCCGGGAGTTGCCACACCATGCTGAACCATTTGACCAATGCACTCGACTTCCACGGCCAGGCGCTCAGCCTGCGCTCGGAGCGCCAGCGCCTGATTGCCAGCAACATCGCCAACGCCGACACGCCCGGCTACGTGGCCCGCGACTTCAGCTTTGCCCAGGCCCTGCGTGCCGCCACCGGCCCTGCCGCCGGTGCCGCCGGCGCTGGCGCGATGGCCACGACCACCGCCGGCCACATCACCGGTGCCACCGGCGCGCGCAGCGAACCGAACCTGCTGTACGCCAGCGCCAGCCAGACCAACCTGGACCGCAACACCGTCGACATGGACCGCGAACGCGCGAACTTTGCCGACAACGCGGTCAAGTACGAAGCCACCTTGCGCTTCATCAACGGCAACGTGCGCACGATGCTCGACGCCATCAAGGGCCAATAAGGAGCGCTCTCATGTCGATGATGAACATCTTCAATGTGTCGGGCAGTGCGGTCAGCGCGCAAAGCCAGCGCCTCAACATCGTCGCGTCCAACCTGGCCAACGTCGACACCGTGGCGGGCCCGGACGGCCAGGCCTACAAGGCACGCCAGGTCACGTTCCAGACCACGCTGGTCGGCGCGCAGCAGAACGACCCGACTTCGGCCGGCGTGACCGTGAGCACCATCACCGAAGACCAGACTCCGGGCCGGCGCGTGCACGACCCCAAGCACCCGCAGGCCGACGCCGACGGCTACATCACCTACAGCAACGTGAA
>JANOQS010000027.1:0-10277 GCA_031414975.1 Methylibium sp. | reverse complement strand
TGGCCGAATAGACCTTCACCGGAATCGACACCAGGCCGAAGCTGAGCGAAAGCGTTGCAATGGAGCGTGCGGCCATGGTCTGCCCTGGGGGGTGAACGGGGCACCGAGGTTACCCCGGTTGCCCGCTGCTTGTCACGGCCGGGCCGCCGTTGGCACGTGGCCGAGCAGCTTGCATGCAACAGTCAGGCGC
Source organism: Methylibium sp. (assembly GCA_031414975.1). Classification (GTDB taxonomy): domain Bacteria; phylum Pseudomonadota; class Gammaproteobacteria; order Burkholderiales; family Burkholderiaceae_C; genus LGRD01. The sequence goes on along the minus strand of JANOQS010000027.1, from coordinate 10,087 downwards.
TGCTGCGTGGCGCGATAGTCGGCCCACGGATCGCTGCTCTGGAACGACAGGTACTCGCGCGCGGTGGCAATGGACCATTGCGCGCCGCCCTTCAACGCGCTCAATTGATCCCAGGCGATCGGAATCGACACCCCCATGCCCGGCCGCGCGCGCGCCGTGAACGCGGCCGCGGTGGTGGCACCGTGGCCGTTGCGCAGATAGTCGACGAAGACCTTGCCGACCCGGTTGGCCGGCCCGCTCTTGGCGACGAAGCGCGACGGAATGGTGCGCGCCAGGTGCATCACGATGGCCTGCGAGAGGGCCTTGACTTCGTCGTAACCGAGCTTCGGCGCCAGCGGCACGACGATGTGCAGCCCCTTGCCACCGCTGGTCTTGAGCCAGCCCTGCAGGCCCAGTTCGGTCAGCAGGGTGCGCGTGAGCAGCGCCGCTTCCTGCACGCGCGACCAGGCCACGCCAACGCCTGGGTCCAGGTCGAACACCATGCGGTCGGGCAGGTCGATGCGCCGGGTGGTCGAGTTCCAGGTGTGGAACTCGATCACGTTCATCTGCGCGGCGTTGACGAGTGCGTCGGCGGTCGGCACTTCCAGCAGCGCGGCGTGTTCGGGCCACAGCGCCGGGTCGAGCTCGCGCAGGCCGGGGATGCTCAGCTTGTCGTCATGCTTCTGGAAAAAGAGCTGCCCTTCGACGCCGTTCGGCCCGCGCACCAGCGACACCGGCCGGCCTTTCAGGTGCGGCAGCATGTACTCGGCCACGCTTTCGTAGTAGCGCAGCAGGTCGAGCTTGGTCAGGCCGGTGCTCTTGTCGATGATGCGTTCGCCGTGGGTGACCTTCACGCTGCCGGCTCGCCCGGTCGGCGGCGCGGCCACCGGCGCTGGCACCGGCGCGGATTCGCGCGTGATGTCCTTCGCCGGCTTGTCGGTGCGCAGGCCCTGGAATACCGCATGGCGCACATGGCCGTCGGGGGTCCAGTCGGCAAAGCTGATCTCGGCGACAAGCGTGGGCCGGACCCAGTGCTCCACCACGCCGGCGCGCTTGGACCAGCGGCCTGGCGCCATCGCGCCGGCTTCGAACGGAGAGGCATTCACCTCGATCCTGGCCAGCCGCTCGCGCAGGTCGGCGGCAACTCCCGAGGTCCAGCCGGTGCCCACGCCGCCAGCGTGCTGCAGCCCACCGCCCGCGCCGTGGTAACCGAGCAGCAGGCTGCCGACTTCGGTGCTGGAGCCGGCGCGCAGGGTGTAGCCGCCGATCACGAATTCCTGCCGCGCGCTGCATTTGAGCTTGAGCCAGGCCTCGCTGCGGCCCGACGTGTAACGAGCGTCGGCGCGCTTGGCGATGATGCCCTCCAGCCCCAGCGCGGCGGCCGACTTCAGAAGGCTCGCCGGGTCGGCCGGGAAGTCGGCACTGAAGCGCAACCGCTCGCCGGGTTGTGCTTCGACGATGCGCTTCAAAAGCGCCCGGCGCTGGCGCAGCGGCACGGCGCGCAGATCCAGGCCATCGGCATAAGGCAGGTCGAACAGGAAGTACTGGATGGTCTCGGTGGCGGCCGAATCGAAGGCGTTCTGCAGGCCGTTGAACTTCGGCATGCCGGCGTCATCGAGAACGACGATTTCGCCGTCGAGCCAGCCACCGTTCAGGCCCAGCGTCTCGACCGCGACGGCCAGCGACTTCATCTTTGCTGTCCAGTCGTGGCCGTTGCGCGTGAACAGCCGGGCGCGCCCGCGTTCGATGCGCGCGAGCAGCCGGTAGCCGTCGAACTTCAGCTCGCAAGACCATTCACCGCGCGCCGGCACGCTCTTGGCCAGCGCGGCGAGTTGGGGCGCCAGCGCGGCCGGCAGGGCCGCCTTCACGGCGCCAGGCAGGTCGGCGGCACGCTGCACAGGCGCTGCCGCGGCCTTGCCTGGCGGCGGGTTTGCGGCACCCTGGCGCGGCTCGCGCTGCTCCACCCAGCCCAGCGGCTTGCCGATCACGCTGTCGGGCAAGGCCTTGATCACGTCGTAATCGGCCAGCGACCGGGCCCACTCGTCGCGCTTCTTGAACAGCATCCACGGGTCCTGCCGATCACCGGGTTTGGCGATGCGCACCAACTCCCACAGCCCGGCCAGCTTCTCGCCGTGCAGCCGGAACACCAGCTTGCCGCTGGCCATGCCGGCGCGCGGGTCGCCCACCGGCTCCCACGTGCCGTGGTCCCACACGATCACGGTGCCGGCACCGTACTGCTTCGGCGGGATCGTGCCCTCGAAGCCGGCGTAGGGCACGGGGTGGTCTTCCACGTGCACCGCCATGCGCATTTCTTTCGGGTCGAAGCAGGGCCCCTTGGGCACGGCCCAGCTCAGCAGCACGCCGTCGAGTTCGAGCCGGAAGTCGTAGTGCAGGCGCGAGGCCCAGTGCTTCTGCACCACGAAGCGCAAGCTGCCGGACGGCGCCACCGCAATGGCGGCCGGTTCGGGCGTGAACTCGAAGTTGCGTTTGGTGGTGTAGCGCGTGAGCGGGTCGGCGCCGAATGCCTTCACAGGGGCCTTCACGGATGCCTTCACCGCCGGGGCCGGTCGGCCTGCCGGCTTCTTTCGCCGGGTGGCGGGTGGGCTGGCCATCGGTCAGCGCGCCGTCTCGGGTGCGATCACTGCCAGCCAGCGCGCCAGCGCATCGAGCGCCTGGTCGAGCACCTGACCATCGGTGCGGCCGCTGCGCGCGAGCACGTGAAAGGAATGGTCCGCGCCGTCCAGCACGTCGAGCGTTGCACGTTCGCCGAGCCCGGCGAGCTCCGGCTGCAGCAGGGCCAGCTCGGCCAGTTCGTCGCGCGTGCCTTGCAGGAACAGCATCGGGCAGTCCACCTTGGCCAGGTGGGCCGCGCGCTCGACGCCCGGCTTGCCCGCCGGGTGGAGCGGGAAGCCGAACAACACCAGCCCGCGCACGCCGGGCAAGGGCGCGGCGGCCTGGGCCTGCGAGCTCATGCGCCCGCCGAACGACTTGCCGGCGGCCAGCAGCGGCAGCCCCGGCAGCCGGCGCGCCGCTTCGGCCACCGCAGCGCGCACCGTGGCGTGCGCCAGCGCCGGCACGTCGGGGCGCTTCGAGCCGCGTTCCATATAGGGGAACTGGTAGCGCAGGCAGCCGATGTCCCGCTCGACCAGGCCGGCCGCCACCCGCCCCATGAACGCATGCGCCATGCCGGCCCCGGCTCCGTGCGCCAGCACACAGCAGGCGCGCGGCTCGGGCGGCAACTGCAGCAGGGCCGAGACACGCTGCTCGGTGTTCACGGCGATGGACAAGGGCGTCGGTTCGGGAGCGTTCATGGGCGACAGGTCGGACCGGCGGGTGGTCACAAACATTCTCGCGGAATTGAAGTTTGGCGGCGATCGGCCGATATCCCGTCATGCGACTCCCCGCGAGAGGCCCTGGGTCCACCGACGAACGGCCTCCCGTCGCCCTGCCGAAGGAAACACCTTGAAGCCGAACGACCTGCCCAGCGAATTTCTCGACGAAGCGGGCACCACCGTGCCGCGCGCCAACTGCCTGGCTTCGGTGATCCGTCACGGTTCGGCCCTGCGCGACACGGTGTTCCTGAACAACATCATCGACTCGGTGGCCGACCCGATCCTGGTGAAAGACCACGACCTGCGCTTCCTGCTGGTGAACCAGGCGCTGTGCGACTTTGCCGGCATTTCACGCGAGCACTTCATCGGCAAGACCGACACCGACCTGTTCCCGCCCGAGCAGGCGCGCACCTTCAACGCGAAGGACCGGCTGGTCTTGGAGACCGGCCAGCCGAACGTCAACGAAGAAGGCCTGACCCACGCAGACGGCAGCCTGCGCTGCATCCGCACCACCAAGACCATGTTCCTCAACGCGAGCGGCGAAAAGGTGCTGGTCGGCATCTTCACCGACCTGACCGCGCTGCGCACGACCCAGCGCGAGCTCGAAGCCGCCAACCGGCGCCTGCACGAACTGGCCCACCACGACAGCCTGACCGGCCTGCCCAACCGCATGTCGTTCGAACAGGCGCTCGACCGGGCGGTGTCAGGCGCGCAGCGCCACGGCGAAGGCTTCACCGTGCTGTTCATGGATCTGAACGGCTTCAAGCAGGTCAACGACACCCACGGCCACGCCACCGGCGACGAACTGATCCGCTCCACCGCCAAACGCCTGGCCGGCGTGGTGCGCGACTCCGACTTCATGGCCCGGCTGGGCGGCGACGAGTTCGTCGTGATCGCCCGCTCCGACGGCGACTTCGAGGCGCTGCACCTGGCGCAGCGGCTGGCGCGCGCGATCGCCCAACCGTTCCAGCTCGCCCAGGCGCAGGTCCACATCTCGGTCAGCATCGGCCTGGCGAACTACCCGCGCGACGGCAGCGACGGGCCGACGCTGATCCGCCATGCCGACACCGCCATGTACCGTGCCAAGCGCGTGACCGGGCAGGCGTTCGAGTTCTACAACGAATCGCAATCGGTGCAGGCGCGGCGCCAGTTCCAGCTCGAGAGCCAGTTGCGGCGCGACGTGGGCGCCGGGTTGATCGACATCCACCTGCAACCCATCGTGGCGCTGGACGATGCCCGCGTGCTCGGCTTCGAGGCGCTGGCGCGCTGGAACCACCCGCAGTTGGGCACCATCGCGCCGATCGAGTTCATCGCGCTGGCCGAGGTGTCGCGCCTGATCTCGCCGCTCGGGCTGGTGGTACTGCGGCGCGCCTGCGAGTTCATCGCGCGCAACGCGCTGCCGGGGCAGTATGTGTCGGTCAACGTGTCGAGTCGGCAGCTCGAAGACCCGGACTTCGCGGCCCGGCTGCGCCACATCCTGGCCGAAACCGGCGCCGCGCCAGCACAACTGGCGATCGAGCTGACCGAATCGACCTTCGGCACCACCGACATGGCCGGTGTGCTCCAGGAGTTGCGCGACCTCGGCGTGGCGCTGTTCATCGACGACTTCGGCGTCGGCTACTCGAACCTGATGCGGCTGCAGCAGATGCCGTCCGACGTGATCAAGATCGACCGCGGTTTCGTCAATGAGATCGGCATCGACGGCGCCGGCACGGCGATGATCCGCACCATCGTGATCCTGGCCGCCGAACTCGGGCTGAAGGTCATCGCCGAGGGCATCGAGCAGGCGCACCAGGCCGATACCTTGCGCGCGCTCGGCGTGGGCATGGGCCAGGGCTATTTCTACGGCCGGCCGGGGCCGGTGCCGGCACCGTTGTCGGCGCGCTTGTCGGACTGAGCTTGTCGGACTGAGCCCAGCTAGACGCCGCGCTGCCGGTCGGCCCTGAACTGGAGCGCAAACGCGCCGAAGCGGTTTTGATCGAGCGCCTCGCGCACCTCGCGCATCAGGTTCACGTAGTAATGCAGGTTGTGGATGCTGGCCAGCATCGGGCCGAGCATCTCGCCGCAACGGTCCAGGTGGTGCAGGTAGGCGCGGCTGAAGTTCTTGCAGGTATGGCAGGAGCAGCTCATGTCGATCGGCTGCTCATCTCGCTTGTGGCGCGCGTTGCGCAGCTTCAGGTCGCCGAAGCGGGTGAACAGGTGGCCGTTGCGGGCGTTGCGGGTGGGCATCACGCAATCGAACATGTCCACGCCCTGCGCAACACCCTCGACCAGGTCTTCGGGCGTGCCCACGCCCATCAGGTAACGCGGCTTGTTTGCCGGCAGCCGGTGCGGCGTGTGCGCCATGATGCGCAGCATGTCTTGCTTCGGCTCGCCGACGCTGACGCCGCCGATCGCATAACCCGGCAGGTCAAGCGCCACCAGCGACTCCAGCGACTCCTGGCGCAGCCCCTCGAACATGCCGCCCTGCACGATGCCGAACAGTGCGTTGGGGTTTTCCAGCCGCGCAAACTCGGCCGCGCTGCGGCGCGCCCAGCGCAGGCTCAACTCCATCGAACTGCGCGCTTCGCGCTCGGTGGTGATGTGGCCCTTGGTTTCGTAAGGCGTGCATTCGTCGAACTGCATCACCACGTCGCTGTTCAGCACATGCTGCACCTGCATGCTGACCTCGGGCGTGAGGAACAGCTTGTCGCCGTTGACGGGTGACGCGAACTTCACGCCCTCTTCGCTGATCTTGCGCATGTCGCCCAGGCTCCAGACCTGAAAGCCCCCGCTGTCGGTCAGCATCGGCTTGGGCCAGCCCTCGAAGCGGTGCAGGCCGCCGAACTGGCGCAGCACGTCGATTCCCGGCCGCAGCCACAGGTGAAAGGTGTTGCCCAGGATGATCTGCGCGCCCATCTCCAGCAGCGACTGCGGCATCACGCCCTTGACGGTGCCGTAGGTGCCCACCGGCATGAAGACCGGCGTTTCGACCACACCGTGGTTCAGGCTCAGGCGGCCGCGGCGCGCGTGGCCATCGGTGGCGAGCAGCTCGAAGGCCAGCCCGCGGGCAAGGGTTTGATTCATGCCGCGATTGTCGCAGCGGCCCTGCTGCACTGGCTTCAGACGCGGTCCGCTGAATCATTGAAATGGGCGGTGAGGGACGCGCGAGACGGGACGCGATGCAAGGCGCGAAGCACAGCAATGCCCGCAGGCATTGCGAGCCTTCGCAACGCCGCAGCGCGCCCGTATCGCGTGGACAGCACCGATCCGATTTCAGTGATTCAGTGGACGTAGCCGTGACGAGCGCGGCGCGTGCTGCTGTTCGTGCTGCTGGCCGCCAACGCCAACCAGATCCACCAATGGACTCACCGCAACCCGCGCGAGAACCCCTGGGTGGGTGGGCGCCAACGCTTCATCCGGCCCCGTGCGCACGCTGCAGCAGCATCGCGTCGCCATAACTGAAAAAGCGGTAGCGCTGCGCGATGGCGTGTTGATACAGCGCCAACATGTGCGCGTGGCCGGCAAACGCGCTGACCAGCATCAGCAGCGTGCTCTTGGGCAGGTGGAAGTTGGTCAGCAAACCATCGACGACGCAGAAGCGGAAACCCGGCGTGATGAAGATGTCGGTCTCGCGGCTGCCCGGGCGCAGGCTGCCGGCCAACGCCGCCGATTCGAGCGCGCGCAAGGTGGTGGTGCCTACCGCCACCACGCGGCCGCCGGCAGCGCGGGTGCGCTCGATGGCATCCACCGTGGCCTGGCTCACGTCGAACCACTCGCTGTGCATCTTGTGCAGCGAAAGATCCTGCGTGCGCACCGGCTGGAAGGTGCCCGCGCCGACGTGCAGGGTCACGTGGGCGCGCTGAACGCCGCGCTGCTCGATCTGCTCCAACACGGCGGCGTCGAAGTGCAGCGCCGCAGTCGGCGCCGCCACCGCGCCGGGGCGGGCCGCGAACACGGTCTGGTAGCGCGCTTCATCCTGCGCCGTGTCGACATGGGTGATGTAAGGCGGAAGCGGCACGTGGCCGTGGCGTTCGAGCAGGGCCAGCGGGTCGCTGGGAAAGCGCAGCCGGAACAGCGCGTCGTCGGGCCCGGCCCGGCCGAGCATTTGGGCGCTGAAGCCGGGCTGGCCGTCGTCGCCGCCAAACAAGATCCGGCTGCCGGCGCGCGGCGACTTGCTGGCGCGCAGGTGGGCCAGCACCTCGTGGCCTTCGAGCACCCGCTCCACCAGCGCTTCGACCGCGCCGCCGCTTTCTTTGTGGCCCAGCAAACGGGCCTTGATGACGCGGGTGTCGTTGAACACCAGCAGGTCGCCGGGGGCCAGCAACTGTGGCAGGTCGCGAAACACGCGGTCCGTGGGCGCGGCGCCCCGGCCATCGAGCAAACGCGCGCCGCTGCGTTCTTCAGCGGGCTGCTGGGCGATCAGTTCGGGGGGGAGGTGAAAGTCGAAGTCGCTCAGCGTGAGAGCGTGGGGGGTGACGTCGGGCATGGAGGCTGTACCGGCCTGGGCTGCAGGACCGGCATTGTTCCATGGCCGACGAGAGGACTACGGTTGGCTGGTGCGGGGTGCCGCGGTGGCCTCGGCGGCCTCGCGCGTGGCGGTGTCCGACTGGTCCCACAACAGCGCGGCGAGCACGCTCATCGCGACGACGGCGAGAACACAGGCGGCAAGGCGGCGGGCGAACTGCATGGTGGATTTTGTGAACTGAAGGTGGAGGGGTACGACGGCAGACAGGATTGTCCAGGACCCTTGCGCCGGGCGCCACTGTACACAAGTTCGGTCGGCGGATTGCCGCACCCGGCAGGCGCGCCGGCACCACAGGCCGAGGGCGAAAGTCACGCCCGGTCCAGTGGCGAGAATGCAGCGGCGAGAATCGCGCCATGGCCAACGGCGCGACTCCCACTCCTCGCCACCGCGCCGTTGCAGCCAGGCCGGCAGCGGAGCCGGGCCCAAAGACCGGCCCACAGAAAGCGCTCGAAAAGCTCGGCCTGAATCGCGACATCGACCTGGCCCTTCACCTGCCCCTGCGCTACGAAGACGAAACCCGCCTCACCCCGATAGCGGCCCTGCGCGACGGCGACGTGGCCCAGGTCGAAGGCGTGGTCAGCGACTGCCAGGTGCAGGTGCGTGCGCGCCGCCAGCTGGTGGTGCGGCTGCACGACGGCGCCGAAGACCTGGTGCTGCGCTTCCTGCACTTCTACCCGTCGCACCAGAAAGCGCTGGCGGTGGGCCAGCGCGTGCGCGTGCGCGGCGAAGCGCGCGGCGGCTTTTTCGGCCTGGAGATGGTGCACCCCAGCTTCAGGCCCGTCGCGCCCGACACGCCACTGGCCGCCGCGCTGACCCCCGTGTACCCCACCAGCGCGCAACTGCCGCAGGCCTATCTGCGCAAGGCCGTGGCCTCGGGGCTGATGCGCGCTGACCTGTCCGAGCTGCTCCCGATCGGCGTGTTGCCGCCCGGTTTGGCGAGCCTGCGCGAGGCGCTGGACTTCCTTCACCACCCTGCCCCCGACGTGAGCCTGGCGACCTTGCAGGACCACAGCCACCCGGCCTGGCAGCGCCTGAAGTTCGAGGAGCTGCTGGCCCAGCAGTTGTCGCAACTGCAGGCCAAGCGCGAGCGCGAACTGCAGCGCGCGCCACCGTTTGCGGTGCGGTCGGGCGGCCTGCAGGAGCGCTTGCTCGCCGCGCTGCCTTTTTCACTGACGGCCGCACAGCGCCGGGTCTGCGAAGAAATCGCCCAGGACCTGCAGCGCGAGGTGCCGATGCACCGTCTGCTGCAAGGCGATGTCGGCTCCGGCAAGACGGTCGTCGCGGCGCTGGCGGCGGCCATCGCGATCGAAGACGGTTGGCAATGCGCGCTGATGGCGCCGACCGAAATCCTGGCCGAACAGCATTTGCGCAAGCTGGTGGCTTGGCTCGCGCCGCTGGGCATCACGGTGGCGTGGCTGACCGGCAGCCGCAAGGGCAAGGAGCGCCAGAAGATGCTGGCGCAGGTGGCCTCCGGCGAAGCGGCGCTGGTGGTGGGCACGCACGCCGTCATTCAGGACCAGGTGGAGTTTGCCCGCCTGGGGCTGGCGATCATCGACGAGCAGCATCGCTTCGGCGTGCAGCAGCGTCTGGCGCTGCGGGGCAAGCTGGCGCACGACGGCATCGAGCCGCACACGCTGATGATGAGCGCCACGCCGATCCCGCGCACCCTGGCGATGACCTTGTTTGCCGACCTCGACATCAGCACCATCGACGAGCTTCCGCCCGGCCGCACGCCGGTGCTGACCAAGCTGTTCGACGAAGCCAGACGCGACGCGGTGATCGCGCGCATTCGCGAGCAGGCGGCGCAGGGGCGGCAGGTGTATTGGGTCTGCCCTCTGATCGAAGAGTCCGAAACGCTCGACCTGCAAAACGCCACCGCCACCCACCAGACCCTGTGCGACGCCCTGCCCGGCCGCAGGGTTGGGCTGCTGCACGGCCGCATGCCGGCCGCCGAAAAAGCCGCGGTGATGTCGCTGTTCACCGCCGGCCAGATCGCGGTGCTGGTGTCGACCACCGTGATCGAAGTCGGCGTCGACGTGCCCAACGCGTCGCTGATGGTGATCGAACATGCCGAGCGTTTCGGCCTGAGCCAGCTGCACCAGTTGCGCGGGCGCGTCGGCCGCGGCGCGGTGGCCAGCGTGTGCGTGCTGCTGTACAGCGGGCCACTGTCGGACACCTCGAAGGCGCGCCTGAAGGCGATGATGGAAACGAACGACGGTTTCGAGATCGCGCGCCGCGACCTGGAAATCCGCGGGCCGGGCGAGTTCCT
>JANOQS010000026.1:0-10704 GCA_031414975.1 Methylibium sp. | reverse complement strand
CTGCCATCAGTGAAAGCAGCCAGCGCACGGATCTACTTCTTCGCCATCAGCACCGGCTCGTCCTTCTTGCCCTTGTTCTCGGGGATGAACGGGCTCCACGGCTGGGCCTTCACAGGGCCCGGCGTCTTCCAGACCACGTTGAACTGGCCGGCGGCCGTGATCTCGCCGATGAACACCGACTTGTGCAGGTGGTGGTTCTTCTCGTCCATCTTCGAGGTGATGCCGCTCGGCGCGGTGAAGGTCTGGCCGGCCATCGCCGCGATGACCTTGTCGGTGTCGGTGCTGTTGGCCTTCTTGACCGCCGCGGCCCACATCTGGAAGCCGATGTAGGTGGCTTCCATCGGGTCATTGGTCAGCGGCTTGTCCTTGTGGCCGGCGATGCCCTTGGCCTTGGCGTAGGCGGCCCACTTCTTGATGAAGTCGGTGTTGGCCGGGGCCTTGATCGACTGGAAGTAGTTCCACGCGGCCAGGTGGCCCACCAGCGGCTTGGTGTCCACGCCGCGCAGCTCTTCTTCACCGACCGAGAAGGCCACGACCGGCACGTCCTTGGCCTTCAGGCCGGCGTTGCCCAGCTCCTTGTAGAACGGCACGTTGGAGTCGCCGTTGATGGTGGAGACCACTGCGGTCTTGCCGCCGGCCGAGAACTTCTTGATGTCGGCAACGATGGTCTGGTAGTCGCTGTGGCCGAACGGGGTGTACTTCTCGTCGATGTCCTCGTCCTTCACGCCCTTGCTCTTCAGGAAGGCACGCAGGATCTTGTTGGTGGTGCGCGGGTACACATAGTCAGTGCCCAGCAGCACCCAGCGCTTGGCGCCGCCGCCGGCCTTGCTCATCAGGTACTCGACGGCGGGAATCGCTTGCTGGTTCGGCGCTGCGCCGGTGTAGAACACGTTCTTGCTGAGCTCTTCACCTTCGTACTGCACGGGGTAGAACAGCAGGCTGTTCAGTTCCTCGAACACCGGCAGCACCGACTTGCGGCTCACGCTGGTCCAGCAGCCGAAGGTCGCGACGACCTTGTCCTGCCCGATCAGCTGCTTGGCCTTTTCGGCGAACAGCGGCCAGTTGGAGGCCGGGTCGACGACCACCGGCTCGAGCTTCTTGCCCAGCAGGCCGCCCTTGGCGTTGATTTCGTCGATGGCCATCAGCACGGTGTCCTTGAGCACCGTCTCCGAAATGGCCATCGTGCCCGACAGCGAGTGCAGCACGCCGACCTTGATGGTGGCCTGCGCCTGTGCGAAAGAGGCAAAGCCCATGGCCGCCAGGCCCAGGGCCACAGCGGTCAGCGACTTGCCGGCATGGCGGCGGGATGAATTCATGTGTGTAGATCTCCAGGGTTGGCTGAATGACGGCGGGTGTCGCAAGCTGCGTGCCAATGCTGCAGTGCGTCAGTCGCAGGTTACGCAGGGCCCTGCGCAAGCGGAATACGCCCGATGGCGTACGCCGGCCCGTCGCCGGTGGACATCAGTAGCGCAGCACCACGTCCGACAGAGGGTGCGCCACGCAGGGCAGGATCAGCCCGTCGCGCTTTTCCTCGGCGCTGAGCCCGGGCCACTCGATGTGGTACGCAATGCGACCACTCACCAGCGCCGCCGGACGGCCGTCAGCCACCCGTGCCGACGTTGATCGGTCGCACCCGTTGGCCGTGCCCATCATCGTGGCAGAGACAAATCCATCACCCTGACAGCCAGTCGAGCGCGGTCGTTCAACGGCACGCGATCCTTGAGCATCTGCTCCATGTCCACAGCGCGAGACGGCTTCGCACCTTCCGGCGACGACCTCGGCTTGTGTCCGAACCAAAGCACGAGATAGATCCCGTGTCCATCCGCAGCAGGGTCGACGGCGGACAGTGCCGCGAGCTGATCGCGCCACGCCAGCCACAGCGCTCGGTTGTCCTCTTTCTTGATCTCGACCGGTATTGCCAGGTGCTGGCTATCGACGATGAACTCGACGCGCAGATCGGCACGCTTGTCGTCAGCCGCGAGGCGTTCCGGCACGACACCGACATTCAGCGGCGTCAACCTGTCGCGCAGGCGCTCCAACAGAAGGTCGCGGCAATCGTTCTCGTCTGTCGGCGACGGCGTGCCATCGATGCCGGCCTTCCAGAAAAGCCGCAGTGCAAAGGTGTCGGCGCCGCGCAGGTGGCGCTCAATGTCGCGCAGGTGGTCAAGTGTGAGAGCCATCAGGTCGGCGCGATTGGCCGGGGCGCGGTTCGCCAGGGTCAACGCCGCGGCTTCCGCAGTCGGATGGACGTAGTACGCCTCGCGCGCCACGCCCTGCTGCGACAAGACGCTGAGGCGGAGGTGTTCGCGCCAGGGCTTCAGGTGCGGCAGATCGATCAAGCGCTGGAGTTCGGCGGCGGCAGCCGGCTCGGGATCGCTGGCCAGCAGGTTGACAAGCGCGCGGACCGTGTCACCGCGTTCGTCGGTCGGGCCCACCCAATGTGCGCCGAGTGTCAGTGCGGGCTGGGTGATGGGCGCAAGCATTTCAATCAGGCGCGACAGCGTAGCGGCCTGCAAGCGCTTGAGCGCGCGGCCGAGGGTGCCTTGTTCATGCAGTGCGATGCCGAGCGCAACCGCCCGGCGCTCGCTCTTGCCCACCGCATCCACCAACCGGAGCGCAGCATCTTCGTGGTACGGCAGGCCGGCCACCAACCAGCAGATTCGTTGCGCCGCGTCGATGGACGGGTGATCCAGTTTGCGGCGCACGATGGCCGACGCAGCATCGTCGCCGAGCAGGTGCAGCGCGGCGAGCAGTGAACCGTTCAACTCGCGCCGCGCGGGCTCACTCGCACGTTGAGGAAATCGTTCGAGCAGCGGCGGCAGTACGAGGCGCGCCAATGCCGCGTGGCTGGGCTCATGCGACAGCGCCCACAGGCCCGCGACAAATAGCGGTCCCTTGCGACGAAGTTGGTGCAGGGCATGGCGAACCAGCAGCGGCGCGACCACTGAAGGTCGCGATTCCACCGCCTGCTTGTACCAGCTGGGCATCTCGCCCGTGCCGTCGGTCAGCCAGCAAGCAAGCAGCGTGGCCAGCAACGAGTCCGGCCATGCATTCACCTCGTCGGGATCGCGCTCATGAACCAGTCGCGCGGCCAGCAGCGCCGCTGGACGGAGGGGGTGGTATCTGCCTTTGACATCGAGTGCAAGCACCTCATCAGCCGACGGCAGATCGTCGCGTTCGAGCACATGCGCCAAACCAGCGATCGCAGCGCGCGCCGTGCCCTCATCGGACATCAGGAAGTCTTGCACGCGCTGCTCGGGCGTGTCGCCGCGGATATCGTAGAAGCGCTCTTCGTGGGCCCCGGCGAGCTGTTGCATGAAGTGCGCGGGCGCGGTGCCGGCGACGATGGCGCCGAGCTGCGGCGCCAGGACTTTGCTGCGGGCCTCCCTCTTGGCCAGTGCCTCCGCTTCGTCCTTGCGCCTGCGACGGTACTCGTCGCTCTGCCAATTGTCTTCGAGCGGACTGCTCCACTCGGCCAGCAGCCACTCGGGCGCTTGCGGCCACCGCTTGGTGTGGGTCACGACCCAGCCTTCGATCTGCTCCATGGTGGGCACATCGAGACCCGGCGGTGGGTCGATGACAGCGTGCGCCACCAGGCCAAAGCAGTATCGAGCCAGTTCGTCGTTCGATGCGTCAGCGGCTTGCTGCAGCAGCCACCACAGCCAGTCGCGTGGCCGCTGCGCACCATGCAAACGCTGCTCGGACTCCCAGAAGTAGCGTCGGGAAGTCTTCGCATCGGGAAGCGTTGCCCGCCAACCGATGGCAACCACCGCCTTCATACGTTGCGGTCGATCGGTCAGCCATTGGCGAACACGACTGCCTCCAGCATCGCGAACGAGCTTGGAAGAGCCATGCTCGCCCAATCCAAGGCCCAACCAAGCGTGGAGGTGTTCGTCGCCGCACTGGTCCCCAGCCTGCTCAAGTGCGTTGGCAAGAATGGCGCTGCGCAAACTTGACCACTGCGCATCGTGTGGGGGACCGTGCGGCGGATTCAATTGCAGCCAGGCATCGACCAGCACGGCGAAGTCTTGCGGCCTTGACCGATCAACAAGCCTGCTCCAAAACCGCGGCATAGCGATATTGCCGGTCACGTCCGCAGGCTGGGGCCAGTAGCGCAGCACGTCCGACGGCCCTATTTGCTCTGGGTAGAGGCGCATGAGCAGTTCGCCGGCCAAGCGGGCGCCCTGGTCCGGCAATCGCTTCTGATGCAACTGGTCGAGCCACTCCCGCGCCTTGCGGACGTCGAAACCGATACCGCGCTCCCATGCCTGCAAGGCGCCAAGCCGGTTGCCGAACCAGGCCGCAGCGTCCTCGAACCACGCCTCAAGCGGGGCTCTGAGCGCCGGCATCGGCGGTGCGTGATTCAGCGCATCGAGCACGCAATCGACCAGGGCCTGGTGCGAAGCATCCGCCGAGTGATCGGCCAACACCTCGGCCAAAGCGTCGACCATGTCGGAAGAAGCCAACCGGGCGAACGGGTAGCTGACCCACTGTCGACTGCGGAACCACGGGTTGCGCTGGGCCTCGTCGCCCAGCGCCTTCAGCAAGAGCTGCTTGTCGGTGACGGAGAAGGTCGACACGTCGCCGTTGAGCACCACGCCCAGCGGGTCAAGCCGAACCAGGTATTCGCGGTTGCGCGCGTCGTGTGCCGCAAGCCAGCCCAACAGACCGCGCAATGGCTCGACGATGCCGCCGTCGCCCCCTTGCATCAGCGCCAGCACGCGGCCCAGCGGCAGGCCTCCCTCTCGTTGCAGCCGCCGCGAGATGGCCTTTCCCGCCAAGTACTCGGCAATGCTGCGATGGCGGGGCGTGGATTCGCCTGCGGTCGTGACGAAGACTTTGCTGGCGAGCGCGGCCCCCGCATCGCATAGCGGCAACTCCGCAGGAAGGGTGTGCCAGGCAACGGCAGAAGCGGCAGAAGCGGCAGCCTCCTGCGCTCTCGTCAGCGAGGCCTTGCCGCTCAACAGCAAGACGGCGCACAACAGTCCGGCATCGTCGAGCAGACGGTCCACATCGCCCGGCCCCAAGGGCTTTGCGTCCCAGTGGGCTGCCGAGCGTTCGGTGGCGAGTTCGCGGCACGCCAACTCATAGATTGCCCGCCGCGACTCAGGCCAACCGCCTTTGGCGGCGACAGCACGAACGGTCAAGTCCAACAGCAGCGGATTGCCGAACAGGGCAGCCAAGCCCAGTTCGTCGGCCCGCCTCAAAAAGGCCTCGGCGTCGGGCACCTCGCTGCGGCGGGCTTCGAGGAGTTGGTGCTGCTCGTCGCGGGACAGTGGCTCCAGATGCAGTTCCTGAACAGTGCCTCCGCGCGCCACATGGCCCAAAGCGGCAAGATCGGTTTGCGCGCGCCAGTCGTACTCGCGGCATGAGAGCCTGAAGCGGGGGCGGCCCAGCGCCTGGAGCCTGGCGCGAATGGCATCCAGCGGCATATGAACATTTGAGCCGCCGGCGCGCATTTCGTCCAACCCGTCGATGAAAAGCGTCTTGCCGGCATCCACCGGATCGATGCCCAGCGCGACGAAGTCTCTCGCGCTCAGATACACACCGTCGCCAGCATCGGCCTCGGCGCGCAGCGACTCGCTCTTTCCCGCGCCGGGATCGCCGAGCAGCACGTAAGAGTCCAGCTCGCGCCACTCTGCCAACTGTCTTGCCTCCCGCGAGCTGTCGGCGTGAAGCGCCGTGGCGCGGCGTGGGATGCTCAGGCCGGCGGCAGCGCTTGCACCCTCGCAGGTCATCGCGCCCACTCCTCCGCCGGGCGGCGCAGGAACTCGCCGAGCGGCATCTCGTCGCCACCCACCAGCAGCGTACGAGCCCTTGGGTGACGGCGCCGAAACTCGTCGAGGCCCCGATGGTGGGGCGTGTCGGGGCGCGACTTCACTTCGATCGCGGCCAGGCGACCGCGGCGTTCGATGACGAAATCGACCTCGTCGTCGCCGTCGCGCCAGTAGTGCACTTTCGTGTCGCCGTCGGCGGTGTTGATCAGGTGCGCGCCGACCGCGCTTTCGACCACGCGCCCCCAGTGGCTGCGGTCGGCGCGGGCTTCGTCAAAGCCGTGGTTGCCCATGGCACTCATGAGCGCGGTGTTGTGAACCATGAACTTGGGCGGCGACTTGCGCTGGCGAATCAGTTGGCCGGCGTACTTGCGCAGACCAGTCAAGAGACCAGCATGCGACAGCAACGTCAGCTGATGGTCCAGCGTGACAGTGTGTCCGCCGAGGCGGCCCTTGGCCTTGTCAAGCGCCATGATCTGGCCCGAGTAGGCGCAGCCGAGGCTGAAAAGATCGCGCAGCAGCGCAGGCTTGTCGACCCTGAACATCTCGAACACATCCTTTTCGATGTTGGGGGCGATCAAGGATTCGCGCACAAAACTGCGCCAGCGCATCTCGTCTCCAATGAATCGCGCGCTGCCCGGAAAGCCGCCGAAGTACAGGTACTCATCAAGCGTGAGGTCGAAAGCCTCGTTCATCTCGTCGAAGGACCAATGCCCCATGCGCAGTACTTCGTAGCGGCCCAGCAGACTTTCCGTCAGGCCTTGCTGCATCAGCAGCGGCGACGAACCCAGAAGCAGCACATGCATGGGCACGCCCAGCGCCAGGGTGCGGTCCCACAGACCTTTGACCGCGCTCGACCACTGCGGCAGCCGCTGGATTTCGTCTATGGCGAGCACGAAAGGGGTCGTCGCGGCGTCCGGATGTCCAGAATCCTCCCATGCCTTGGCTGAAGCTTCAGCGCGCGCCCATTGAGCCACCAGCCATTCTTCATCTACGCGAACGGGACGCACCCAGCCACCGGCATCTCCGATCCCGATGGGAGCTGCTTCCGCAGCCAGGAGTGCTCGAGACCCGATGGGTCGATCCGCCCGGTTCAGGATCTGGCCAACAAGTGTTGTCTTGCCGACCTGGCGTGGGCCGGCCAGGATCTGAAGGCGTTCGGGCCTCTCGGCGAGACGCTCGGCAAGTAGTTTTCCAACGGAACGGCGGAACGGGTCAGTCATTCTGGAATTGTAGTGAGTAAATTTACTCACAAGCACAAAAATGGCCTCTCTCCCGCGCAACCATCGCTGCACGCGGCGGTCGCGCAGCTTGCAAGAGCAAGGGACTGAAGGCTTGCCTGTTTACCCCCGCAAGCGCGCCATCGCCATCGCCGCCGCCGCGGTGCGTGTCTCGACGCCGAGCTTCACGTACACCCGCTCGAGGTGCTTTTTCACCGTCGCCGGGCTGGAGCCGAGGATGTCGCCGATGTCGCGGTTGGTCTTGCCCTTGCCGACCCAGTACAGCACCTCGGCCTCGCGCAGGGTGAGCTTGCAGGCCTGCACTAGCGCCTGCACGACGGCGGCGTCGGAGACTTCGCGCATCACGATCAGCACGTCGCCGTCGCCGGTGCGTTGCTGCAGCGCCAGCACGAGCTGGCGGTCCTGCAGGTTCACGGTCAAGGTGCGCGGCTCGCGGCCCTGCGCGGCCACGGTTGCCTCGCCGCGCAACCATTCGAGCACCGAATCGGGGATCTGCCCGGGCGGCGCTTCGTAGTAAGTGAACATCAGGTCGCGCGCCAGCGGCGTCTGCCAGACCGCGCGCGCCGGGCCGTTCGCCTCGCCTTTCGCGTCGTCATCGAGCTGGATCGCCATGGTCGCGTGGCCGAACGCGTCGAGCGCGTTGTGGGCCTGGTTGGCCTGCACCACCTGGCGCGCACTGCGCATGTGCACGGTCATGCGCGCCAGCACCTCTTGGGCGCGGATCGGCTTGGTCACGTAGTCCACGCCGCCGGCCTGGAACGCGGCCACCACGTGTTCGGTCTCGGTCAGCCCGGTCATGAAGATGATCGGGATGTGCGCGGTGTCGGGGTCGGCCTTCAGCCGGCGCGCCACCTCGAAGCCGTCCATGCCCGGCATCACCGCGTCGAGCAGCACGATGTCGGGCAGCGCCTGCGCAGCGCGCTGCAATGCGCTCTCGCCGTTGGTGGCCACCAGCACGGTGTAGCCCGATTCGTCGAGCGCATCGTGCAGCAGCGACAGGTTGTCGGGCACGTCGTCGACGATCAGCACGATCTGTGCGTTGCTGCGGTCGGGCAGGCGCTGGGTCACTGGGCACCCTGCTGCTCGTTCAGCGCCTGGCGGATCGCACGCGTCATCGCGTCGAGCTGGAACTGGCGCGCCAACCCGCGCAGGTGGCCCACGAACGCGGCCTGTGCCGGGTCGGCGGCCTCGATCTCGTCGAGCTTGCTGACAATGCCGCGGAAGTAGCCCAGGTTCACCAGCTCGTCGAGCGCGCGCAGGTGTTCGGCATCGGGCGGTGCGCCGCCGACAGGCGGCTCGGCGATGGGCGCGGCCAGGGCCTCGGGCGTCGCCTCGAACCAATCGAGCTGCAGCCGCGTGCCCAGCCAGTCGAGCAACTCGTTCACACGCACCGGCTTCAGGATGAAGTCTTCGATCGAGATGCCCACGTCGTTCTCGAGCCCCTTGTCGAAGGCGTTGCCGGAGACGATCGCCACGGGCGCGGCGCTCAAGCCCTGCGCGCGGATCGCCCGCACCGTCGCCCAGCCGTCGATGCCGGGCATCGCCAGGTCCATCAGCACCGCGTCGGCAGCGTTTGCCGCCAGCCAGGCCAGGCAGGCATGGCCCGAGGCGGCGGTGTGCATCTCGAAGCCGAGTGGCTGCAGCACGTTGACGAGCAGCTCGCGTTCGACCTCCTCGTTGTCGACCACCAGGATGCGCCGGCGCGCGCCCGCGTACCCGCTGCGCATGCGGCGCGGCTGCTCGGGCGGCAGGCGCGCGTCGTGCAGTTCGGGCAGGAACAGGCGGATGCGGAAGGTGGTGCCGGTGGTCGTGCCCGACGGCGAGGGTTCGACCGAACTGTGCACCGTCATCTCGCCGCCCATCAGCCCGGTGAGCATCTTGCTGATCGTCAGCCCCAGCCCGGTGCCGCCGCTCGCCTCGGAGCCGCGCGCGAACGGCTCGAACATGTGCTCGATCTGGTCGGCCGGAATGCCGGGGCCGGTGTCTTCGATCTCGAACACCGCCATCTCGCGTGCATGGCTGACGCGGAATTCAACCCTCCCGGCCTGCGTGAACTTGACCGCGTTGCCGAGCACGTTGATGAGGATCTGGCGCAGGCGCTTCTCGTCGGCGCGCACCACCTCGGGCAGGCCGTCGGCCAGCACGCGGCGGAACTCGATGCCCTTGGCCGCGGCCTGCAGCTCGAACATGCGCACGATCTCCTGCACGCATTCGCGAAAGCGCACCGGCTTGTTCTCCAGCCGCAGCTTGCCGCCCTCGATGCGGGCGATGTCCAGGGTGCCTTCGATCAGCGACAGCAAATGGTCGCCGCCGCGCCGGATCACCGTGATCGCCTGGCGCCGGTGGGCCGGCACCGAGGCGTCTTCTTCCAGCAATTGTGCGTATCCGAGGATGCTGTTGAGCGGCGTGCGCAGCTCGTGGCTCACCGTCGTGATGTAGCGGCTCTTGGCCTGGTTGGCCAGCTCCGCGCTGCGTTTGGCCTGCTGCAGTTGTTCGTCGGTGCGGCGGTGCGAGTCGACTTCGATCCTCAAGGCCTGCGTCTGTTCGTTCAGCGCCTGCGTCTGGCGGTTCGATTCTTCCTGCGCCACCTGGCGGCTCTTGTGGCTCAACACCAGCCACCAGGCCACCAAGCCGCTGACCAGCAGCAGCGCGGCAAAGGCCTTGATGTAGCCGTCGCGCAGTGCGACCGCCACAGACGCGGCCCCAGCCGTGGCCGCTCCATCGGGCGGCAGACCCTGCTGGTACAGCCCGGCGAACAGCCCGCCGAGCAACGGCACGATCAATGCCATCAGCAGCAGGTAGTGGCCCAGGCCGGTGTCCAGGTAGGGCCAGGTGGCGCGCGGCAGCAAGGCACGCAGCGCCGCGTTCCACTGCACCGACAGGCGCGCGTGCGGCTTGCACAGGTCGTTGCAGCGTGCGTCGAGCGTGCAGCACAGCGAGCAGATGTCGCCCTGGTAGGCGGGGCAGTGGGCCAGGTCTTCGCCTTCGTAGTCGCGCTCGCAGATCACGCAGCGCGTGAGACGCTTGTAGTGGCCGTCCCCATCTTCATGCGCTGCGGGCACCGGCGCGCGCGCGATGTAGTAGCGGCCCTTCGTCGCCCACGCGATCAGCGGCGACACGAGCAGCGCCGTGACCAGCGCGATCAGCGCCGAGAACGCTTGCGCCATCGGCCCCAGCGCACCCAGGTAGGCCACGATCGACAGCACCGAAGCCACGCCCATCGCGCCCACGCCGACCGGGTTCACGTCGTACAGGTGCGCGCGCTTGAACTCGATGCCCGGGGGCGACCAGCCCATCGGCTTGTTGATCACCAGGTCGGCCACCACCGCCATCATCCAGGCGATCGCGATGTTCGAGTACAGCCCCAACACCTTGCCGAGCGCCTGGAACACGTTCAGCTCCATCAGCATCAGCGCGATCAAGGTGTTGAACACCATCCACACCACGCGGCCGGGGTGGGAGTGCGTGAGTCGCGCGAAGAAGTTCGACCACGCGAGCGAACCGGCGTAGGCGTTCGTCACGTTGATCTTGAGCTGCGAGACGAACACGAACAGTGCGGTGGCGGCCACCGCCAGGCCGTACTGCGAGAACACCGCGCTGTAGGCGACGAGGTACATCTGCGTCGGGTCGACGGCGCGATCGGCCGGCACCTTGCTCGCGTACCCGGCGCTGGGCTACGCGGTGCCGGC
>JANOQS010000025.1:0-1799 GCA_031414975.1 Methylibium sp. | reverse complement strand
CCGGCGTGACCTGACCTTGTACGCCCAGTGGCTGGCCGAGGCAGCCCGGCGCGGCCTGGACGACAGCACCGAAGCGCTGCTGCGCGAATACGCGGTCGCCCGCCATGCCGGCAGCAAGCCGGCCAGCACGAACCGGCGCCTGACGGTGCTCAAGCGCTACTTCCGCTGGGCCCTGCGCGAGCAGCGCTTGACGGCCGACCCGACCTTGAAGCTGCTGGCCGCCCGGCAGCCGCTGCGCGTACCCAAGGTCCTGAGCGAAGCGCAGGTCGAGGCGCTGCTGGCGGCGCCCGACGTGGCCACCCCGCTGGGCCTGCGCGACCGCACGATGCTGGAGCTGATGTACGCCAGTGGCCTGCGCGTGAGCGAGCTGGTGGGGCTGAAGACGGTTCACGTGGGCTTGACCGACGGGGCGCTGCACGTCACCGGCAAGGGCGCCAAGGAGCGGCTGGTGCCGTTCGGCGAAGAGGCCCACGTCTGGCTCGAGCGCTACCTGGCCGACGCTCGCGGCGCGATCCTGAAGGGCCAGGCCAGCGAGGCGCTGTTCGTCACCGCGCGCGGCGGGCCGATGACGCGCCAGATGTTCTGGAAGTTGATCAAGGCGCATGCCTTGAAGGGTGGGGTGAACGTGCCGCTGTCACCGCACACCTTGCGCCACGCCTTTGCGACCCACCTGCTGAACCACGGCGCCGACCTGCGCGCGGTGCAGATGCTGCTCGGCCATGCCGACATCTCGACGACGACGATCTACACGCACGTGGCGCGCGAGCGGCTGAAGCAACTCCACGCGGCGCACCACCCGCGCGGGTGATCGCGCCCTTGAATCGGCCGGCGCCCCGGCGCGGCGCTCAGGCCACCGCGACCGGAATCTTGCCGATGCGCGCCTGCCACTCCCGTGGCCCGGTGGTGTGCACCGAGGTGCCTTCGGAGTCGACCGCTACGGTCACCGGCATGTCGGCGATCTCGAACTCGTAGATCGCTTCCATGCCCAGGTCGGCAAAACCCACGACACGCGACTTCTTGATGGCGCGCGACACCAGATAGGCCGCGCCGCCCACCGCCATCAGGTAGGCCGACTTATGCTTCTTGATCGCCTCGATGCCGGTCGGCCCGCGCTCGGCCTTGCCGATCATGCCGATCAGGCCGGTTTGTGCCAGCATCATCTCGGTGAACTTGTCCATGCGCGTGGCGGTGGTCGGGCCGGCCGGGCCGACCACCTCGTCGCGCACCGGGTCGACCGGGCCGACGTAATAGATGACGCGGTTGGTGAAGTCCACCGGCAGCTTCTCGCCCTTGGCCAGCATGTCCTGGATGCGCTTGTGCGCGGCGTCGCGGCCGGTCAGCATCTTGCCGCTGAGCAGCAGGGTGTCGCCGGGCTTCCAGCTTGCGACTTCGGCGCGGGTCAGCGTGTCCAGATTCACCTTTTTCGACTTCACGTAGTCGGGCGTCCACTGCACGTCGGGCCACAGGTCCAGGCTCGGCGGGGTGATGTAGGCCGGCCCGCTGCCGTCGAGCACGAAGTGCGCATGGCGCGTGGCGGCGCAGTTGGGGATCATCGCCACCGGCTTGCTGGCGGCGTGGGTGGGCGCCATCGCGATCTTCACGTCGAGCACGGTGGTGAGGCCGCCCAGGCCCTGCGCGCCGATGCCCAGCGCGTTGATCTTGTCGCACAGCTCGATGCGCAGTTCTTCCGTCTTGTTCTGCGGGCCGCGTGCCTTGAGCTCGAACATGTCGATCGTCTCCATCAGGCTTTCCTTGGCCATCAGCATCGCCTTCTCGGCCGTGCCGCCGATGCCGATGCC
>JANOQS010000024.1:0-1819 GCA_031414975.1 Methylibium sp. | reverse complement strand
CCGAAAAAGCGCTACATCAGCCCGGCCACGCGCGAAGAGGTGTACGCGATCTACTACGACCAGATGCGGCGCAAGATCGAAGAGCGTGGCACCCGCAACTTCCCCGAAAACCAGGGCAAGAAGCTGTACGGCGAGTTGACGATGAACGTGACGGTGGATGCCGGGGGCCGGGTGGTCGAGACCGAGGTGGTGCGCGGCTCGAATTCGAAGATTCTCGACATGCGCGCGGTGGCCATCGTCAAGGCCGCGGCGCCGTTCGGGCCGTTCACGCAGGCGATGCGCAAGGCCGACCAGATCGTCATCACTTCGCGCTTCAAGTTCACGCGCGAAGAAGGCCTTGAAACCACCTTGACGCAATAACTCATGGATCGTTACGCCGTGGCCGGCAACCCGGTCGAACACAGCCGCTCCCCGTTCATCCACGCCGAGTTCGCCAGGCAGACCGGGCAGGCGCTGCACTACGGGCGCTTGTTGTGCCCGCTGGGCGGGTTTGCCGAGGCGATCGAAGCCTTCGCACGCTCCGAACGTGATGGTGACAGCGACGCCGCCCGCGGCCCGGCGCGCGGCTGCAACGTGACCGTGCCGTTCAAGTT
This sequence comes from Methylibium sp., assembly GCA_031414975.1. GTDB lineage: Bacteria > Pseudomonadota > Gammaproteobacteria > Burkholderiales > Burkholderiaceae_C > LGRD01. Next base: position 1,226 of record JANOQS010000024.1, on the reverse strand, counting down.
CGACGCTTTCCGGCGCGCGCCGCGCCACACCGAACGGGCCGCGCTGGCGGGTGCCGCCAACACCTTGCGCTTCGATGCCCAGGGCTGGCTGGCCGACAACACCGACGGCTGCGGCCTGGTGTGCGACATCGAACAAGGCGCCGGCGTGTCGCTCCAGCGCAAGCGCCTGCTGTTGATCGGCGCCGGTGGCGCTGCGGCCGGCGTGTTGGGGCCCTTGCTGGGCGCCGGCACGGCCCAGGTGGTGGTGGCCAACCGCACGCTGGCCAAGGCGCAGGCGCTGGTGGAGCGGCACCGCCCGCTGGCCGGCCCCGCGCAACTCCAGGCGCTCGCGCTGGAGCATTGCGGCGAAGGTTTTGACGTGGTGGTCAACGCCACGGCCAGCAGCCTGCAGGGCGGCGCCATTCCGGTGCCCGACCACACGCTGCGCGTTGGTGCGCTGGCCGTGGACCTGATGTATGGCCCCGCCGCTCAACCGTTCCTGCAATGGGCTGCTGCCCACGGCGCGGTGCCGCGCGACGGCCTGGGCATGCTGGTGGAGCAGGCCGCCGAGAGTTTTCATTTGTGGCGCGGCGTGCGGCCACACACCGCGCCGGTGCTGGCTGCACTGCGCCGGCACATGGCAGCCACCGTGGCTGCGCCGGCAGCTTGAGCAAGGTGTTCGCCTCGCTCGCGCGCCTGCTGGCGCTGCTGTTGTTGTGCACGCTCGCCTTGCAGCTCTATTTCCTGGCGCGGGTGCTGCTGATGGTGGTGGTCGACCCGCAATCGACCACCTTCCAGCGCTCCGAAGCCTGGCGCCTGGCGACCGAAAAGCACGACCTGCGCTGGAGCCAGCAGTGGGTGCCCTACAGCAGGATCAGCGACTCGCTCAAGCGCGCCGTGATCGCCTCGGAAGACGCCGGCTTCGCAGAACACAGCGGCGTGGAATGGGACGCGATCGAAAAGGCCTGGGAGCGCAACCAGAGCGCCGAAGCCCGCGCCGAGAAAGCCAACGAGCGTCGCCCGGCCAAGGCCGCACCCGCCCGGCCACTGGCCACGCCGAAGCTCGTCGGCGGCTCCACCATCACGCAGCAACTGGCGAAGAACCTGTTCCTCGGCAGCGAGCGCAGCCTGGCACGCAAGGGGCAGGAATTCGTGATCACCCTGATGCTGGAGGCACTGCTGAGCAAACAGCGCATCCTGGAGATCTACCTGAACAACGTGGAATGGGGCGAAGGCGTGTTCGGCGC
>JANOQS010000023.1:0-2956 GCA_031414975.1 Methylibium sp. | reverse complement strand
GACCGGGCACTCGGGGATGCACACCGCGCAGTCAATGCACTCGTCGGGGTCGATGGTCAGGAAGTTCGGGCCTTCGCGGAAACAATCGACCGGACACACGTCGACGCAGTCGGTGTACTTGCAGCGGATGCACGATTCGAGGACGACGTGGGTCATGAAAAAGGCTCGTGGTTTTGGGGTCTGTGCGGGAGGGGATTTTACGGCTTGACGTCGGCAACCTCATGTTGACCGAGGTCAAGCGCGCGGCGTTCGGCCCGGGCGCCGTGCGACACCGGCAGCGCCCCGGCGCCGATCGTGACCACGCTCGGCCGGCCGGCGTGCAGCATGGCCGCGTGGCCCAGGGTCGCCACCGTGTGCTCGCTGAACAACTGGTCGGGCCAGCCGGCGCGCGACACCACGCAGGCGGGTGTGTCCGCCGCCCAACCGGCCGCGGCCAGGCGGCGCGACAGCGCGGCGAGCTGCTTGCCGGCCATGTAGAACACCTCGGTGTCGGCGCTGCGGGTGGCATGAAGTTCGCCCTCGCGCGTCATCGCGGTGCTCAGGCTCACGCTGCGGCCATTGCCGCGGCGGGTCAGGGGACGCTGGCTCATCGCCGCGGCGGCGAGCGCAGCGGTCACGCCAGGCACCACTTCGCATTCGATGCCCGCTGCGGCCAGCGCTTCGAGTTCTTCTTCGAGCCGGCCGAACACGCTCGGGTCGCCGCCCTTGAGGCGCACCACGGTCTGGCCGGTGCGGGCGTGCTTGACCAGCAGCGCGTTGATCGCGGCCTGCTGCGTGCTGTCTTCGAAGCCGCGCTTGCCCACATGCACCCAGCGGGCCCGCGGTGCCATGTCGCGCAGGGCAGGGTCGGTCAGTGCGTCGAACAGCACCACGTCGGCGTGCGCCAGCAGGCGTGCGCCGCGCAGGGTGATCAGGTCGGCCGCGCCGGGGCCGGCACCGATGAAGATGACCTTGCCTGTCATCACGCCACCGACAAGACCGCAGCCTTGACCAGCAGCGCGCCGCTGGTGCGGTTGCTGGCCGGGTCGACCACGATCAGCGCGCCGCCGACTCTGTTGGTCTCGTAAGCCTCGACCGGCAGCGGCTGCTGGGTCTCGACGATCACATGCCCCATCTCGTTGACGGCCAGCTCGTGCGCGTCGATGGCCTCCAGCGTGTGGATGTCGAGCCGGCTCTCGATCGCGGTGATGCGCGCTTGCACCCAGCGGTTGCCGTGCCGGACCCAGTACTTGCGGCCGACCTGCGCCGGCTCGGTGTCGAGCCAGGCCAGGGTGGCCGAAAAGCGCTGCGAGGCGTGCACCGTCTGCGGCGTGGCGATCCAGTCGCCGCGCGACACGTCGAGCTGACGGTCGAGCACCACGCCGGCGGACTGGCCGGCTTCGGCGCTGTCGACCACGTCGCCGGCCAGGCGCACTTGCGCGACCGTGGCGGTCTGGCCGCTGGGGAACAGTTGCACCGCGTCGCCGGCCTTCACGCGGCCATGCGCGATGCGGCCCCACAAGGTGCGCGGCTGGTTGCCGGTGCCTTCACCGTCGCGCGCCACGTATTGCACCGGCAGCAGCAGGTCGCCGTCCTTGCGCTCTTGCGCGGTGGGCAGGCTTTCGAGCAACTGCAGAAGCGAGGGGCCGTCGTACCAGCTTGCGTCCAGCGGTTGGGTCACGTTGTCGCCACGAAGCGCCGACACCGGAATGATGCCGGCCACCCGGATGCCCGCGTGTTCGGCAAACGCCAGCAGCGCATCGCGCACGGCGGTGTAGGCCTGGGCAGGGTCGGCGACCGCGTCGACCTTGTTGATCGCGAACACGATGCTGGGCACGCGCAGCAGGTGGGCCAGCAGTGCGTGGCGGCGGGTCTGCGCGAGCAGGCTGATCGGCTTGGCGAGCGTGTCGAGCTTGGTGATGTCCACCAGCACCACCGCCGCATCGCTGCCGGCGGCCGCGGTGACCATGTTGCGGGTGTACTGCTCGTGGCCCGGCGCGTCGGCGATGATGAACTTGCGCGTCTTGGTGGCGAAGTAGCGGTAGGCCACGTCGATCGTGATGCCTTGTTCGCGCTCGGCCTCCAGGCCGTCGGTCAGCAAGGACAGGTCGATCGGGGCACCGGCCGCCTTCTTCTCCAAGGTGTCGAGCTGGTCGGCCAGGATCGCGCGGCTGTCGAACAGCAGGCGGCCGATCAGGGTGCTCTTGCCGTCGTCGACGGAGCCGGCGGTGAGGAAGCGCAGGGCGCGGTGGTCTTTCACGACTGCGGTTTCCATCAAAAGTAGCCCTCTTTCTTGCGCCGCTCCATCGACGCATCCGAAGTGCGGTCGTCCATGCGCGTGGCGCCACGTTCGCTGATCGTCACCTTCAAGGTCTCCGCGACGATCTCGGTGGCGTTGGCCGCCGGGCTCTCGACCGGGCAGGTGCAGGTCATGTCGCCCACGGTGCGAAAGCGCACTTCGGCGGTTTCGACCGACTCGCCGGCTTCCACCGGCGTGACCTCGGTCAGCGGCACCAGCAGCCCTTTGCGGCGGATCACCTGGCGGTCGTGCGCGAAGTACAGAGAAGGCAGCGGGATGTTCTCGCGCGCGATGTAGAGCCACACGTCGAGCTCGGTCCAGTTGCTGATCGGGAACGCGCGCATGTGCTCGCCCTGGCGGATGCGGGTGTTGAACAGCGTCCAGAGCTCGGGGCGCTGCTCCTTCGGCTGCCATTGGCCGAAGCTGTCGCGGTGGCTGAAGATGCGCTCCTTGGCGCGCGCCTTTTCTTCGTCGCGCCGCGCACCGCCCATCAGCACGTCGAAACGGTGCTCCTCGATCGCTTCGAGCAGCGCCACCGTCTGGTGGCCGTTGCGCGATTCGAGCGGGTGCGACAGGCGCACGGTGCCGCGCTTGATCGAGTCTTCGAGGTGCCCGACGACGAGGCGCTCGCCCATCTCGGCCACGCGCCGGTCGCGGAACGCGATCACTTCGGGGAAG
>JANOQS010000022.1:0-1604 GCA_031414975.1 Methylibium sp. | reverse complement strand
CGCGGGTGATCGCGTAGCCGGCGCGGATCGGCGCCTTCAATGGCACGGCGGCCAGGCTCTGCACCGCGAGCCAGGGTTTGCCGCTGCCTTCCTGCGTCACATTCAGCACGGCTTGGCCGGCAGGCCACGGCAGCTTGACCGCGCCGCCGCCGGCAGCCGTGCCCCAGTCGATGCTGCGCGTGCTGTCACCCGACCCGCCGGCACCGCCTGCGAGAGTGGCCACCGTCTTGCCGGCGACCTGGGCCGATTCGAACTTGGTCGAGAACTTGTCCAGCGCCAATGAGCCCCACAGGTTGGCGGTGGTCGTCAACCACGCGCCGCCGCGCTGGCGCGCCAGGCTGCCGACCACCATGCGCGGCAGGTCGTCGCGCCACGCCGGGTCGTCCAGCACGGCCAGGATCAGCCGCGCCGCGTTGGCGTCGGCACTGTCCATCAACCACCACCAGAAGTCACCCTCTTCGTTGGTGAACTTCAAGGTGGTGCCGGCGTAGGTGAGTCGACTGCGCAAGATCTGCTGGGCTTCGTCGAGGCGCCTGGCCTGCTCCGGAATGCCGTTGACCCGGCGCAGGATGTTGAGCCAGTCGATCACCGCCGCGGTCGGCCACAGGTTGGGCGTGAGGTTCACCGAGCCAAGCATCTTTGCCTGCGCGCGGCCGTAGCGCGACAGTGCTTCGATGGCGGCGAGCTTGCGTACGTCCAAGTCAGCGCGCGGTGACCAGAATTTGCGTTCGATGCGGCCTTCGACGAACGCCGCCAGCCCCGCCAGCATCGCGTCGCGCGCCGCCGGTGGCAGCTCGAACTTCGCTTCGTGCGTGGCCGCGAGCACGTAGGCGGTCAGCCGGTCACTGCCGCGCGGGCCGTCCTCAGTGCGCGGGGGAAAGTAGTTCGCCAGGCCGTCGCTGTCGAGGTAAGTCGGCAGCGTGTTGGCCACCGCCGACCACAGCGCGCCGTCGGCCAGCCCGACGGCCTTGGAGGTTTTCTGCTCCAGGCACACGAACGGGTAGGTCTCGAAGTAGCGCCGCATGCCGGGCAGCGCGCCGCTGAGCTTGGGTTGCACGGCGACGTTGATGCCGCCGCGCTTGACACTGCCCGCGCCGTCGGCCAGCAGCGCGTCGGTGGGTGCGGCCAGCGGCAGCATCACGCTGCCGTCGAGTTGCTGCAAAGTCGCTTGCATCACGCGCACCGGTACCGCGGCGCTGATCAGTTGCGTGAGCTTGACGCGGTCCTTGGCGCGCTCGGGCGCGGTGCCGGCCTGTTCTTCCCCTGCCGCTTCCCAGCTGATGCTGTAGGCGTCGGCCGGCACGTCCACCGGCCACAGCACTTCCTTCGCGCCGCCGGCGGGCAGCAGCACGTCTTGCGGCGGCAGGGTCAGCGGCGCGCGCGTGCGATCGGTGTCATTGCCGGCGTTGCTGTTCACCGTGCCCGACAAACTGGCGCGCACGCTCATCTCGCGCGCGGTGGTATTGCGCAGGGTCAGCATCGCGCTGAAGCGGTCGCCCTCACGCACCAGCGGCGGCAGGCCCGACAGCAACTGCAGGTCCTGCGTGACGCGGATGCTGGTGCTGCCGGTGCCGAACTGCTGCGCACCGGCGTCGGCCACCGCG
>JANOQS010000021.1:0-1526 GCA_031414975.1 Methylibium sp. | reverse complement strand
GGCTGCGGGTCGAGAACCTGACGGGTTCGTCCAAGACCTTCACGATCACCCCGAGCTTCCGATATGCGGCCGACGAAGCCAGTGGTGCGGTCAGGTTGGTGTTGAACTCGCAGGTCGTGGTGCCGGCCCATGGCTACAAGGACGTGGACGTGCGCCTGCTGATCGACCCCGACAAGCTGCCGAACTGGCCCGACTTCGGCCCCGCCATCAGCGGCAACGGCGCCGTGTTCAACGGGCCTGAGTACGACGGCTACATCACCCTGACGGCCGGCGCAGACAAGCTGACGGTTCCCTGGCACGTGCTGCCGCGCCGTGCTGCGGCCACCAAGGTGCACTGGCTGACCAAGCGTGGCGCCAACCTGTCGATCTACGTGAACAACGTGGGCCATGAAGACGGCCTGTTCGACCTGTTCTCGCTGACCGGCACGAGCCCGAAGCTGCCGCGCAGCGAGTTGCCCAAGCCGGGTGACAACTTCGCGGTGATCGACCTGCGTGCGGTCGGCGTGCGGCACTTGCCCGCGGCGGTGTTCGGCGCCGACTACCTGGAGTTTGCGATCAACACGCACGGGCGCCGGTCGCACCCGAACTACCCGGCGGAGTTCGACATCTACATCGACACGAACGGCGACGGGGTGGACGACTACGTGGTCTTCAACTCGGAAAGTGGTGGTTTTGCGCTCACCGGCCAGAACGTGGTGTTCGTCGGAAAGCTCAACCCCGACGGCTCCCTGGCGGGCCCGGCAACCGCTTACTTCTTCGGCGACGCCGATCTGAACTCGGCCAACATGATCTTCACCGTGCCGATGTACGCCGGCTCTGCCGCGGTGTCGGTCCCCGCAGGGGCCGTCCGCGTGGCGCCGGGTGCGACGATCAAGTTCTCTGTCTATGCGTTCGACAACTACTTCGTCGGCGCCGTGACCGATGCGATCGAGAACATGCTGTTCACACCGGGCGCAGCGCGCTTCAACCCTGTGGATGGGCCGTACGGTTTTGTCGAGTCGAAGAAGGGCGGCAAGCTGGCCATCTCTCAGGCGACGGTGCCGAACACCCAATCCAGCGAGTCCGGGTTGCTGATCCTGCACCGCCGCGAAGCGAAAGACGAGGCGTCGATTCTTCGCGCGAACTGAAAGCCCGAACTGACCGCAGGCAATGACGAGGGCACGAGCCCTCGCCAGGCGTCTTGAGGGGCCGCATCAGCGGCCCCTTTTCATTGCGCGCGCGCTTGATGTGGATGTCAGGCGACGTCAGGTGATCACGGTCGGCGCCATGCGCCCGGTGCGCTGCACGATCCCGGCGAGCTGGTCGGCGATGGTGATCAACCCGCTCAGCGCGACCTGCGTGTCGATCGCGTGCTTCGCCGCATTGGACTCGAAACGCTCGAGGTAGACCCGCAAGGTCGCGCCTTCGGTGCCCGTGCCCGAAAGCCGGAACACGATGCGCGAGCCATCGCTGAAACCGACGCGGATACCTTGCGCGGTGCTGACCGAACCGTCGATCGGGTCGGTGTAGGCAAAGTCGTCGGCGCT
>JANOQS010000020.1:0-11610 GCA_031414975.1 Methylibium sp. | reverse complement strand
CCCTGCGGTGAAAGCCCTGCCCGGCGCCCCATTCCCAACCGCCGCGCCCGCACCAGCAACCACACCACGATGCTCACGTTGAGCAGGTTCCACGCAATGCCGTTGACGAACGCCGCGCGGTACGAGCCGGTCCAGTCGAAGATCGCGCCCGACATCCAGCCGCCCAGCGCCATGCCGAACAGCGTGGCCATCAGCACGGTGCCGACGCGTGCGCCAGCGTCTTTCGGCGTGAAATGCTCGCGCACGATCAGCGCGTAGCTCGGCACGATGCCGCCCTGGAACAGCCCGAACAGGATCGACACGACGTACAGCGAGGTCACGCCGTCGCTGATGAGGAACATCAGCAGCGCCACGCCTTGCAGCACCGAGCCGAGCAGCAAGGTGCGCAGGCCGCCGATGTGGTCGCTGATCCAGCCCGACACGAGCCGGCTGACGATGCCGAAGCCGAGCATCAGCGACAGCATCTGCGCGCCGCGCGCGGCACCGAAGCCGAGGTCGCTGCAGTAGGCCACGATGTGCACTTGCGGCATCGACATGGCCACGCAGCAGGCCACGCCGGCCACGCACAGCAGGAACTGCAGCACGCCGGGCGAAAAGCCCAGCGGGCGTTCCGAGCCGGCGTGCGGTGACGCCACGGGCAACGCGGCAGGCGACGCTGCTGACGCCGACGCTGCCACCACCACCGGCAGCGCCACCGGCGGCCGGCGCCGCAACACCAGCGCGAGCGGCAACATCGTCACCAGGCAGAAGGCGCCGATGCCGATGTAGGTGGCACGCCATCCGGCGCTGTCGATGAACAACTGCATCACCGGCGGCCAGAACGCGCCGGCCGCGTAGTTGCCACTCATGCAGATGGCCAGTGCGATGCCGCGCCGGCGCGTGAACCACAGCGACGTGTCGGCCACCAGCGGCGCGAACGTGGCCGAGGTGCCCAGCAACCCGAGCAGCAGGCCCTGGGCCAGGTTGAACTGCCATAGCTCGGTGGCCGAGCCGGCGATCACGAAACCCGCCCCCAAACCCAGGGTGCCGATCAGCACCGGCACCATCACACCGAAGCGGTCAGCCACCTTGCCCATCAGAATGCCGCCGAGCCCGAACCCGATCATCGTCAGCGTGTAGGGCAGCGACGCGTCGGAGCGCGACACGCCGAAAGCGAGCTGCACTTGCGGCAGCACCACGGTCACCGCATACATGCCCGAGCCGCCAATCGTCATCAGCAGCAGCGACACGATCAGGCGCATCCAGGCGTAGCGCGATTCGGGGCCCGGTTCTTGTGCGGTGGCGGTGGGCATGCGGCCAGTCTAAGTGCGCGTTCGTGCCTTCCGCGCGTGCGGGCGCACGGGGTCAACCCTGGGCCGCCCGCACGGCCGAGAACCTAAAATCGCGCCCCGAAGTTCGCCGACGGAGCCGAGCCATGCGTCACCCCTGCCTTCCCCTGCTTCTGGCGGCCGCACTGCTGGCGGGTTGCGCCACGTCCACGGTTCGCAACCCGGTCACCGGCGAGAACGAACGCACGGTGATGGACGAACCGCGCGAAATCGCCGAAGGCAAGAAGGCGCACCAGACGGTGCTGCAGGAATACGGTGTCTACGCCAACCCGCGCCTGCAGGCCTACGTGAACGACATCGGCCAGCGCCTGGCCCGGCAGTCCGAACGCAGCCAGCTCGAATGGCACTTCACGGTGCTCGACAGCCCGGACATCAACGCCTTCGCGCTGCCCGGCGGTTACGTGTACGTCACGCGCGGCATCATGGCCTACCTGGAGAGCGAAGCCGACCTGGCCGGCGTGATCGGCCACGAGATCGGCCACGTGACGGCACGCCACGGCGCGCAGCGCGCCACCCGGCAGCGCACGGCCGGCGTCGGCGTCGTCGCCGCCACCATCCTCGGCGCGGTGCTCGAAGGGGTGGGCGTGGGCGGCGCGGGGCAACTCGCCAACCAGGTGTCGCAGAGTGTGGCGGCCGGCTACATCGCCAGCTACGGTCGCGAACAGGAGCTGCAGGCCGACCGGCTCGGCGCCGAGTACCTGGCACGTACGAAATACGACCCGCGCAACATGGTCGACGTGATCCAGGTGCTGAAGAACCAGGAACGTTTTGCCGAAGATGCGGCGCGCGCCGAAGGCCGCACGCCCTGGGCAAACAGCAACTGGCTGGCCTCGCACCCGAGCAACGACAAGCGCCTGCAAGACATCACCCAGATCGCCCAGCAGTACAAGGGCCAGTACGCCGACGACGGCCGCTCGCGCTACCTGCAGGCCATCAGCGGCATGACCTTCGGCGAGAGCAGTGCGCAGGGTCTGACGCGCGGGCGCAATTTCTACCACGAGCCGATGGGATTTGCGCTGACCGCGCCGGCCGGCTGGAAGCTGCAGAACGAAGCCGATGCCATCACGATGGTCAACCCCGAAGCCAATGCCGGGCTGGTGGTGAAGCAGGTGCCTGAGAAGGCCGGCAAGACGCACGACGAGATCATTCGCAACGCCCTCAAACCCGACAAGGGCAGCCTCTTGCGCACCACCTTGAACGGCTTTGCGGCGACGCGTTTCGTGGGCAGCCGCAGCAACGAGCAGGGCCAGGTGCAGCCGCTCGAGGTGACGATCGTCACCGGCCCGGCGGGGCAGAACTACCTGATGGGCTATGTGTCGAAAGACGCCGATTCGCTGCAGCGCGCGCGGCGCCAGCTGCAAGAGGCCGAAGGCTCGTTCCGGGCGCTGACCGCGGCCGACAAGGCCGCTGCCAGGCCCTGGGTCATCAAGGCGGTTCCCTACCAGCGCGGCGGGTTTGCGCAGCATGCGCGACAGTCGCCGCTGGCGACCTTGCCGGAGCAGCAGTTGAAGTTGATCAACGGGGTATACGGTGGGGGTGAGCCGACGGTGGGGCAGTTGGTGAAGATCGTCGAGTGAGTGAGTTGCCCCCTCCCCCAGCGGGGGAGGGAGTCAGCGGGCGCGGATCGCGCGCAACCGAGGTGACGGTTCGGTGACGGTCGCGTCGAAGGCGTGGTCCACCATGCGCGCGGCGGTGAGCACCTTGCGCACGTAGGTCAGCGTCTCCAGGTACGGCGGCACGCCGCGGTAGCGCTCCACCGCGCCTTCGCCGGCGTTGTAGGCGGCGGCCACGAGCGACACGTCACCCTCGAAGTAGGCCAGCAGCCAGCGCAGGTAGGCCATGCCGCCACGGATGTTCTGCGCCGGGTCGAACGAGTTGCGCACGCCGAAACGCGCCGCGGTCTCGGGGATCAGTTGCATCAGCCCGCGCGCGTTCTTGGGCGACAGCGCGACCGTGTCGAAGTTCGACTCGGTCTCGATGATGGACAGCACCAGTTGCGGCTCGAGCTTGTATTCGGGCGCGATCTGCTTGACCAGGTCGACGATGTACTTGGGGCCGCGCGAGGTGACCTCGACCTGCGGCGCGAACGGCCTGTCGATGGCCGCGCGCTGGGTCGGCGTGGCCGCCACGCGGGCCGATGGCGGCGCCGGCCGCGGCGGCGGGCGCATGCATTCGGGCACGTCGACCGTGGGGCCGCCCACCGTGCCCAGCATGCGCTTGGCCTGCTCGAAACCCTGCTCGGCGGCGGCGTTGAAGAAGAACGCCGCGGTCGCTTCGCTGCGCTCGACACCGCGCCCGTTGGTGTAGAGCCAGCCCAGGTTGAACTGCGACTCGGCGTCGCCCAGCTTGGCGGCCTGGCAGTAGAGCGCCGCAGCGCGCACGCCGTCGCGCTCGACCCCATCGCCGTGTTCGTAGGCGGAGGCTTCGTCGCGCAGGATCCTGATCAGCACGGTTTGATCGTGTGCGGGCGCCGGCGCCGGCGCCGGCACGGGCCGCGCCTGGGCACCGGCCAGGCCGGCCCAGACGGCCAGGCAGCAAGAGAGGAACACGCGGGTCTTCATGCGGAGGTTCGGTGCCATGCGCTCAGATCGCCGCTTGCGGCGCGGGTTTGGGGGCGTTCAGCGCGTAGAGCGCGAGCTTTTCGTACAAGGTCGCGCGCGAGATGCCGAGCAGGCGCGACGCCGCGAGCTTGTTGCCGGCGGTGGCGGCGAGCGCGTCGTGAATGGAACGGGCTTCGAGTTCGGCCACCGCTTGCGGGAGCGGCTTCAGTGCGGCGGGGGGTGCCGCGTCCGCCCGCGCGGGCGGCGCAGCGGGGTGCGGTTCGGCGTTGTGCGCGGCGGGCTCGGCCACCGCGTTCGTCGGTGTCGGCGCAGCCGCCTCGGCGTGCCGCTCCGGCTCCCCCACCACCTTGCCGCCCAGCGCCGTGCCCTTGAAGTGCGCCGGCCGCAGCAACAAGTCGTCGGTCATCAAGGTGGCCTGCTCCAGCACGTTGCGCAGTTCGCGGATGTTGCCCGGCCAGTCGTGCTGCTCCAGCAGCGCCAGCGCGTCGGCATTCAGCCCCTTGTGCGGCAGGCCGCTGCGGCGGGCAATGTCTTCGGCCAGCGCGTCGACCAGCGCTTCCAGGTCGGCCAGCCGTTCGCGCAGCGGCGGCAGGTGGATCGGCAGCACGTTGATGCGGTAGTACAGGTCGGCGCGAAAGGTGCCGGCCGCCACCATCGCCTGCAGGTCGCGGCTGGTGGCGGCGATCACGCGCACGTCCACCCTCTGCACGCGGTTGCTGCCGAGCGGCTCGACCTCCTGCTCTTGCAGCACACGCAGCAACTTGCTCTGCAGCGCCAGCGGCATGTCGCCGATCTCGTCGAGCAACAAGGTGCCACCATCGGCCGCCTTGAACTTGCCGTCGCGGCCCTTGCGCTCGGCGCCGGTGTAGGCACCCGGCGCAACGCCGAAGAATTCGGCTTCCAGCAAGGTCTCTGGCACCGCCGCGATGTTGACGCCGACGAACGGCCGCGCCGCCCGCGGGCTGGCGGCATGGATGCCGTGCGCGAGCAGCTCCTTGCCGGTGCCGGTTTCGCCCAGCAGCAGCACGGTGCTGTCGGCCTGCGCCACGCGGCGCGCCTGGCGCTTGACCTCCAGCGCCGCCGGGCTGGCGCCGATGAAGCTGGCGATCGTGTGCTTGGGGCGGCGCTGCGCGGCGAGTTGCTGGCGCGCTTCGCCCAGTTCGCGCTCCAGCCGGCTGAACTTGACCATCAGCGGTTGCATCGTGGTCTCGGGGTGGTCCAGCAGCACCATGCCGAGCGCGCCGATCACCTCGCCATTCGCGTCGCGCAGCGGCAGGCGGCTGACGAGGAAGGTGCCGGCCTGGTTCGTGAGCAGGTCCACCACGATGGCCTGGCCGGTCTCGATCACCTGCGCCATCATCGTGTTGGGCACCACTTCTTCGACCCGCCGGCCAACGAAGTCGGCCTCGGCATGGCCGAGCGCGGGCAGGAAGCGCTTGTAGCCCTCGCTGATCCACACGATGCGGTGCCCGCGGTCCACCACCATCATGCCCATCGCCGTCTGCGCAAAGGTGTCGAACAGGCTCTGCGCGGCGAGCTTGAGCACGCCGTCGGCGTCGGCGGGCAGCGTGGGCAGAGTCGATGGGGTGGCAGGCGAAGCAGTCAAGGCAGCAGGCGTGTCGGGAAAGCAGACACTTTACCTGCGAGCGGCAGGGACTTCCATCCGGGCAGACCAAAGTCCAGTAATGTCCGGGAAGATGACACATTCGCGCGGCAGCGCCGCATCGCCTTCAGTGGCGCTACAAACGGCCGATACCGAAATTCGTCTTTGCCCTCGAAACCCTGGCCGGGGACCCGCCCTTGGACCTTGAAGCACAACAAGCCCTGTGGGCCAGCCTCGAAGGCAGCCCGGCCGGCATCGGCCTGTTCGACGCCCAGGAGCGCCTGCGCCTGGCCAATCGCAGCTTCCTCGAAGCCTTCGCGACGACCCTGGACCCGGCCCCCACCTGGGAAGAAATGCTGCGCCACTGCCACCGCGAGCGCAAAGGCCTGCTGATCGAGACCGACGACATCGACGCCTGGATCACAAAGGTGCGCCAGACCCACCGCAAGCTGCCGGTGCGCAATTTCGAGTCCGACCTGACCGACGGGCGCTGGATCAGCGTCAGCGAAACCTTGCGCCCCGACGGCTGGGTGCTCGTGGTGGCGGCCGACGTGACGCCGCTGAAAGCCAACGAAGCCACCTTGCGACAGGCGCGCGACAAGGCCGTGGTGGCCTCGCTCACCGACCCGCTGACCAACCTGTACAACCGCCGCTTCATCTTCAACCGCCTGGCTGACCTGCTGACCAGTTCGCGCGGCATGCGGGTGCCGCTGACGGTGGCGGTGATCGACCTGGACCACTTCAAGCTCATCAACGACAGCCACGGCCACAGCGTGGGCGACGAGGTGCTGAAGCACTTTGCGCAGATGACCCGCAAGCACCTGCGCCCGATCGACCTGGTGGGCCGCATCGGCGGCGAGGAGTTTCTGGTGCTGCTGCCCAACGCCGAAGCCGCCGGTGCCGCGCAAGCTCTGGCGCGGTTGCGCAAGCTGCTGCTCGCCACGCCGTCGGTGGCGGCACTGCCGCAGTTGCGCCTGGCTTTCTCGGCTGGGCTGACCACGGCCGACGCGGCCGACGGCGCCGACCAGATCTACCACCGGGCCGACCGCGCGCTCTACAGCGCCAAGGCGGCGGGCCGCAACCGCAGCACGGTGATCGACCGGGCCGGCATCGAAACGCACGCGCCGTAGCCAGTCAGACCGGGCGACGCGGAAGCCCTGGGTTTCCATGGCCTTGCGAGCCCCGGAATCAGAAATTACGATCCTGCTCAGTCATCAAGCGCTCTCAACCCAGCGCTCTGGGCGCCGCAGCGCCGGCGACGCACGGAGTCTCGAATGCTTGAATCCCTTGGCAGCGCAGCGCGCAAGCTCGGCAACGACCGCAGCCTGCGCGGCCTGATCGTCGACTGCAAACGCCTGCTCTCCGAACGCGGCGCGGCCAACAGCGTGGCCATCGCGCGCACCTTGGTGAGCCGCTTCCAGGCCCTGCCCGACGAGCAGCAGGGGCGCTTCTTCGAGCGTCTTTCGGCCGATTTCGGGCCCGACCCGGCGGCGGTTCTGAGCAGCGCGCAGGCCTACGCCAGCGACCCGAGTGCGGCCAACCTGCAACGCCTGACGCAGCTCACCGAGCCGCCGCGGCAAGAGCTGCTGAGGCGCATCAACCGGCTGCCGGGCGGCACCTCCAACATCGTCGCGATGCGGCGCGCGTTGTTGGCCCGCGTCGACAAACAGCCCGAACTGCAGGCGGTGGAGGCCGACTTCCTGCACCTGCTGTCGAGCTGGTTCAGCCCCGGCTTTCTGCAACTGCAGCGGGTCGACTGGAACTCGCCGGCGCAGTTGCTGGAGCAGATCATCCGCCACGAGGCGGTGCACGAGATCGACGGCTGGGACGACCTGCGCCGCCGCCTGCAGCCCGACCGGCGCTGCTTTGCGTTCTTCCACCCGCAGTTGCCGAGCGAGCCGCTCATCTTCGTCGAGGTGGCGCTGCTGCCCGACATGCCCGGCGCCATCAAGCCCTTGATCGACAAGGCCTCGAACCCCACACCACTCAGCCAGTTCAAGGTCGCCGCGTTCTATTCGATCAGCAATTGCCAGCCCGGCCTGAAGGGCGTGTCGCTCGGCAACTTCCTGATCAAGCGCGTGGCCGACGAACTCAAGCGCGAACTGCCGCAGCTCAAGACCTTCTGCACCCTGTCGCCGATCCCCGGCTTCGCACGCTGGGTGCGTGCCGGCGCGCCGTGCGACGGCCTCACCAAGCTGCGCGACGAACGCATGCGTGAAGCGCTGCGGGCCCTGCTCGATGCTTGCGAGGGCAACCTCGACAAGCTCGCCACGGCGCACGCGCTGCGCGACCTCGACGCTGCCGGCACGCAGGCGCTTCTGCGCCTGGGCGCGTTCTACCTGGCCTACCGCACACCGGCCGAAGGTGGCGACCCGGTGGCGCGTTTTCACCTCGACAACGGCGCGCGGCTGGAGCGGCTCAACCCCTTGGGCGACCTGTCGGCCAAGGGCGTGCGCCAGTCGCTCGGGCTCATGGTCAATTACCTGTACGACCTGAACAAGGTCGAATCGCACCACGAGATGTTCGTGCAGGGCGAAGTGGCACACTCGCGCGCTTTGGCCGCCCTGCTTTGATTGACAAGACCACCTCACCCATTCAGTCACGGAGACAAAAGATGAAATCCCACACCCTGGCCTTGGCCGCCGCGCTGGGCAGCGCCTTGTTCAGCCCCGCGCTGCACGCCCAATCGGGCTGGCCCACCAAGCCGGTCACGATCGTCGTGCCCTTCCCTGCCGGTGGCGGCACCGACGCGTTTGCCCGCCCGCTCACCGCGGTGATGACCAAAAACCTCGGCAAGCAGATCATCATCGACAACAAGGGCGGCGCCGGTGGCACCGTGGGCGCCGGCATGGCGGCCAAGGCCGCGCCGGACGGCTACACCTTCTTCATGGGTGCGGTGCACCACGCCATTGCACCGTCGATGTACCCCAAGCTCGACTACAACATCGAGACCGACTTCGTGCCGGTCGGGCTGATCTCCAGCGTGCCGCAGGTGATCGTGGTGAACCCGAAGAACGTGCCGGTCACCGACCTGAAGGGCCTGCTCGATTACGCGCGCAAGAACCCCGGCAAGCTCAACTACGGCTCGGCCGGCAACGGCACCTCGCACCACCTGGCGGGCGAATTGTTCAAGCTGCAGACCAAGACCTTCATCACCCACATTCCGTACCGCGGCGCCGGCCCGGCGCTGCAAGACCTGATCGCCGGGCAGGTGGACATGATGTTCGACGGCTTGGGCTCGTCGGCCACGCACATCAAGAACGGGCGCATCAAGGCGCTGGCGGTCGGTGCCGACAAGCGTGCCCCGGGCTTTGGCGACGTGCCCACCAGCGCGGAAGGCGGCGTGCCCACCTACCAGGTGGCAACCTGGTACGGCCTGTGGGCACCGAAGGGAACGCCGAAGGAGATCGTCGAGCAGATGAGCGCCGAGATGAAGAAGGCGCTCACGTCCGAAGAGCTGGTCAAGACCTGGAACGGTCTGGGGGCCGAAACGCCGAACCTGTACGGCGATGCGTACGGCAAGTTCGTCAGCGCGGAAGTGAAGCGCTGGGCCGAGGTCGTGAAGAACTCAGGCGCGAAGCTGGACTGATGTCGGGCAGCGTCACGCTGGAACGCACCGGGGCGGGTGGGCACCGCGCCCGCGTGCTTCTCGCCAACCCCGGCAAGCTCAACGCCATCGACGTGGCGATGTGGGGCGAGTTGCGTGGCGCGTTCGAGCGGCTGCAGGCGATGAGCGCGGCCGAGGCGCCGAGCGCGGTGATCGTCTGCGGCGACGATGGGCAGTTCGCCTCGGGCGGCGACATCCACGAGTTCGCGAGCTTCCGTTTCGATGAGGTTCGCCTGCACCACTTCCACGAAAACATCGTCGCGCCGGCCCTGCACGCCATGCTGGCCTGCGACATCCCGACCCTGGCGCAGATCGACGGCGCGTGCATCGGCGGTGGGCTGGAGATCGCGGCGTGTTGCGACATCCGCGTGTGCGGCCACGGCAGCCGCTTCGGCGCGCCGATCGCGAAGCTGGGTTTCCCGATGGCCCCCGGCGAACTGCAGGTGCTGCGCCGCATCGTCGCCGCGCCGGTGCTGCGCGAGATGCTGCTCGAAGCGCGCCTGCTTGATGCCGACACCGCGTTGCGCCTGGGCCTGGTGCATGAGGTGGTGGCCGACGGGCAGGTGCAAACGCGCGCCGTGCAGCGCGCCGACGCGCTGACCGCCTTGTCGCCGCAAGCCGCGCGCGTCAACAAGCGCAGCTTGCGACAACTCGAGACGGGCGGACCGAGCGCCGCCGAGCGACGCGCGCACTTCGGCTACGCCGCGAGCGCCGAGCACATCGAAGGCGTGACGGCCTTCATCGAAAAGCGGCCGGCGCGCTTCGGGCGCACCTGAGCAGCGCCAAGACGAGCCCCACAAGAACCGAACGGAGACACAACCATGGCCGACGACCACAACCTCTTCAGCGCACTGCGCAACGCCTTCCCGGCCGACCTGGACGCGACCGCGATCGAAACCGCCGATGGCGCCACGCAGTTCTACACCTGGCGCGACCTGGACCGCGCCACCGCAATGATCGCCAACCTGCTCGCCTCGCTCGAGCTGCCGGCCGGCGCACGGGTGGCGGTGCAGACCGAGAAGAGCGTCGAAGCGCTGATGCTCTACCTGGCCGTGCTGCGCGCCGGCTACGTGTACCTGCCGCTCAACACCGCCTACCAGAGCAGCGAGATCGAGTACTTCATCGGCAACGCCGAGCCGAGCGTGATGGTGTGCTCGGGCAAGAACTTCGGCTGGGTCTCGAAGATCGCGTTCCGCGCCGGCACCGCGCATGTGTTCACGTTGAACGAAGACCGAACCGGCAGCCTGCTCGAACGCGCCGCGCACCACAGCGACCGCCACACACCCGCGCGCAAGTCCGCCGACGAACTCGCCGCGATCCTCTACACCAGCGGCACCACCGGCCGCAGCAAGGGCGCGATGCTGTCGCACGGCAACCTGCTGAGCAACGCGCGGACCTTGAAGTCGTACTGGGGCTGGCGCACTGCTGAGGAGGGCGGCGACGTGCTGATCCACGTGCTGCCCATCTTCCACGTGCACGGCCTGTTCGTTGCCTCGCACGGCGCGCTGCTCAACGGCAGCAAGATGATCTGGTTCTCGCGCTTCGACCCCAAGGCGGTGATCGCGCGGTTGCCCGAGGCCACCGTGTTCATGGGCGTGCCGACCTTGTACGTGCGACTGCTCGGCGAAGCCGGCTTCACACAGGAGGTGTGCCGCAACATGCGCCTGTTCGTCAGCGGCTCGGCACCGCTCCTGATCGAAACCTTCAACGACTTCCGCGCGCGCAGCGGCCACACCATTCTGGAACGTTACGGCATGAGCGAAACGGTGATGCTCACGTCCAACCCCTGCGACCCCGCGCTCGGCGAGCGGCGCGGCGGCACGGTCGGGTTTGCGTTGCCGGGCGTGCAGTTGCGCGTGATGGACGAGCACCGCCAGGAGTGCCCGACCGGCGAGATCGGCGGCATCGAAGTGCGCGGCCCGAACATCTTCCAGGGCTACTGGCGCATGCCGGAAAAGACCGCCGAAGAGTTCACCCCCGACGGCTGGTTCAAGACCGGCGACGTCGGCAAGGTGGATGCCAAAGGTGTGGTGACCATCGTCGGCCGCAGCAAGGACCTGATCATCACCGGCGGCTACAACGTCTACCCGGCCGAGGTCGAGGGTTACCTGAACGACATGCCCGGCGTGGCCGAAAGCGCCGTGATCGGCGTGCCGCACCCCGACTTCGGCGAAGGCGTGGTCGCGGTGGTGGTGGCCAAACCCGGCGCGACGCCGTCGGCGACCGAACTGGTGAGCGCGCTGAAAACCCACATCGCCAACTTCAAGGTGCCCAAGCACCTGTTCGTCGTGCCCGACCTGCCGCGCAACGCGATGGGCAAGGTGCAGAAGAACCTGCTGCGCGAGCAGCACAAGGGGCTGTTCGCGCGCTGACGCAGCGGGGCGCGTTACCTGCCAGGTAATCGTCTGGCGTTCTCCGGGTGCCGACACTGGGCGCACTCAACCCCGGAGAACCCCCGATGAAAGCCGTACACCCCTCCCCGCTGCTGAAGTTCGCCCTGCTCGCCGACGC
>JANOQS010000019.1:0-1967 GCA_031414975.1 Methylibium sp. | reverse complement strand
GTCGGTGACATACACCGGCACGTGCTGCTTGCCGTTGTGCACGGCAATCGTCACGCCGATGAAGTCGGGCAGGATGGTCGAGCGGCGCGACCAGGTCTTGATCGGCTTCTTGTCCTTGGTGGCCGAAGCCTTCTCGACCTTGGCCTGCAGATGGTGGTCGACGAACGGACCTTTTTTCAGTGAACGCGTCATGGCGGCCCCTTACTTCTTGCGACGCGCGACGATCATCGTCTGCGTCCGCTTGTTGTTGCGCGTGCGGTAGCCCTTGGTCAGCGTGTTCCACGGCGACACAGGCGCCTGGCCCTCGCCGGTGCGGCCTTCGCCACCGCCGTGCGGGTGGTCCACCGGATTCATCGCGACACCCCGGACCGTCGGGCGGATGCCCTGCCAACGACGCGCGCCGGCCTTGCCGTACTGGCGCAGGCTGTGCTCTTCGTTGCTCACCTCACCGATGGTCGCGCGGCAGTCGACGTGGATCTTGCGAACCTCGCCGGATCGCAGCCGGAGCTGAGCGTAAGTGCCTTCACGTGCCAGCAAGGTGACCGACGCACCCGCCGAACGCGCGATCTGCGCACCCTTGCCGGGCAGCATCTCGATGCAGTGGATGATCGAGCCCACCGGGATGTTCTTGATCGGCAGCGTGTTGCCCGCCTTGATCGGCGCTTCGGCGCCGCTCAGGATGGTCGAGCCCACTTCCAGGCCACGCGGCGCAATGATGTAGCGGCGCTCGCCGTCGGCATAACACACCAGCGCGATGTGGGCCGTGCGGTTCGGGTCGTACTCGATGCGCTCGACCTTCGCTGGAATCGCATCTTTGTTGCGCACGAAGTCGACCACGCGGTAGTGGTGCTTGTGCCCACCGCCCTTGTGGCGGATCGTGATGTGGCCGTTGTTGTTGCGGCCGGCGTTCTGCATCTGCGGCTCGAGCAGCGATGCTTCGGGCTTGCCTTTGTGCAGGTGCGCGTGCACCACTTTCACCACGGCACGGCGGCCGGGCGATGTCGGTTTGACTTTGACGATGGCCATTACGCGGCCTCCCCGGAGAAGTTGAGCTCCTGGCCCGCCTTGAGCGAGACATACGCCTTCTTGACGTGGTCGCGCCGGCCGGTGGACTTGCCGAAGCGCTTGACCTTGCCCTTTTGCGTGACGGTCTGCACCGACTCGACTTCGACCTTGAACATCAGTTCGACGGCCGCCTTGATTTCGGGCTTGGTGGCATCGCGCAGCACCTTGAACAGCACCTGGTTGTGCTTCTCGGCAGTCATCGTGCCCTTTTCGGACACGATCGGCGCGACGAGCACGGTGGCCAGGCGGCCCTCGCTATGTTTCACAACGCTCATGCCAGCATCTCCTTGAGTTGCTCCATCGCCGCTTTGGTCACCAGCACCTTCTTGTAGAAGACGAGGGACAGCGGGTCAGCGTAGCGCGGCTCGACCACCAGCACGTTGGCCAGGTTGCGCGAGGCCAGCAGCAGGTTGTCGTCGACCTGGTCGGAGATCACCAGGACCGAGTCCAGGCCCATGGCCTTGAACTTGGCGGCCAGCTGTTTGGTCTTGGGCGAATCGACCGAGATCGAGTCGACCACCGCCAAGCGGCCTTCGCGGGCCAGCTGCGAGAAGATCGCGGCCATGCCGGCGCGGTACATCTTCTTGTTGATCTTCTGGCTGAAGTTCTCGTCCGGGCTGTTCGGGAAGATCCGTCCGCCCCCGCGCCACAGCGGCGACGAGGTCATGCCCGCACGGGCGCGGCCGGTGCCCTTCTGGCGCCACGGCTTCTTGGTCGAGTGCTTGACCTCGGCGCGGTCGAGCTGCGCGCGGGTGCCTTGGCGGGCGTTGGCCTGGAAGGCCACGACCACCTGGTGCACCAGCGCTTCGTTGTAGTCACGGCCGAACAGCGTGTCCGGCGCGTCCACCTTGGCGGTGGCTTGACCCTGGTCGTTCAGGAGCTCGAGTTGCATTACTTGGCCC
>JANOQS010000018.1:0-11580 GCA_031414975.1 Methylibium sp. | reverse complement strand
CATCAAGGTGGTGCTGGGGCGGTTGCCAGGGAAGGTGCGGTGGCGCGCCAGGGTCTGGGCGTCGAGGTCTTTCGACGCCGTCGGCGCCTTCTCGGCCGCCGCCTGCGCCGTGGTCTTGCCGAGCATCAGTGCTTGCGATTGGGCCAGGCCGTTGGCGAGCAGCTTGGTGTGCAGATCCGTCAGCGCGTGGGTCGGGCGCTTGACGAGGATGAACTCGACCGGGATCACGTCGGTGCCCTGGTGCAGCATCTGAAAGTACGCATGCTGGCCGTTGGTGCCGGGCTCGCCCCACACCACCGGGCTGGTGCCGTAGGGCAGCTTTTGTCCCGCCAGGTCGACGCACTTGCCGTTGCTTTCCATCTCCAGCTGCTGCAGGTAGGCCGGCAGGCGCTTCAGGCCCTGGTGGTAAGGCGCAACGCTGCGGCTGGTGAAGCCGTGGAAGTTGCGGTACCACACGTCGAGCAGGCCCAGTTGCAGCGGCAGGTTCTTGTGCGCGGGCGCGGTGGCGAAGTGGCGGTCCATCGCGTGCGCGCCGGCGAGCAGCTCGCGGAAATGGTCTGCGCCGATCGCCAGCGCAATGGGCAGGCCGATCGCCGACCACAGCGAGTAGCGCCCGCCCACCCAGTCCCAGAAGCCGAAGGTGGTGCTGATGCCGAATTCGGCCGCCGCCTTGATGTTGGTGGTGGCGCCGACGAAGTGCTTCTGTGTGTCGGTGCCGCCGTTGGCCAGGAACCAGGCTTTGGCGGCCTGCGCGTTGGCCATCGTCTCCTGCGTGGTGAAGGTCTTGCTGGCGATGATGAACAGCGTCTCGGCGGCTTTGAGCCTGCGCAGCACCGGCGTGATGTCGTGGCCGTCGACGTTGGAGACGAAGTGGAAGGTGATGCCGGGATGCACGAACGCATCGAGCGCCGGCACGACCATCTGCGGCCCCAGGTCGCTGCCGCCGATGCCGATGTTGACGACGTGGCGGATGCCGCTGGCGGCGCTGTCACGCACCGTCTCGGCGTAGGCCAGCATCGAGTCGAGCACACCATGCACGTCGTCGCCGAACAGGCCCGCGCCGCGCGGCGCGCGCAGTGCGATGTGCTGGACTGCGCGGCCTTCGGTCAGGTTGATGGGCTCGCCCTCGAACATGGCATCACGGCGCGCTTCGACACCGCATTCGCGCGCCAGGTCGAGCAGGAATTTCTGCGTCGCCGTATCGAGCCGGTTCTTCGACAGGTCGGCAAATACCTCGGGCGCTTCGACGCTCATGGTGGCGAAGCGATGCGGGTCGCGCGCAAACGCCTCGCGCACATCGAAGTCGCGGCCGTGGGCTTCGAAGTGGCCTTTCAGGGCCGCCCAGGCTTGGGTCTGGTCACAGCGGGGAGTGTTCATGGCAGGGCCTCACAGACAGACGGGGCGCGGCGGGCGCGGCGGCGACTGCGGCATTAGAACCCGAGCCGTTCGCCTTGACGAGATCCGGCGTCAACTTGTACCTGCCTGGTAACCGCACTTGGCGCGGCGTTGATCACGTGGCGTTGACCGGCCGAAGAAACTCGTGCATGATTTGGATGAAACAAAGTTACATCGGCCGCTTCATCGGCGCTCGACCCCCACCATGTCCTTCGACCTCGTTCTTTTCGGCGGCACCGGCGACCTCACCTGGCGCAAGCTGATGCCGGCGCTGTTCCAGGCTTTCCGCCACGGCAAGTTGCCCGAAGGCGGGCGGCTCATCGCGGTGGCGCGCGACGAGCGCAGCGACGACCAGTACCGCGCTTTCATCAAGGAGCGTTTCGTCGAGGTCGAGAGCTCCAAACAACCGAGCGACGAAGAGTTCGCGCGCTTTGCCGAACTGCTGCACTACCGGCGCATGGACCTCTCGAAGCCGGAAGACTACGCCGGCCTGAAAGACACGCTGAGCGCGCGCGGCGCCGACACCGTGGTGTTGTTCCTGGCCACCAGCCCGCACCTGTTCCCGCAGATCTGCGCGCAGCTCGGCGCGGTGGGGCTGAACGGCCCGAACGTGCGCGTGGTGCTCGAAAAGCCGCTCGGCCACGACCTGACCAGCGCGCAAGAGATCAACCGCGTGGTGCGCGCCGCCTTCGTCGAGAACCAGGCGCTGCGCATCGACCACTACCTGGGCAAGCCGGCGGTGCAGAACCTGTCGGCACTGCGCTTCGGCAACGCCTTGTTCGAGCCGCTGTGGCGGCGCGAGAGCATTGCCAACATCCAGATCACCCTGGCCGAAAGCCTGGGCGTGGGCACGCGCGGTGACTACTACGACACCACCGGCGCGCTGCGCGACATGATCCAGAACCATGCGCTGCAGTTGCTGACGATGATCGCGATGGAGCCGCCACCAACGAACGACGCCAACTGCATCCGCGACGAGAAGTTGAAAGTGCTGCGCTCGCTGAAACCGTTCACGCCCGAAGGCGTGGCGCGCGACGTGATCCGCGGCCAGTACAAGGCCGGCACGGTGGACGGCAAGCCGGTGCCGGGTTACCTGGAAGAGGTGAAGGTGCCCGAGGGCAGCGCGTGCGAAACCTTCGTGGCGCTGCGCACCGAGGTGCAGAACTGGCGCTGGGCCGGTGTGCCGTTCTACCTGCGCACCGGCAAGCGCATGGCCAAGCCCGAGGCACAGATCGTCATCAATTTCCGCGAGGTGCCGCACCCGATCTTCCCGGGCGCGAGCCGCGCCAACAAGCTGGTCATCAAGCTGCAGCCCGAAGACGGGCTGGAGCTGCACCTGCTGGCCGCCAAGGGCAGCGGCATCAGCGAAGTGCTGGCGCCGGTGTCGCTCGACCTCGACTTCGACAAGGCCTTCTCGAGCCAGCGCGTGGGTGCCTACGAACGCCTGCTGCTCGACGCGATTGCGGGCCGGCTGAACCTGTTCGTGCGCAGCGACGAACAAGAGCAGGCGTGGCGCTGGGTCGAGCCGGTGCTGGAAGCCTGGCGGCACGACAACACCGGCCCGCGGCCGTATGCGGCGGGCACGTGGGGGCCGGCGGCGGCGAGCGCATTGGTCGCGCGCGACGGCTTCGCCTGGTCCGAAGAACAGTAGCCAAAGACCAGCCAAAGACCAGCCAAAGAACGCCATGCTCGACCGCATCCGCGCCTCCATCCCCGCCCTGCCCCCGGCCGAGCAGCGCGTGGCCAAGCTGGTGCTGCTGGACCCGCGCAGCTTTGCCAGCCTGCCGGTCACCGAACTGGCCGAACGCTCGCACGTGAGCAAGCCCACCGTGGTGCGCTTTTGCCGCAGCGTGGGTTACGACGGGCTGACCGACTTCAAGCGCAAGCTCGCCGGCAGCGTGAACGAGGGCGTGCCCTTCGTGCACCGCGCCGTCGATGAAGACGACAAGGCTGGCGACATCATCGTGAAGGTCATTGACAACGCGGTGAGCGCCTTGCTGCGCTACCGCAACGACGCCACCAACCACGCCTTCGAACGCGCGATCGTGGCGCTGACCGAAGCCGGCGCCAGCGGACGCCGCATCGAGTTCTACGGCGTCGGCAACTCCGGCATCGTGGCGCTGGACGCCGAGCACAAGTTCTTCCGCCTCGGCGTCACCGCCGTGGCCTGCAGCGACGCCCACGTGCAAGTGATGAGCGCTACCATGCTCAAGCCGGGCGACTGCCTGGTGATCTTCAGCAACTCGGGCCGCAGCCGCGACCTGCTCGACGCCGCCGAGATCGCGCGCAAGAAGGGCGCCACGCTGATCGTCGTCACCGCCAGCGGCTCGCCCTTGGCGCTGATGGGACAAGGATCGGGCCAGGGCAGCGCCAACCAGATCCTGCTCGCGGTCGACCACCCGGAAGACTACGACCGCTACAGCCCGATGGTGTCGCGCCTGCTGCACTTGGTGGTGATCGACATCCTGACCACCGCGGTCGCGCTGCGCCTGCCGGGCGAACTGCGGCCGATGCTGCAGGAGATCAAGAAGAATTTGCGCGCCAAGCGCTACCTGGTGCAGGAGTAGGCGCCGGTCGCTCGCCAGAGCGCTCCGACCGCGCCACCGTCTCCACAACATTGATGAGAAGCGCGCTGGACCCTCGGGAACAATGCGCGCAACCTTGCATCGTGCGAGCTCGTATCGCCGAGCTGGCCCGACCGCCGGGGGTGCTGCGTGGACGAAGCCGAGACCCAGAGCCGCTTTCTGCTCGACCTGTACCGGGCCGCCGACAAGCAATCCAGCGACCGGTTCCAGGACTGGGCGCTGGAGCGCCTTTTGCACGACCTGCCGTTCGACTCCGCGCTGTGGGCCAGCGCGTCGGCCACCGACGCAGGCCCGGTCGGTCACCTGGCCCACCTGTACCGCCAGCCGGCGCAGATGATCGCAGACTACGAATCGCTCAAGCATCTGGACACGGTCAACGCGGCGTCGCTGGCGCAGCCGGGCAAGACGCTGTGTGTCGTCAGCCGCGACGCTCTGCCCGAGGCCGTGCATGCCTACCTCGGTCGCTATGGCCTGGAACAGACCATGACGACGCTCGCCTTCGCGCCGCAGATCGCCGTGTACTCGGTGATCTCGCTGTACCGCGCCGACCGCGGGCGGCCCTTCAGTGCGGCCGAGGCTCACTTCAAGCAGACCGTCTTCCCGCACTTGATCGAAGCCGACAGCCGCAACAAGCTGACGCAACTCGAGCACCACGCCCCGGGCGGCGTGGCCAACCTCTGGCACTCCGCGGCCATCGACGCACAGAGCCTGGTGCGGCATGCGGGCGAAGGCTTCAAGGCCCTGGCGTTGCGCGAATGGCCCGACTGGCGCGGCCCTTACCTGCCTGACGCCCTGCAACAACTGATTGCCAGCGGCCTGCGCAGTGCCCGCATGCCACACCACACCGTGGCGCGGCTACCCCACCTGGGCCCGCTGACCCTGGGGCCGCTGACCTTGGTGCAACTGCGCGAACGCCATGCCGTGGACGACCTGCCCGCGCGCATGCGCCAGGTGGCCCGGCTGGCGGCCGACGGCCACACACACAAGCACATTGCGGCGCAACTGAAGATCTCGCCCAACACCGTGCGCAACCACCTGGTCGAAGCGTACGAACGGCTGGCGGTGAAGAACAAGGCCGAGATGGCGGGCCTGGTGCTGCGCTTCGAAGATCATGGGGCCGAACCGGAAGTCGACTAGTCCATTCGTACCGTTGCCATCCCGCCGGATCGGGCGCAAGCTGCGCAACCAATAGAAATACGGTTGCCGATGCGGCGCAAACCTGATGTGAACGCCGTTCCGAGCATCCCAAGGGGGCCCCATGGACGCGTTCAAACTCCAGAGTCAGTTCCTGCTCGACCTGTACCGCGGGGCGGCAGAACAGGCGGCTGAGTTGTTCCAGGACTGGGCGCTCGAAAGGTTGTCGCACGACCTCGCGTTCGACTCGGCTTTCTGGGCCAGCGCCGCCGCCACGCCGGCCGGGCTGGTGGGCCACACCCTGCACCTGTATCACCAACCCGCGCAGTTGCTGGTGGACTACGCACCGCTGGCCGACCAGGACACGATGATCGCCGAGTCGATCCGCAACCCTGGCAAGGCAATCCGCCGCGTCGCGCGCGAAAGCGCACCGCCGCTGTTCATGCCCTTTCTCGAACGCTACGGCCTGGAGCAAGGCATGGTGACCTTGCTGTTCGAGCCCGAGATCTCGGTGTTCAACAGCATCTCGCTGTACCGCGCCAGCCGCGAGCAACCCTTTACCGAAGCCGAAGAGCAGTTCAAGCAGAGCGTCTTCCCGCACCTGATCGAAGCCGACAGCCGCAACAAGCTGGCCCACCTGGCCAGCGGCGCGAAGCTCGGCGCGTCCAGCCAGTGGCATTCGGCGGCCGTGGACGCGATGGGCGTCGTGCGCCACGCAGAGGGCCCGTTCAAACAACTGGCCAGCCGCGAGTGGCCGGGCTGGCGCGGCCCCTACCTGCCCGACCCGCTGCGCGAGTTGATGGCCATCGGCGCCGCCAGCGCCGCC
Organism: Methylibium sp.; assembly: GCA_031414975.1. Classification (GTDB taxonomy): domain Bacteria; phylum Pseudomonadota; class Gammaproteobacteria; order Burkholderiales; family Burkholderiaceae_C; genus LGRD01. The sequence continues at coordinate 5,640 of JANOQS010000018.1, read as the reverse complement.
ATGCCCAAGTGCACCGTCGCACGCCTGTCGCGCCTGGGCGGCCTCGTGCTCGTGCAACTGCGCGAACGCAATGCGGTGGACGACCTGCCCGAGCGCATGCGCCAGGTCGCCCGCCTTGCGGCCGAAGGCCACGGCAACAAGCACATCGCCGCGAAGATGAACATCTCTCCCAACACCGTGCGCAACCACCTGGCACTGGCCTTCGAACGCCTGGCGGTGCACAACAAGGCAGAGATGGCGGGGCTGCTGCTGCGCTTCGAGCAGGACACCACGCCGGACAAGGGTGGGTAGTGCATTCGCACCATTGCGTGCTCGCGGATGCGGGAGCAACCTGAGATCAGCGAGCCACCCAAGACTCGCACTCACAGGGAGGATTTTCATGAATGCGAGCACACGTCTTCTGTCCATCGCGGCACTTGCAATGGGCGTCGCATCAATGCCGGCGCTCGCGGACAGCGACTCCGGCGACTCGATGAAGGAACTGAGCGCCCAGTGGTGGCAGTGGGCATTCTCGATCCCCAAGACCAGCAACCCGCTCCTGGACCCTGGCGGCGCCAATTGCATGGTGGGCCAGCGCGGACCGGTGTGGTTTCTCGCCGGTTCGCTGGACAGCGGGATCATTCGCCGTACCTGCTCCGTGCCCGAAGGCGTGACGCTGTTCTTCCCCGTCATCAACTACTTCAACCTCAACACGCCGGGCGTTTGCCCTTCAACGAGCCCGAACCAGACCGTGGCCCAGTTGCGTGCAGCCGCGGCGGCGAGCATGAATGCTGTGACGGGCCTCTCTGCCAAGGTGGACAACAAGCCTGTCAAGCAGATACGCCGGGTGCGTTCCGAGCCGTTCAGCGGCACGTTTCCCGCCGACAACATCTTCTTGGCCTTTTGCGACGGCGTGTTTCCCGCGGGCACCTATTCGCCGGGTGTGGATGACGGCTACTACGCCAAGGTTCAGGGGCTCGGTCCTGGCGTCCACACGCTCACTTTCAGGGCCGTGAACGGGGACTTCGTGATTGACGCGGAGTACATCCTGAATGTCATGCCGGTATCCAGGGAAGTGACGGACTGAGCCTTCGGCTTCGCTGGGCAAATCCCTCGCCACTCCTCGCCTCATCTCGCCGACGCGTTGCCGGGCAGCGCGGCGAGCCGCTGCATTGTCTTGTCCGGCTGTCGACTCAAACACCTGGAGGGTTTCATGCAAACCAGACACAAAGTGGCGGCGATGGCTGCCCTCGCACTCGGAGCGTCTCTGGCACACGCCGATTGCGGCGACTTGCCCAACCATGCCGCGCTCAAAGCCGCCCTCAAGGCGGCCCGAAGTCAAGCCAACGGCGGATTCAACCTGGACATGTGGGGCACCATCGTTAGCCGCGACGGGGTCGTGTGTGCGGTGGCGTTCACAGGAACGGATCGAGGGTCGGAATGGCCTGGCAGTCGCGTGATTTCGGCACAAAAAGCCAACACGGCCAATTCGTTCAGTTTGCCGGGCCTGGCCCTCTCGACGGCCAATTTGTGGGCGGCGGTGCAGCCCGGAGGCTCGCTCTACGGGCTGCAGCACAGCAACCCTGTCAATCCAGATGTCGCCTACCAAGGGCTCTCGGCCTTCTATGGTCAGCCGCTTGACCCCATGGTCGGAAAGAAGATCGGCGGTGTGAACGTGTTTGGCGGAGGCCTTGCACTCTACGCGCTCAAGAACAACGTGCGCACCCTGGTGGGTGCGATCGGCGTCAGCGGTGACACCTCATGCGCCGACCACAACATCGCGTGGCGTACCCGAACCAACCTGGCTCTGGACTTCGTGACAGGTGGGGTCGGCCCCGCAGGGCGCGCCGACAACATCAACTATCAAGGTCTGGTTCCGGTCCCCAGTCTGCAGGCGGACTTTTCTCATCCCATCTGCAATATCGCAGGGACCGACGGGGTTTCGGCGATCAGCGCCAATCTTCCGCTGACGCATTGACCGAGCCGGCGGCCAGGAGCGCCGCCCCCACTCGCACTTCCAGGGGGTGCCAGTAGTGCATTCGTACTGTTGCAGCCCCGATCGGCCGAGCGCAACCTTGTGTCGGCCTTGGTCACAACACCACACCGGAGGAACAGCATGAATACCCCATTCAAGACAGTTGCAGCGGTTTCGGTCCTGCTCGGCTGCTGGCTCGCGCTGGCCGGCTCCGCTCAGGCGGGTGCCGACGGCTCGCCGGGTGCACGGTCAGCACGGTCTGCTTTCGCTATCAACCACAACAGCCGCGGCAACGACTGGGCGCGCTCCGACGCCTCTTTGGGCCAGTGGCGCGGCCAAAGCCATGCCGAGTGGACCAAGGCCTGGTGGCGCTGGTGGATGTCGATCCCGGCGAACGTGAACTCGGCATTCGACGATGGCACCAACTGCGGCATCAACCAGGAGGGGCCGGTGTGGTTCCTTGCCGGGCCGATCGACCCGAACTTCTCGCGCACCTGCACCATTCCGCATGGCAAGGCCATCTTGTCGCCGATTGTGGATTTCATCAACGACTATCCCTGCCCCGACCCGGCGTTCAAACCGGCCGCGGGGCAGTCGCTGGAAGACTTCCTGGCCGCCGGCATCGCAGACCTCGTCAGCCAGACCAGCGGCCAGGCGATCCTGAACGGCAAACCGCTGAAGGCGCGGCGCGTGACGACCAACCTGTTCGGCTTCACCGGTGCTGCCAGCCTGTCCGTGCTGGACAGTTGCGTCACCGGCTCGCCGCAGGTCGGCGTATCGGATGGCTACTTCTTCGTCATCGAGCCACTGCCACGCGGTGACCACGTGCTGCAGATCACCTCGAACGGGCCATTCGGGGCAGGCAATGGCACGTTCACGTTGAAGATTCGATGAAGGCTGGAAGCGGGCGCTGATCCGGCAGCTAGCCTGCTGCGCTTGGCGCCTTGAAGCCGATCGAACAGAAAAGGAAACAGCATGAACATCATCAGGCAGGTCGAAATCGATCTGACGTGGAGTGGTGGTTTCGCCAGCACCGACGACACGAAGACCATCAAGATCGGCCCCGACATCAAGATCATCAGCAAGACGAGTTCGTCGTTCAGGTTCGCCGACACCGTGACGGGTTCCATCGTCATCGATGGCGACGACTACCTGTCGTCCAGTCACCGTTCCGGCATCAATGGCTACACGGTAACTCGCGGGGAGACCACGATCCAGATCGTTCGGCCACACTGACCACCACCGACGACGGCTCGCCAAGGGGCGCTACTTCACCTGCTGGATGGTCTCCCCCTTCAACAACCCCACATCCTGAATATTGAACCGCCGCCGCTTCCACCCATTGAACGTACGCCGCAGGTTCTTCACCGAGATCATGTAGTAGATGCCCTTGAAGGCCGTGAGCGACAGCCAGAAAGGCGTCTTGCCGTAGATGTCGCCGGCCAGCAGTGACATCAGCGCTTCCTTCACGCGCAGCGGGTTGGCGGGGTACATGAACATCTCGCGGATGGTCGGGTTGGTCACGCGGTAGATGAACCACGAGTACTCGCGCGGGCCCTTGCGCATGGTCTTCTCGAATTGCTTGCGGGCGCGCGCGGCTTCTTCGGCCGAACGGTCGAGGTGGGTGGCCACGACTTCGGCGCCGTCGAAGGCGCTGTGCATGGCCAGGTACACGCCGGACGAGAACATCGGGTCGATGAAGGCAAACGCGTCGCCCAGCATCAGGTAGCGCTCGCCGCTGCAATGGCGGCTGTCGTACGAAAAGTTGCCGGTGGCATGCACGGCGTCGTCCACCAGCGTGGCCTTTTCGAGCCGGCGCGCCAGTTCGGGGGCCCTCGCAATGGTGTCGTGGAAGAACTCCTTCAGCGGCTTGTCGCGCGACTTCAGGTAGTACGGCCAGCACACCGCGCCGACGCTGGTGGTGCCGTCGGCCAGCGGGATGAACCAGAACCAGCCGTGCGGGAACCAGCAGATGCTGATGTTGCCTTCTCGTTTGCCTTCGAGCCGCTCGGCGTGGGTGAAGTGGCCGAACAGCGCCGAGCTGTTGTGCTCGGGGTTCTTGTCCTTGATGCGGAATTTGTTGGCCAGCAAGGTGTCGCGGCCGGAAGCGTCGACGACGAACTTGGCGCGCCAGGTGCGCAGGGTCTTGTGGCCTTGTGCGTTGGTTGCATCGGTCAGTTCGGCCTGCACGGTGGCGCCGTCGGAATCGAAGGCGACGTCGCGCACGCGGCAGCCTTCAAGCGTCTGCGCGCCGCGCGTGGCGGCGTTGCGGAACAGGATCTGATCGAGTTCGGAGCGGCGCACCTGCCACGAGTAGGGCATGGTCTTGTCCCACGCATCGGCAAACTCGACGTACGAGCGGTGCTCGTGTTCGGGTGACACGAACTCGATGCCGAACTTGGGCATGCCGATCTTCTCGACCTGGTCGCGCACGCCGAGCTTGTCGAACAACGCCACGTTGGCCGGCAGCAGCGACTCGCCGATGTGAAAGCGCGGGTGGTGCGCCTTCTCCAGCAGCACCACCTTGCGGCCTTGTTGCGCCAGCAGCGCGGCAGCGGTGGAGCCGGCCGGGCCGCCGCCGATCACGAGAACGTCGCACCGCTCGGGGGTGGTTTCGCCGATGTCCTGGGGGAGGTCTTGCAGGTTCATGCGCGCTATTTTCTACACTTTCGATACCGCATCAACTGTCGCCCCAGGTCACCCGGCCTTGCGCAATGTCAAGTTGATGCGCTGGCTGCCCAGCAGCTCGTGCTGACCGGGCTTGAGCGGCAACACGCCGTGGAAACGCAGACGCGCCGGGCCGCCCCACACCACCACGTCGCCGTGGGTCAGCGGCACGCGCGCAGCCTTGTCGCTGCGCTGCAGGCCACCGAACAGGAAGATCGCGGGCAGGCCGAGCGAGACCGAGACGATCGGGGCCGTGAAGTCGCGCTCGTCGCGGTCCTGGTGCAGTGACAGGCGGGTGCCGGCTTCGTAGCGGTTGATCAGGCAGGCGTCGGGGGTGAAGGCGGGGTAGCCGGCCTCGGCCGCAGCGCTTTGCGCCAGCGCAGTGAACGCGGCCGGCATTGCGGGCCAGGAGAGGCCGCTGAGCGGGTCGGTGGCGATGTAGCGGTAGCCGGTGCGGTCGCTGACCCAGCCGAGGGTTCCGCAATTGGTCATCGCGACCGACATGCGCAGGCCGCTGGGGGTGAGCAGGGTGCGCGGCGGGGCTTGGGTGGTCACGGTTTGCACGGCTGCAAGCAGGGCGGTGACGTGGGGGAGCGCAAAGGCGCGCAGCACCATCGCGCCGGGGCAGAGGGCTTGTTGCGTTGGCGGATCGAGGTCGAAGAGGTCCTGGTTCATCGCAGTCATGCGGCGTCATGGAAGATGATGCCCAGGGTGTGGCGGCGGCCGGAACGTATACGGCTGACGCCGTGGCGCAGGTTCACGCGGTACACGCCGCGCGTGCCCTGCACCGGGCGGTGGTGGACTGCGATCACGGCCGCGTCGCCCTGGCGCAGCGGCAGCACCTGCGGGCGCGACTGCATGCGTGGGCGCTGCTCGGTCATCACGAACTCGCCGCCTTCGAAGTCGCGCCCCGGCTCGCTCAGCAGCACGACCAGTTGCAGCGGGAAGACGTGCTCGCCGTACAGGTCCTGGTGCAGGCAGTTGTAGTCGCCGGCGCCGTACTGCAGCAGCAGCGGCGT
>JANOQS010000017.1:0-2181 GCA_031414975.1 Methylibium sp. | reverse complement strand
CACCGGCGGCATCGCCGCCAGGCGCAGGTCGAACTCGCCCGACTGGCGCGCGTGCATATGGCCCAGCAGGTCGGTGCCGAAGACCACCGGCACGCCTTCGGCGCGCGCGATGCGCACCGCCTCGATGCCACGCGTCTTCACAGCGGCCAGCTTCTCCAGCATCGACGCCGACCAGCCGAGGCGCTGCCCTTCGTCGGCCAGCGCGACATAGGTCGACAAGGTGGGCACCAGGTAGGCGCCGTGCTGCTTCATCACCCGCGCCGTCGCTTCGTCGATCAGGTTGCCGTGTTCGATCGAGCGCACACCGGCCTGCACCGCGCGCGTGACGGCGCGTGGCGAATAGGCGTGCGCCATCGTGTACAGGTTGGCAGCCTCGGCTTCTTCGCAGGCGGCGCGCAGTTCTTCGAGCGAGAACTGCGTGCCCTCCAATGGGTCGCTGGGGCTGGAGATGCCGCCTCCGGCCATGATCTTGATCTGGTTCGCGCCGTTGCGCACCTGCTCGCGCACCGCGCGGCGCACTTCGCCCACGCCGTCGGCAATCGCGCCGATCAGGCCCAGCCCGGCACAGGCGCAGAACATCTCGCGCGTGCGCACTCCCTTGGGCCGCATGTCGGCGTGGCCGCCGGTCTGCGAGATCGGGAAGCCGGCGATGAACAGCCGCGGCCCTTCGAAGAGGCCGCGTTCGACGGCCTCTTGCAGGCCGAAATCGGCGCCGGCCGCGTCGCGCACGGTGGTGAAGCCGCGCATCAGCATGTCGCGCATGATGCGGCTGCTTTCGGCCGACACCAGCGAGGGCGGCTGCATCGCGAGCTTCACGAGGTCGTGCGACGCAGCAACAACGTGCACGTGCGCGTCGATCAAGCCGGGCAGCACCACGCGGCCACCGGCGTCGATCACCAGAGCGTCATCGACCTGGATCGGCTCGGACGTGACCGCGGCGATGCGTTCGCCTTCGATGACGATCTGGCTGTGCGGCAACAGCCGCCCGGAGACGCTGTCGAAGACGGTGGCGTTGCGGACAACCTGGCGCGAGCTCATGGCTTCAGCCCGGGATCAGCCGCTGCTTCGCCGTCTCGTACTCGCGCCGCAGGCGCGCCACGAGTTCGCGCGTGGGCACCACCTTGTCGACCGCGCCGATGCCCTGGCCGCAGCCCCAGATGTCTTTCCAGGCCTTGCTCGACGCGCCACCGAAGTTCATCTTGCTCGGGTCGCTGAGGGCCAGGTTGTCCGGGTCCAGCCCGGCGTTGCGGATCGAGCCCTTCAGGTAGTTGCCGTGCACGCCGGTAAACAGGTTGCTGTAGACGATGTCGTCGCTGCTGCTCTGGACGATCATCTGCTTGTAGTCGTCGGCCGCGCGCGCTTCTTCGGTGGCGATGAAGGCCGAGCCGATGTACGCGAAATCGGCGCCCATCGCCTGCGCCGCCAGCACCGCGCCGCCGCTGGCGATCGCGCCGCTCAAGGCCACCGGGCCGTCGAACCACTGGCGGATCTCCTGGATCAGCGCAAAGGGGCTCTTCACGCCGGCGTGACCACCGGCGCCGGCGGCGACCGCGATCAGCCCGTCGGCGCCCTTCTCGATCGCCTTGTGGGCGAAGGCGTTGTTGATGATGTCGTGCAGCACCACGCCGCCCCAGGCGTGCACTGCGTCGTTCAGGTCGGTGCGCGCACCGAGCGAGGTGATGACGATCGGCACCTTGTACTTGGCACAGACCTGCAGGTCGTGTTCGAGCCGGTCGTTGCTCTTGTGCACGATCTGGTTGATGGCGAACGGTGCGGCTGGCGATTCAGGATGCGCCTTGTTGTGTGCCGCCAGCGCTTCAGTGATCTCGGCCAGCCACTCGTCGAGTTGCTCGGCGGGCCGTGCGTTCAACGAAGGCATGGATCCGACGACGCCGGCCTTGCACTGCTCGATCACGAGCTTGGGGTTGCTGACGATGAAGAGCGGCGCGCCGATGATCGGCAGCGGCACACGTTGCAGGACCGGGGGCAGCGCCATGTTCAGAAACTCTCCAAAGACATTGAAGTGATGGCCTCGGCGCCTTCGACGATGCTGTCGCGCATGCCGGGCACCTTGGTCAGCAGGTGGTCGGCGTAAAAGCGGGCGGTGGTGATCTTGGCCTGCATGAAACCGGCTTCCACGCCCTGCGCCAATTGTTCCTGGGCCACCAGCAGCGAACGCGC
>JANOQS010000016.1:0-5668 GCA_031414975.1 Methylibium sp. | reverse complement strand
GCTTGAGGTGGGAAAGACTTGGTCCTGCAAGACCGACTGGATCAACGGCCGGGGACAGGTGGGCGAGGACAACATCACCTACAAGGTTGTCGGGAGCGAGAAGGTCACCGTCAAGGCGGGCACCTTTGATGCCGTCAAGATCGTCGGCAAAGGCCATTGGAAAACCGGTGTCTGGTCTGATCAATCGACGCTCACGCATTGGTATGTACCGCAAGTGCGTGCGCGCGTGCGCTATTCGCGCGAGAACTGGCCGAAGGGCAGCACTCAACCTCAGCCTGGGATGGAACTGGTGCGGTACGTACGGCCCCAGTAGCCGGGAAGAGCGCGGCGTGGCCTTGTGATCCAGAGCGAAGTGCGCATGCGAGCCACTGTGCTTCTCGGTGCTGCCGTTTCGGGAGTTGTGCGCGGCGTCGTGCCGCTCGCTTGTTGCATTCTCGGGGGATGCGCCTCGGTGAACTTCGGTGCTCCGCCGACCAACGAAGTCTCCATCACCGCGGAACGAGCGGTGCAGCTCTGGCGGCAGGGGGAAATCAAGCTTATCGACACGCGATCCACCGTCGAACGGTCATCGGGTCAGATCGTCGGCGCACTTCTGATTCAGTTTGGTCCGGACCAGTGGTCGTATGGCGTCGCAGAGCAGGACAGAAAGACGTTTGCACTTCTTGTGTTCGCGGCCGGCCTGGGTCTCGGTGATCAGGTCGTCACCATCTGCAACGTCGGCGTGCGAAGCCTCGCCGCCGCGCGAGCGCTCCACTCCGCCGGGTTCGTACGTGTGCGCAGCGTGACCGGCGGATACCTCGGCAGGGGTGCCGATCCGGGTTGGCAGTTTCATCAGTAGGCACCTTGTTTGTGGTGCGACAGTGCGCGATCACGCCCGCCGCCACGCATGAAAGCGCCCGACCCATTCGAGCAGCTTGTGCGGCTGGTGGTTGCGCTTCCACTCTCCGGCGGCGTACTTGTTGGCCTCGGCCATCGTCGGATAGGTGTGGATGGTGCCGAGGATCTTGTTCAGGCCCAGGCCGTGGCGCATCGCGAGCACGTACTCGGCGAGCAGGTCGCCGGCGTGCGCGCCGACGATGGTGACGCCGAGGATCTTGTCTTTGCCCGGCACCGTCAGCACCTTCACGAAGCCGTGCGCGGCGCTGTCTGCGATGGCGCGGTCCAGGTCGTCGATTCCGTTCTTGGTGACATCGTACGGCACGCCCTTCTCTTTCGCCTCTTGTTCGTTCAGGCCGACGCGCGCCACCTCGGGGTCGATGAAGGTGGCCCACGGGATCACCGAATAATCGGCCTTGAACTTCTTGAACGTGCCGAACAGGCCGTTCACGGCGGCATACCAGGCCTGATGCGCGGCCACGTGGGTGAACTGGTAGGGGCCAGCCACGTCACCGGCGGCGAGGATGTTGGGGTAGATCGTTTCAAGGTACTCGTTGGTTTCGATCGTGCGGCCCACCGGTATTCCCAGCTCCTCCAACCCGTAGCCCTTTAACCGCGCCACGCGGCCGACGGCGCACAGCAGTTGATCGAACTCGATGCGCAGTTCCGCGCCCAAGTGGTCGAGCACGATGAACTTGCGCTCGCCCTCCCCCGCTTTTTCCAGCTCGCAGCGCAACGCCTTGTGGCCGGTCAGCACGCGCACGCCGTCTTCTTCCAGCGCGCGCTGCGCCAGTGCCGAGACCTCTGCATCTTCACGCACCATCACGCGCGGCAGCATTTCAACCTGCGTGACCTGCGAGCCCAACCGCGCAAAGCTCTGCGCCAGCTCGCAGCCGATCGGCCCGCCGCCCAGCACCACCAGGCGCGCCGGCAATTCACGCAGGCCCCACAGCGTGTCGCTGGTGACGTAACCCACCTCGTCCAGCCCAGGCAGCGGCGGCACGAACGGCATCGCGCCGGTGGCGATGACGATGCTGCGCGTCGTCAGCGTCTGCGTTTTGCCCGGCTCCTTGCCATCCCCCAGATCGATCTGCACGGTCCACGGGTTCACCAGCTTCGCGTAGCCCTGCAACACCTCCACGCCCAGGCCGGTGTAGCGCTCCACCGAGTCGTGCGGCTCGATCTCGCGCACGATGCGCGCGATGCGCTCCATCACGTCGGCAAAGCTGAACGTGGCTTCGGCCTTGGCGATGCCGTAGTCGGCCGAGTGCTTCATCTGGCGCACCAGGGTGGCCGACTTGATCAGCGCCTTGCTCGGCACGCAGCCGTAGTTCAGGCAGTCGCCTCCCATCTTGTGGGTTTCGATCAGCGTGACCTTGGCCTTCACCACCGCCGCGATGTAGCTGGTGACCAGCCCCGCCGCGCCGGCGCCGATGACGACCAGGTTGCGGTCGAAGGTCTTTGGCTTGACGTTCGCCCACTTCGCATAGACCTTGCGCGCCTGGATGATGCCGACGATCTTCTTCGCGATCAGCGGGAACAGGCCGAGCAGCACAAAGGAGCCCACCAGGCCCGGCGACAGGATGCCGCCGAGCGAGTCGATGCGCGCCAGCTGCGTGCCCGCGTTCACGTACACCACCGTGCCGGCAAGCATGCCGAGCTGGCTGGCCAGGTAGAACACGCCGGCCTTCATTCGAGTCAGCCCCATCACCAGGTTGATGACGAAGAACGGGATCAGCGGCACCAGGCGCAAGGTGAACAGGTAGAAGGCGCCGTCTTTCTCGATGCCCTTGTGGATGTCAGCCAGGCGCGCGCCGAAGCGCGCCTGCACGCTGTCGCGCAGCACGTAGCGCGAGGCCAGGAAGGCCAGCGTGGCGCCGATGCTGGAGGCAAACGACACGATCACCGTGCCCGCCAGCAGGCCGAAGATCGCGCCGCCCGCCAGCGTCATGATCGCCGCGCCGGGCAGCGACAGGGCGGTGACGGCGACGTAGAGCGCGGAGAAGGCGCCGATCAGCAGCAGCGGCTTTTCGGCGTACAGCGCGGCGAAATCGGCCTGGCGCTGCTTGACGTAGTCCAGGCTCAGGAAGCGCCCGAGGTCGAAGTAGAAATACGCCCCGACCAGCACGACGAGCGCGCCGATCAGCAGCAGTTTCTGGCGGGACATCTGTGCTCCTCGTGTTGTTGTGCGCGGCCTCGCCGGGGGGTCGGCCGCGCTGCCGAGCCCTGGCTGTGAACCTACCGGGAGAGCACCTGCCACCCGGCCCACAGGCGGGTGGCGATGGTCAGCCCGCACAGCGCGGCAAAGCCCAGCGCCAGCAGCGGGAAGTATGCGGGCCACAGGCACATGGCGACAAAACAGACGATCGTCTCGGTCGCCTCGGTCAGCCCGCCCAGGTAGTAGATGCCTTTGGTGGGGTAGGCGTCGCTCTTCAATCCGCGCTGCGCGGCCAGCACCGAGAAGGCGAGAAAGCTGCTGCCGGTGCCGACGAAGGCCGCCAACAGCACGGCAGCCGGCAGCGCGTTGGCGGCGGGGTCGGCCAGGGCGAACGCGAGCGGGATGGCGGCATAGAACAGAAAGTCCAGCGTGATGTCGAGAAACGCGCCGCGGTCGGTCGGTGTGGTCAACCGCGCCAGCGCGCCGTCGACGCCATCGCACAAGCGGCTCAGCAGCAGCAGGACCAAACCGGCAATGAAATGCTGCGTGGCGATGGCGCCGGCCGCGGCCATGCCGATGGCAAAGCCGATCAGCGTGACCTGGTCCGCCCGCAGGCCTACGCCGGCCGACGCGCGTGCCGCTCGCGCAAGCGCGGGGCGCAGCAGATCGACGGCCAGGCGGTCGAGCACTTGTTCAGGACGACACGCGTCCGCGTGCACGCGGCGCCGCAGCCGCTCCGTGCCCTGCGCCAAACACCCAGGCCCGCAAACGCGGCGCCAACAACGCGTCCATCGACCAGCGGCCCGGCCCCCACAGCACCAGCGCGGCCAGCAGGCTGCCCCAGAACACGTGGCTCTGCAGCGCGGGTTCGGGCAGCTCGGCGACGCTGATCACCGCCACGATGTTGACGACGAACAGGCCCGCGGCGGCAAAGCGCCCGCCCAGGCCCAGCAGCAACAGCGCCGGCAGCAGCAGCTCGGCACCGGTGCCCAGCACGGCCGCCACGCCGGGGCTGAGCAGCGGCACCATGTACTCGTCGGTGAACAGGGCCAGCGTGATGTCCCAGTCGCGCAGCTTGGTGAGCCCGGCGCGGAAGAACACGCCCGCCACGAACCAGCGTGCCAACAACTGCGCAGCGGGCTGCAGGTGCTCGACGGCCTGGATCGCGCGCTCGCCCAGCGTCCACAGGCGCGCGGGCAAGGAAGTGTGGGTGTCGAGGGTCATCGTGGGCTCCGGGTCGGCGATGGTGCGCAGGTCAGTCGCCGAGGCGCCGCACTTCTTTCAGGCCACCGTCGCGCAGCACGCTGGCGAGCCAGTGGCCGAAGTCGAAATCTGCACCGGCTTGTTCGAGCGCCGTGCCGAGCGGCACGCCCTGCAGCAGCGCCTGCGTCCAGGCCAGCGTCGGCGCGTCTGCCGCATGGACGCGCGCGCGCCAACCGGCACGCGCGACGATCACCGGCTCGCCGCGATGCGCGGCCAGCGCGGCGCGCACGTCGGCGAACGGGTCGGCGGTTTCGGCCTCGGGCAGGTGGTGCGCGCGGTGGATCGTCGCCAACGGCCAGGCCGACGCGAGCGCGGCCGTGCCCGGCATCAGCTCGATCAGCAGGTGCTCCGGGTCGGCGGTTTCCAGCAGGCCCAGCGACCCAGCGTTCAGCTCGGCGTCGGCGGCGCGCTCGCAGCGGTGCAGCGCCAGGTCCAGCCGCGCGCAATCACCCAGCCAGGGCCATGCGGTGAACGCGGTGTGGGCCTGCAGCCAGGCGGGGAAGGCATCGCCCCATTCGCCCAGGTCGCCACGTTCGGGCGGGTGGACGCGCCAGAACTCGCGCGACAGGTGCTTGAACGGGTCGGCGCCGAGCATGGTCTGCACGGTGCCGAACACTGCCGCGAGCGCGCGCTCGGCCACCGCCGCGGCGTTCGTTCGGTAGGCCGCCAGGCCCTGCGCGGCGCGTGCGCCAGTCTGCTGCAGGACCGGCGCCACGGCTTCGTCGCTGCCTTGCCACAGGGCGGCCAGCAGGGCTTGCTGGCGCTGCGCCTCGGCGGCGGCGCTCACGGCGTGGGCGCCAGCGGCCGGCACGCGGCGAGCAGGCCTTCAGCGTGCCGGGCTTCGGCCAGCAGCACGTCGAGCGCGGGCAGGTCGGTGTCCCACTCGACCAGCGTGGGCAGCGGGCCAAAGCGGCGCAGCGCATGTTCGTACACGCACCACACCTCGGGCCGCACGCGGCTGCCGTGATCGTCGATGACGAGGCCGAGGCCCTCGGCGCTTTCGCAGTAGCCGGCCAGGTGCACTTCACCCACGCTGCCGGGCGCCAGCGCGTCGATGAAGTCGCAGCAGACTTGCAGCGGGCTGCGGCCCTGGCTTGCGGCGTCGCGGTCGGCCTGCGCGTTCAATGCGTTGACCATCAGGTTGTTCACGTCGAGCAGCATCGCGCAGCCGGCGCGCCGGCACAGCTCGGCGAAGAAGCGCGGCTCGTCCATCACATCGCCGCCGGAGCTGCGAAACGACAGGTAGGCCGACAGGTTTTCCACCAGCATCGGGCGGCGCAGGCGCTCCTGCACCTGGGTCACGTTGCGCACCATGATGTCCAGCGCAGCGGGGCTGAAGGCAATCGGCAGCAGGTCGTTGCCATGCACCAC
>JANOQS010000015.1:0-1785 GCA_031414975.1 Methylibium sp. | reverse complement strand
AACGTACAGGCGATGGCGATCAGCGCCGACACCGGGACCACCGAGCCGATCACCCAGCTCGGCCAGCCCAGCGTTGCGCTGGTCTCGTTCATCATCACCTGCTGGCGCACCATGCCGATGCCGGTCCAGGCCATCAGCGCGAAGAAGCCCAGGCAGGCGGCCATGTAGATCGGCACCGCAATGCGCCGCAGCGGACGTGCCAGCCACTGCAGCGCGACCGTGACCCGGGCGGCGTCGGCGCGGCGCATGCTGGCCGCCATGCCGATGAACATCATCCAGATGAACAACGCGCGGGTGAGCTCCTCGGTCCAGGAGAACGGACGCCCGCCCAGGCGGCCGACGATCTGCATCAGCACCACCAGCACGATGCCGCCCATCGTCAGGCGCAGTACCCACTCGATCCACCGTGCCGGCCCGGAGAGCGAGCCGAGCGTGGTGTTGGCCTCTGGCGCGGGCGACACACTGTGCGGCGTGTTCACGTTGGCCTCCCGCGACTTACTTCTTGCCGACGCTGGACAGCGTCTTGTCGAAGAAGCCCTGGTCCTTGACCAGCGTGGCGAAGCGCGGGTAGAGATCCTTGGACAGCTTGACGAAGCTCTGCTGCTGCGCAGGCGTCAGCGTGTTGATCTCCATGCCCTTGCTCTTGAGGAAGTCCACCGACTTCGCGTGATCGGCGGTGTCGTTGGCGAACTTCCACGCCTCGGCCTCGGTCGCGGCGGCCTGCAGCGCCTGCTTCTGCGCGTCGGGCAGGGCGTTGAACTTGGCCGGGTTGATGCCCAGCACCCAGGCGTCAGCCATGTGGTTGGACAGCGTCGCGAACTTCTGCACCTCATAGAACTTGGCGGTCACCGGGATGTTGATCGGGTTCTCCTGGCCATCGACGACCTTGAGCTGCAGCGCGTTGTAAACCTCGCCGAAAGCCATTGGCGTCGGCACCGCGCCCGCCTTGCCGAAGAAATCGACCCACAGCGGGTTGTTCGGCACGCGGAACTTCATGCCCGACAGATCCTGCGGACCGGTGATCGCGCGCCGCGAATTGGTCATCTGGCGGAACGGGCGCTGCCACAGGGTGAGGCCGCGGATGCCGATCCCGTTGAGGTCGGACAGCAACTCCTGCCCCAGGGGCCCGGCGAGGTAGCCGCGCAACTGCGCGCTGTCGTCGAACAAGTAGGGCACCGAGATGGCCGTGAACTTCGGGTTGAAGTTGGCGTACAGCGACGACGACAGCAGCAGCATGTCCAGCGAGCCGCCCGCCAGCTGGCGCACGGCCGCCGACGGGTCGCCGCCGTAGAGCTGACCGCTGGGGAACACCTTCACCTCGACCTGACCGCCGGTCTTGGCCGCCACCAGTTCCGCGAACTTGCGCGCGGCCACCGTGATTTCGGCGTTGTCCGGATCGGGGGTGGAAAGGTTGAACGTGGTGGCCGCGGTGACCAGCTGGCCTGCGAGCGCCAGAGCGGCGCCCAGAAGCAGTGAACGGTAGGTGCGCATCGGGATTCTCCGTGTGGGGCAGGACCAATGGGTCGGTCAACTGACTTTAGGAGGCGCACAGGCGCACGCTCACGCGTGTTATCCCTATAGTATGTCTCTGTTATTCTAGCTAAACATTTAGCTTTTCTTAAAGGTATAACCATGGCACTTCCGCTGCGGGCCATCGCCGTCTTCGATGTCGTGGCGCGCTGCCGCAGCCTGTCGAAGGCGGCGGCGGAGCTGTACGTGACCCCTTCGGCGGTGAGCCAGCAGATCCATGCGCTGGAACTGCACCTGGGCACCACGCTGCTCACC
>JANOQS010000014.1:0-6024 GCA_031414975.1 Methylibium sp. | reverse complement strand
ACAAGGGGAGCACGCATGATGAAGCGCGCCACACTGATCCTTCCGGCGCTGCCTCGCCTGGCGACCCTGTCTATGGCGCTGTTCCTGGCCGGCTGCATGAACCTGATCCCGAAGTACGAGCGCCCGGCCGCGCCGGTGGCGGCAAGCTACAGCGCAGAGGCCGCCACAGCGGCCGGTGCCCAGGCCGCGGCCGACATCGAATGGCAACGCTACTTCGGCGACGAGCGCCTGAAGCGCCTGATCGACATCGCGCTGAAGAACAACCGCGACCTGCGGATTGCCATCCTCAACATCGAGCAGGCGCGCGCGACCTACCAGATCCGGCGTGCCGACGAACTGCCCACGGTGGGTGCCGGCCTCACCGCCGCACGCGCCGCCAACGGCTCCGGTGGCGTGGGCACCAGCTACGCGGCCGGGTTTGCGATCACCGGCTACGAGCTCGACCTGTTCGGCCGCGTGCGCAGCCTGAGCCAGTCCGCGCAGGCGCAGTTCCTGGCCAGCGAAGAAGCGCGCAAGACGGTGCAGATCAGCCTTGTCTCGGCGGTGGCCGGCGCGCACCTGAACCTGCTCGCCGACGACGCGCAGATCGAGCTGACGCGCCAGACCCTGGGCACGCGCGAAGACTCGCTCAAGCTCGCCAAGCTGCGCTTCGACAACGGCGCCGCGTCGGAGCTCGACTACCGGCAAGCCGAGACCTTGCTCGAAGGCGCGCGCGCCACCCTGGCCCAGTTGCAGCGCCAGCGTGCGCTGGACGAGAACGCGTTGGTGCTGCTGCTCGGCCAGCCGCTGCCCACCGACCTGCCGCCCGGCCTGCCGCAAGCCGGGCTGGAGCAGTCGCCTGCGTTGTTGGCCGGCTTGCCGTCCGAACTGCTCGAACGCCGCCCCGACGTGCGCGCCGCCGAACAGCAACTACTGGCTGCCAATGCCAACATCGGCGCGGCGCGTGCGGCCTTCTTCCCGCGCATCTCGCTGACCGGCAATGCGGGCACCGCCAGCTCGGAGCTGACGGGCCTGTTCAAGAGCGGCAGCTGGGCGATCACCGGCAGCGCGCAACTGCTGCAGACGATCTTCGACGCCGGCCGCAACCAGAGCAACCTCGACCTGGCGAAAACGAACCGTGAGATCGCCGTGGCGCAGTACGAGAAGGCGATCCAGACCGCGTTCCGCGAGGTCGCCGACGCACTCGCCGGCCGCGCGACCCTGGGCGAACAACTGCGTGCGCAGACCGCGGTGGCGCAGGCCACCGAAACCACGTTCAGATTGGCCGACCTGCGCTACAGCAACGGCGCGGCCAGTTACCTCGACGTGCTGGACGCGCAGCGCTCGCTGTTCACCGCCCGCCAGGCAGTGCTGCAAGTGCAGACCCAACAATCGCAGAACCTGGTGGCGCTGTACAAGGTGCTCGGCGGTGGCTGGAAGGAAGCGGCGCCGCGCTGACGCGGAGGCTGCCGCAGCGCCTGCCACAGCGCCTGCCACAGCGCGGGCAGGCCGTCAGCCCTTGGGCAGCGACGCCAGGGGCGCCAGCGGCTCGAACCCCGCCGCCTGCTTGGCCTTCCACGCGCTGATGGCGGTGGCCATCTCGCCGCTGTCGAAGATCGCGCTTTGCAGCAGGGTCATCTGCTGCAGCGCCGCGGCGGTGCCGTGGTCGCGCGCGTGGTTCAGCGCCAGCTTGCTGCCGGCCATCGCCAGCGGTGATTTGGCGGCGATGGCATGCGCCAGCGCCAGCGCGTGCTGCAGCGTGGCGGCGGCGTCGGGCAGTACCGCGTTGACCAGGCCGACCGCCAGCGCGCGCTCGGCGTTCATGCGGTCTCCTGTGTAGGCCATCTCGCGCGCCACGCCCTGCGGCACGATCTTCACGAGCCGCTGCAGCACGCCCAGGTCGGCCATCATGCCGATGTGGATCTCTTGCACGGTGAAGAAGGCCTCGGCGCTGCACACGCGGATGTCGCAGGCGGTTGCCAGGTCGAGCGCGCCGCCGATGCAGCCGCCCTGGACCGCGCAGACCACCGGAAAGCGCGCTTCGTCGAGCGCCGAGAAGCAGTCGATCAAGCGGCGCAGCGACTCCTGGAAGCGCAGCCGCTCGCGTGCGGTGGCGGTGTGCAGCAGCGTGTCGCCGCTGCCGAACACGTCGAGTGCCATGCCGGCGCTGAAGTGCTTGCCGGTCGACGAGATCACCAGCACGCGCGTCTGGCCCGCGTCGTCCAGCGCGCGGACCGCGTCGCGCACCGCCGGGAAGAAGCCCGGGTCCATGGTGTTCATGCGGTCGGGCCGATTCAGTTGCAGATGGGCAATGCCGCCTTCTGCGCTGAGCTGGAAGTAGTCGTTCATGCGGGCTCCCTGGATGCTGTGCTGCGATCGCCGAGGGGTCGATTCTGGCGCGTGCCTACACTGGTGCGATGAAAACCACCTTGACCACGGCCGACGGGCTGGCGCTGAGCCTGCGCGAATGGCCCCGCGCCGACGCGCGCGGCACGGTGCTGATCGTGCATGGCCTGGGCGAGCACATCGGCCGCTACACGCACGTGGCGGCGCATCTCAATGCGGCGGGCTGGCGCGTGGCGGGTTTTGACCAGCGCGGGCACGGCGCCAGCGAGGGCGCGCGCGGGGCGCTGGCGGCCGAGGATTCGCTGCTGTCCGATCTGGCACTGACCATCGACGCCGTGCGCGCCGAGCACCCCGGCCCGCTGCTGCTGCTGGGCCACAGCATGGGCGGCCTGGTGGCGGCGCGCTTCTGTGCCGAGAGCCTGGCCGACGCTCCCGCGCCTTGGGCGCGGGCAGTCGATGCGCTGGTGCTGTCGTCGCCCGCGCTCGACCCCGGCATGAACGCGGCGCAGAAGGCGCTGCTCGGCGTGCTCGGCGGGCTGGCGCCCAATCTGGCGGTCGGCAACGGGCTGAAGCCGGCCTGGATCTCGCGCGACCCCGCGGTCGTGCAGGCCTACATCGCCGACCCGCTGGTGCACGACCGCGTGACGCCGCGGCTGGTGCGATTCATCGTGAACGGCGGGCGGCACGTGCTGGCGCAGGCCGCGCACTGGCGGCCGCCCACCTTGCTGCTCTACGCCGGCAGCGACCGTTGCGTGGCGCCCGCAGGAAGCGCGGCGTTTGCGCAGGCGGCGCCGAGAGCGGTACTGACGGCGCGCGAATTTGCGCCGCTGTTCCACGAGATCTTCAACGAGCCCGAGCAGGGCGAGGTGTTCGCGGCGTTGGAAACCTGGCTCAGCGCTCGACCTTGAAGGCCAGCGCCTCCGACACTGCCAGCACCTGTCCCGGCGCGGTGTTGTCGATCAACTCCAGCCGCACGCTGTAGGCGCCCGCGGGCGGTTCGAGCCAGGCCTCGGTGTGGCCACCGGCAAGCGTGATCAGCTCCTCGCGCCCGGCATCGGGCTTGATGCGCAGCCGGAAGTGGCCGCTGCCCTTCTCGCTCAGCGCGGTGTGCGACACGTTGTAGCCCGAGGCGTGGAACTGCACGCGGAACGGCGGCTTCACCGTCTGCCCCGGCTTGGGCGACAGCAGCATCACGCCGGGCTTGACCAGGCTGGCCGGGTCGACGCCGTCTGCCTTGCGCGTGACCGTCACGTTGATCGGCTTGCTGTAGACGAAGTTCGGGATGTGCTTGTCGTCGGCCATCACCAGGCGCAACTGGTACTTGCCGGGCGCAAAGTTCAGCACCGTCTCCATCTGCCCCTTGCCGAAGTGGATGTAGCGGTCATCGAAGGGCAACGGCTTGTTGAACTCCATCGGCAGGTCGCGGTTGACCAGCAGGTGGTGGTGGCCGGCGTGCGCCACCGGCTTGACGATCGGCGCCAGGCCTATGCCGGTCAGGCCGAACTTGAGCAGGAA
Organism: Methylibium sp.; assembly: GCA_031414975.1. Taxonomy (GTDB): domain Bacteria; phylum Pseudomonadota; class Gammaproteobacteria; order Burkholderiales; family Burkholderiaceae_C; genus LGRD01. The sequence goes on along the minus strand of JANOQS010000014.1, from coordinate 2,184 downwards.
CGGCGTTTCAATCGACGCGCCGTCCTGCAGGTTGCTGAAGTAGGCTTCCCTGGCGTTGCGCGGGGCCGGCACCTGCCAGGGATGCAGCGGCTCGGCGGCGCCGGCCGGTGGGGCGGCCAGGCAAGCGCACAACAAGCTCAGCAGCGCCAGGTTTCTGGCATGGACTTTCGGGGCGGTGGGTTGGGTCATGTCTGCATCTTCGTGAACCGGCGAGCAGCCGGCGAGCAGCGTACGTCAAGGTTCTACACTGCGGATGTCAATGTTTTCTCAGGAGCAGCAGATGAACGCACGCGACCCCGCCCTGCCGGTGCAACCCGACGAAGCCAGCGCCATCGCCGCGTATGCCGAACGGGTCTGGGACGAAGAGATCGTCCCGGCCATCACGCAATACATCGAGATCCCGGCCAAGAGCCCGATGTTCGACGCCGATTGGCAGAAGAACGGCCACATCGAACGGGTGATCCGCTACGCCGCGAGCTGGGTCGAGAGCAAGCAGGTGGCGGGCCTGAAGCTCGAAGTGGTGCGCATCGAAGGCCGCACGCCGGTGATCTTCTTCGAGGTGCCGGCCACCAAGGCCGGCGGCAACGAGAAAGACGCGCAGACGATCTGCATGTACGGCCACCTCGACAAACAACCCGAGTTCAATGGCTGGCGCAACGACCTCGGGCCGTGGACGCCGAAGTACATGAACGGCCTGCTCTACGGCCGCGGCGGCGCCGACGATGGGTATGCGGTCTACGCGTCCATCACCGCGATCCTGGCGCTCGACAAAGCCGGCATCCCGCGCCCGCGCTGCGTCGGCATCATTGAGAGTTGCGAAGAAAGCGGCTCGTTCGACCTGCCCGCCTACCTGGATGTGCTGCGCCCGCGCCTGGGCAACGTGAGCCTGGTGGTGTGCCTGGACAGCGGCGCCGGCAACTACGACCAGTTGTGGCTCACCACCAGCCTGCGCGGCATGGTCAGCGGCACGCTGAAGGTGGAGATATTGAGCGAGGGCGTGCACTCGGGCGATTCGAGCGGGCTGGTGCCGTCGAGCTTTCGCATCCTGCGCCAGGTGCTCGATCGGCTGGAGGACAGCAAAACCGGGCGCCTGCTGCCCGAGAGCTTTCACTGCGAGATCCCGGCCGACCGCATCGAACAATCGCGCGCCACCGCCGCGATCCTGGGTGACGAGGTCTGGAAGCGCTTTCCCTGGGCCTGCGGCGCCGACGGCGGTCCCAGCCTGCCGACCACGACCGACCCGCTGGAGGCGCTGCTCAACCGCACCTGGAAGCCCACGCTCAGCGTGACCGGCGCCGATGGCTTCCCCGAACTGAAGAACGCCGGCAACGTGCTGCGCCCCTATACCGCGTTCAAGCTGAGCCTGCGCCTGCCGCCGCTGATCGATGGCAATGAAGCAGCCGCCACCTTGAAGACGCTGCTCGAAGACAACGCGCCGTACAACGCCAAGGTCACGTTCAATGCCGACGGGCGTGTGGGTGCGGTCGGGGCGACCGGCTGGAACGCGCCGAGCCTGGCGCCGTGGCTCGAAGACGCGCTGAACGCGGCATCCCAAGCCCACTTCGGCGCGCCCTGCGGCTACATCGGCCAGGGCGGCACGATCCCGCTGATGAGCATGCTGCAAAAAGGCTTCCCGGCCGCGCAGATGATGGTCTGCGGCGTGCTGGGCCCGAAGAGCAACGCGCACGGGCCGAACGAGTTCCTGCATGTGCCGTACGGCAAAAAGCTCACCGCCGCGGTGGCGCATGTGATGGCGGCTTGCGGCTGAACTGAACCCCTCACTCGGGGGGGATCAAGACGCTGGCGGGCACTTGATCACGTGCGCGCTGCCCGCGTGCGGGCGACGTGACATTTGGCGCACACCGCAGAGCCCGCGACTCGCGGTGCCTCCCTACCATTCGAGAGTTCGCGTCGGCGTGCCTTGCCGAGGCACAAGCCCGGTGTCGCTCGCCGACACCGCCAACAAACCCTCCGTTGAAAGCGCTCCCCCGTCCATGTGCGGTATCGCCGGCATCCTGAGCAGCGGTGCTGCAGCCCCCCCGAGCCCGGCCGAGCTGTCGGCCATGATCGGCCAACTGCATCACCGCGGGCCCGACGGCACCGGCGCGTACTGCCAGGGCGAAATGGGCCTGGCGCATGCGCGCTTGAGCATCATCGACCTGGCGGGCGGCGACCAGCCGATCC
>JANOQS010000013.1:0-5308 GCA_031414975.1 Methylibium sp. | reverse complement strand
GCTGTGCACCCGCGGCCACCGTTGCGCCGGTCTCGACGCCGCAGCGTGTGGATACGGCAGGCAAAGGCGCTGCCGCAGCGACGCCGGCCTGCGGGCGCAACTGCACACGCTCCTGCATCTGCACTGGCATCTGCGTCTGCACCTGCATCTGCACCCGCAGCGGCCGGTCGCGTTCATGCCCCCACGCAAACACCAGCGAGCGGCCAGCCTCCTCGAACACCGCGGCAGTGACCGAGCCTTGCCGGACCAATTGCACCGGCCGGGCCGCGATGATCGCGCCGAATTCGCGCACCATGCAGCCGGAAGGGCGTTCGCTGCCATCGCGGCGCAGCAGGCCGAAACGATGTTCGCGGTCCGTCGGGTCGGTGCCGCTGTCGATCGCCTCGTAGAGCCACACCCCGCGCAGCCAGGGTCGCTGGGCGGCTTCGAGCAGCAGCCGCAAGGTGTACAGCCCGGCGTCCTGCTCGCTGACCTGGCAGTCGCCGGTGTGCGTGGGCCAGCCGGTCTCGGTCATGTAGATCGGCACGGCGCGTCCGGCCTGGCCGGTGAGCAGGCTCTGGAGCTTGTCCAGGCGGCGCATCACTTCGTCGGCACCCACGTTGGCGCGGTTGCACGCGTTGTACACGTGCACCGAGACACCGTCGGCGCCGTCGAGCAAGCCCAGGGCCAGGGCCTCGCGCATCCAGCGCCAGTCGGGAAAGTCTTCGCTGGTCCCGCCCACCAGCACGAGCACTTCCGGCGCCACCGCCTTGACCGCCTTGCTCGCAGCCGCCGCCAGGCGCACGTAGTCGCGCGCTTCACCCTGGGCGCCAGCGCCAGGCTTGGAGCCGGCCTTCAGGTTCCACTCGTTCCAGACCTCCACCAGACCGACCCGCGAGCGCGTTTCGCCGACCACCCAGCGCACATAGTCGGCGTACGCGGCGACGGCCCGATCCGACCGGGGCTGCCCACCGGCGTCGTACTTGGGGTTGCCGTAGCCGAGCAACATCAGCGGTGCTGTGTGGGGCAGTTCGCGCGACCAGACGCGCCAGACCACGTCGGCGCCGTTCTGCAGGCGCAGCCCGGGCCGCTCGTCTTCGACCTGGATCCAGTACATCTCGTCGCGGGTCGAGTGAATGCGCGCCGCCTTGACCCACTCGATCACCCGCGCGGCGTCGACCGTGTGGTCATAAGCAAAGTGGGTCTGCACGCCGAGGATCATCTTGTCGGCCGCGCTGGCCGCAGCCAGCGGCATGCCGCAGCACCCCAGCACGAACAGCCCGCGATGCATGAACCGTTGGAGCCGACGCATCATGCCGACCCACCCTTCCACGGCCGCCGCGTGAAGGCCCGGGCATACAGCAGCCCGAACACAGTGGCAAAGACGGGTTGCTCGACCATGTTGATCGACAGCCCGTAGCCGTACGCGATGATCAGCACGGCGGCCCAGACAAAGGCCTGCGGGTCGGCATCGGAACCGGAATCGGAAGCGGCCCCGAACAAGGCCAGCAGCGGGAACGCCACGTAGACGATGCCCAGCACACCGAACGTGACGAAGTAATAAACGAAGATGCTGTCAGCGGCGTTCCACGCCGTGCCTTCCGGGGCATGTGCGAGCGCCGTGCCAATGCCGCCCAGGCCGGTGCCGGTGAGTGCGCCGAAGCCGTCCGGCAGCAAGGCATAGGCTTCTGGCCACATCCACGAGAAGCGGTCCCACAGCGACATCAGCATGTCGGGAACGTCGTTCGTGTTCTCGGACACGCTCACGATCATGAACAGCGTGGGCACCAGGCAGGTCAGCAACAGCAGGCCGCACACGATGGCCTTGCCGACTTTCAGGCTTGTGATCGACCGGTTCGCAAGCACCAGCCAGCCGGCCGCGACCGCAAACGCGATCACCATGCCCTTGCTGGTGGTCAGCACGATCGTCACGGCGCCGGCAGCGAAGATCAGCGCGCGCAGCCAGCGCTGCAGGGCCTGGGCCAGCAGCATGGCGCCGGTCACGCCGATGATCATCGCCGCGTCGAACGAGGCCCGGGTGAAGCCCGGCAGGCGGCTCACGCCACCGGGGATCCACCACTGCCGGGTCGTCTGCATCGAGCCGAACGCGGTGTCGTAGCTGAGCCCTTCCCAGGGCATGGTGCCGACCGCGTAATTCACCAGCACCCCTACCACGCTGACCACGAAGAAGACCGCCATCACCCGCATCACCAAGGCGAACTGGTTGCGAATGCTCGGAAAGATGGCTACCGCGAACAGCAGCGGCATGAACATCTTGAGCCCGAACAGGCGCTGGAAAAGCGTGCCGCCGAGCAGCAGCCCCACACACAGATGCACCGCCAGCAACCAGGTGATCAGCACCAGGCCGGGCGGCAGCGCACGTCGATGCACCAGGGGCACGGCAAAGGCCAGCGCAATGCCGGCCAGCGGGACCAGGTCGCGCGCGTAGAGCAGGTTGGCCGCGCCGAGTTGCGCCAGCGCGCCGCGCAGCGGGCCTTCGACGAGAAAGCTCGACAGCCACAGCGCCCAGACCCAGACGATCGCGCGATCGGCTGGCGCGGACGAAGCGTCCGCAACGCTCGCACGATGCAGAAGCTTCGCGTGGCCGGGCGCTTTTCCACGAGCTGCGAGGGCTTTGAGCATGGTGCGTGCTTATCGAGACTCGACCCGCACCGAACGCCAGATGATCCAGACCACGATCGCCGCCAGCAGGACCTGGCAGGTGTAGGTCGCGATGACGGCACCCTGCCAGCCCATCGCCGGGATCAGCGCCATGTTGAGTGCGAAGCACAGGAGCGCGACCGCCACCTGCGCAATGCTGCGGGCGCGTTGCCGGTCGGCGCCGGTCAGGGCTTCCGAAAACACGCTCTGGGCCATCAGCGCCAGCGGCAACAGGGCCAAGGCACGCAGGATGTCGACCGACGGCACGTACTGCGGGCCGAGCGCCCAGGCCACCAGCGGCGCGCCGAGGTAGAGCAGCGTCGCCAGCGCCACGCAGTAGGCGCAGCCGAGCCAGGCCACCCGCAGCGCCAGCTTCATCGTCGCCGACAGACCGTGCTTCCCGCCGGCGCGGAAGAACACACCCTGGGTCGCCATCAGCACCGCCATGACGGGCGCGTAGGCCATGAAGATCAGCCGGTAGGCAGCCGTGTACTGGCCGTTGATCTGGGGCGACTCGTAGCGCGCCAGCACGGCCTTGTCGATGTCGGTGTAGATGCTGCTGGCCGACGAGCCGATCGCAAAGTGCACCCCCACCTTCAGCTCGCGCAGTGCCAGCCGCACATCGAAGCTCGGCCGCCCGACCTGGGCCACGGTGACGAGCACCACGATCAATGCGGCCAGCATGCCGGAGCCCAGGTGCATCCAGGCCCAGAGCATCACGCCATGCTCCGCGAGCGCGAAGTAGAACAGCAGCGCGGCGCACAGCCGCACGCCCGCCTGGACCGTGTAGAACGCGCCCGAGAAAGCATGTTGGTCGAGGCCGTAGAAGACGTGCGCAGCAATCTCGATGAACTTGGCGGTCAGCAGCTCCGACGCGCCGAGCAGCAGGATCAGCGGCAGCACCGAAGCGTCACGCAGGAAGGCCGGGCCTGCGAGTGCGGCCAGCCCGATCAGCAGCGTTCCCGACACCAACGCCACCATGAGCGCATTGCCCAGGTACAGCGCGGCGGGCGCCTCGTTGCGGGCCACGCGCATCATCAGCACGTTGCCGGCACCCATGCCGGAAAGCGGCCCCAGCGCTGACGTGATGGCCAGCACACCGGCCATGCGGCCGAAGTCGTGCGCGCCCAACGCGCGCGCGATCAGCACGAACTGCAAGCCTTGGAGAAGCGCCGAGCAGACGTGCGCGCTCAGCATGTGAAGGGTGTTTCGCCGCAGCGACGCGATGGCCATTGCACAAGAGCGGTCGCAAGAAGCGGGCCAAACGGCGTGTCGAAAGGCGTTCTAGGGGGCTGGATTGCGGCGCCCTTGGACCCGCTTTCTTGATCGTGCCATCAACCGTGCCATTTTCACGCGCCAGCCCTTGGCTGGTCGCGACTCGCATGAATGTTGCTTTGAGTCGCTGCACGACAACGGACTCTTGAAGATGACAGCACTTGCGAACTCTGCCCCACGCACAGCACCGCGCCCGCGGCCAGGGGGCATTCGATGCCCTTGAATGTCGTCGTGGTGTGTGACTACGCCAGTGCCTTGGGCGGTGCGGAGAAGGTGGCCATCGACAGTTCGCGCGGTCTGGCCGAAGCCGGCTTGAAGGTTCACTACATCGCCGGCCTGGGCCCTGTCGATGCCGCGCTGATGCATCCGAACATCACGGTGCATCTGGGCGACGTTCAGGACCTGAAACACAAGAGCGGCGCCGACCTGATCCTGTCGGGGTTGTGGGCCGCGGGTTGCGCGCGCATGGCGGCACAGGTGCTGGCCGGTTTGCCGCGCGGCAACACGGTCATCCATGTGCACAGCTGGCAACGTGCCTTGACGGCTGCGGTGCTGCGCGCCTGCCAGCGCAGCGCGCACCCTCTGGTGATGACCTTGCACGAGTACGCAACGGCGTGCCCGAACCAGGGGTTCTACGACTACCAGCGGCATGAAATCTGTACCCGCAAGGCACTCGGAGCGGCGTGCCTGGCAACGCACTGCGACACGCGCACCTACGCCCACAAGCTCTGGCGCGCGTCGCGCACGGCCCTGCAGCGCGTGGCGGCCGGCATGCCGGCAGAGGTGCGTGAGGTCATCTTCATTTCCGAGTTGTCGCGCAGCGTGCTGGCGCCGTACTTCCGGCCCGAGACGCGCTGGCATGCGGTGCGCAATCCGATCCCGCTGACGCAGGCGCCGCGTGTCGCTGCGCAAGCGAATCGCGACTTCCTCTTCGTCGGCCGGGTCAGCACCGAGAAAGGTGCCGAACTGTTTGCGGCGGCCGCGGCACGCGCCGGTGTGAGTGCTGCCGTGGCCGGCGACGGCCCGCAGTTGCCCGCGCTTCGAAGTGCCTACCCGGGGCTGAACTTCCTCGGCTGGCTCGACGCCGCGGGTGTGCAGCGCGCCATGCGCTCGGCGCGCGCGCTGGTGTTTCCGTCGCTCTGGTACGAAACGCTGGGCATGTCGGTGCAGGAGGCGCTGGCCTGCGGCGTTCCCGTGATCGTGGCCGACCGCACGGCCGCGCGCGAGAGCGTGGTGGCCGGCGTGAACGGTGTGCTGTTTGCGCACCATGACGTGGCCGATCTCGCCGCGCGCCTGGGCGAGCTGGCCACCGACGACGCCGCCATTGCCCGCATGAGTGCTGCGGCCTACGAGCGCTACTGGGCCGACAGCCCACGCTCGAACGCCACGTGCA
>JANOQS010000012.1:0-4159 GCA_031414975.1 Methylibium sp. | reverse complement strand
GGCTCCACCAGGTGGCGCACCGCCTTGAAGGTGGCTTCGGTGGCGGCCACGGGCACCGCGATGAGCACGATGTCAGAGCCCGACACCGCCAGCAGCGCCGATTCGGCCGCCATGTCGATCACGCCGAGCTTCTTCGCCTTTTCGGTTGTGCTGGGCGACTTGCTGTAGCCGACCACCCGTTCGACCAGCCCCGCACGCTTGAGCGCGAGCGCAAAGGAGCCGCCCATCAGGCCGCAACCGATCAGACCGAGCTGCTTGAACATTTGCGCCATGGGTCCGTGCCGGTCAGTGAACGTCTACGGGATAGGTGCCCAGCAGCTTGAAGAAGGCGCACACGTCGCGCAGCTCCTTCAGTGCCTGGGCCACGTGCGGCTGGTCCGGGTGACCCTGCAGGTCGATGTAGAAGTAGTACTCCCACTGGCCCGAGCGCGCCGGGCGCGATTCGAAGCGCGTCATCGACACGCCATGCACCTTCAGCGGCACCAGCATGTCGTGCACCGCGCCGGGCCGATTGGTCACCGACACCACCAGGCTGGTGCAGTCGTGCCCCGAGGCCTGCGGCTGCGGCTGGCGCTGCGGGTGCGTGACGATGGCAAAACGCGTGCGGTTCAGCGCGTCGTCCTGAATCGCCGGGGCCACCACGTGCAGGCCGTACTCGCTGCCGGCGCGCGTGCTGGCCACTGCGGCCAGCGTTGGATCCAGGCTCGCCAGCCGCGCGCCCTCGGCATTGCTCGACACCGGCCGCCGCTCGACGTGCGGCAGCGCGTTGCTGAGCCAGCCGTGGCATTGCGCCAGCGCCTGCGGGTGGGCGCACACGGCCTGGATTCCGTCGAGCGTGTTGTCGCGTCGCAGCAGGTTGTGCTGCACGAACAGGCTGGTCTCGCCGATGATGAACAGCGGCGTGGTCAGGAACAGGTCGAGCGAGCGCGCGACCACGCCTTCGGTGGAGTTCTCCACCGGAATCACGCCGAAGTCGGCTGCGCCGGCGCTGGTGGCGCGAAACACCTCGTCGAAGTTGGCGCACGGCACTTTCACGATCGACGAGCCGAAGAAGCTCAGCGCCGCCTCTTCGCTGAAGGTGCCGGCCGGGCCGAGGTAGGCCACGCGCGACGGCGTTTCGAGCGCGCGGCAGGCCGACATGATTTCGCGCCAGATCGGAGCCACGCTGTCGGTGCCGAGCGGGCCGGGATTGGCGGCCTTCAAGCCGTCGATCACCTGGGCTTCACGCTCGGGGCGGAACGCCACCGAGCCTTCCTTCTTCTTCAACTCACCGACCTCCAGCGCCAGCGACGCGCGCTGGTTCAGCAGCGCCAACAACTCGCGGTCGAGGCGGTCGATCTGCGTGCGCAGGGCCAGCAGGGCCGGATTGGGGGCGGTGGAGATGTCGGGCATGGTCGGGTCGAAATTCTCGCATGCCTGTCACGGCGGGCCGCCGTGGTGCCGCAGTGCCGCTGCAGCACCGGGCCGCGGCCTACGGCGCCGACGCCTTGGCCGGCGGGCTCGCGGCCTTGCTGGGCGCGCCGAGCCGGGCTGCCGGAACACCCAGGGTCGCGCGCACCTTCTGTTCGAGTGCCTGGATCTTCGGGGTGATCAGCGGCCGCGATTCGGCGACGACCTTTTCGACGAAGCCCTTCTGCATGTCGGGCGCGAGCTGCGTGTACTTCTTGTTGACCGGCGAATCGAACCATGCGATCAACTGCTTCAGTTCCTCTTCGCTGAACTTCTCTTCGAGTGACGCGCCGATCGTCGACGGGCCGAACTTCACCGCGCGTTCGCGCACCAGCGGCACGGCCTCTTCGAGGTACTTCTTGACGTCGGCGTCGATGGCTTTCGCCATCGCCTCGCGCTGCTCGGCAGGCACCGACTGCAGCGCCCGCCCTGCGTCCTGCGCGATCAGCAGCGCGGGCTGTTCAGCCAGGTTGCGCGCAATCGCCTCGAGGCCGGCCTGCTGGCGAACCAGCAACTGCTGCGCCAGTTCCTTCTTGCCCGTCGACTGCGCATGCGCCAGAGCAGCGCTGCCCACCAGCGCCAGAACGGCCAGCCGCCGGATCACGTCGGGTCCCCGGCGCCAGTGTCGTCGCTGCCTTCGCCGTTCGCATCACCGGCCGCGTCGCCATTCGCGTCATTTTCGACCAGCCGTTGCACGCCGCTCAGCTTGTCGCCGCCGTCCAGCGCGATCAAGGTCACGCCCTGCGTGGCGCGCCCCAGTTCGCGGATCTCGGCGACCCGCGTGCGCACCAGCACACCCTTGTCGGTGATCAGCATGATTTCGTCATCGCTGCGCACCAGCGTGGCGGCCACCACCTTGCCGTTCCGTTCGGTCTGCTGGATCGCGATCATGCCCTTGGTGCCGCGGCCGTGGCGGGTGTACTCGACGATGCTGGTGCGCTTGCCATAACCGTTGACAGTGGCGGTCAGCACGCTCTGGGTTTCGTCTTCGGCCACCAGCATCGCGATGACGCTCTGGCCGTCATCGAGCGCCATGCCGCGCACGCCGCGCGCATTGCGGCCGACTGCGCGAACGTCGTCTTCATCGAAGCGCACCGCCTTGCCGCCGTCGCTGAACAGCATCACGTCGTGCTTGCCGTCGGTCAGCGCGGCGCCGATCAGGAAGTCGCCTTCGTCCAGGTCGACCGCGATGATGCCGGCCTTGCGCGGATTGCTGAATTCATCGAGCGGCGTCTTCTTGACCACGCCCTGGGCCGTGGCCATGAAGATGAAATGATCGGCCGGGAAGCTGCGGAAACCGTCGGTCAGCGGCAGCACCACGTTGACCTTTTCGCCCTGCTGCAGCGGGAACATGTTGACGATCGGCCGCCCGCGCGAATTGCGCGAGCCCTGCGGCGCTTCCCACACCTTCAGCCAGTACACCCGGCCGCGGTTGGTGAAGCACAGGATGTAGTCGTGTGTGTTGGCGACGAAGAGCTGCTCGATCCAGTCATCTTCCTTCGTCTGCGTGGCCTGCTTGCCGCGCCCGCCGCGTTTTTGCGCACGGTATTCCGACAGCGCCTGGCTCTTGATGTAGCCGCTGTGGCTCAAGGTCACGACCATGTCCATCGGCGTGATCAGGTCTTCGGTACCCAGGTCCTGCGCGTTGTGCTCGATCGTGCTGCGGCGCGCGCCGACCTTGGTCTGACCGAACTCGGTCTTGATGGCGGTCAGCTCGTCGGAAATGATGGTCGTCACGCGCGCGGGGGTGGACAGGATGCTCAGCAGGTCGGCGATCTCGGCCATCACCTCCTTGTATTCACCGATGATCTTGTCCTGCTCCAGCCCGGTCAGGCGCTGCAGGCGCATCTGCAAGATCTCGCCGGCCTGATCTTCCGACAGGCGGTACAGCCCGTCGGCCTGCAGACCGAAGTTCGCTGGCAAGCCCTCAGGGCGGTAGGCGTCGCGGCCGCCCACAGTTTGATCGCCCACGCGCGACAGCATCTCGCGCACCATCGACGAGTCCCAGCTCTTGCTCATCAGCGCCGCCTTGGCCACCGGCGGCGTGGGCGAGTTCTTGATGGTCTCGATGAACTCGTCGATGTTGGCCAGCGCCACCGCCAGCCCTTCGAGTACGTGTCCGCGTTCGCGTGCCTTGCGAAGCTCGAACACGGTGCGCCGGGTCACGACCTCGCGCCGATGCTCGAGGAAGATCGCGATCAGGTCCTTCAGGTTGCACAGCTTGGGCTGGCCGTCGATCAGGGCCACCATGTTCATGCCGAAGGTGTCTTGCAGCTGGGTCTGCTTGTACAGGTTGTTCAGCACCACCTCAGGCACTTCGCCGCGCTTGAGCTCGATCACCACGCGCATGCCCGACTTGTCGGACTCGTCCTGGATGTGGCTGATGCCTTCCAGCTTCTTCTCGTGCACCAGCTCGGCAATGCGCTCGAGCAGGTTCTTCTTGTTCACCTGGTACGGAATCTCGTCGACGATGATCGACTGGCGCTGGCCCTTGTCGATGTCTTCGAAGTGGCACTTGGCACGCATGATCACGCGGCCGCGGCCGGTGCGGTAGCCGTCGCGCACGCCCTGCAGGCCGTAGATGATGCCGGCGGTCGGGAAGTCGGGCGCCGGGATGATCTCCATCAACTCGTCGATGGTCGCGTCGGCGTTCTTCAGCAGGTGGTGGCAGGCGTCGATTACCTCGTTGAGGTTGTGCGGCGGAATGTTG
>JANOQS010000011.1:0-4189 GCA_031414975.1 Methylibium sp. | reverse complement strand
GCATGGCGGAGGCAACAGCGGTGGAGGGCAGAGCATGCCCAAGCCCGCAATGCCCGCACGGGATGGCAGGTTTATGGTGTGCCGGTGGCAGGCCGCCCCGCGGCCTCCGGCGCCTCAGCGTGCGATGCGAATGATCCGGTTCGTCATCATGTACAGCGCACCGTCCGGCCCTTGTTTGATGGCGCGCACCCGTGCCCCCGGGAACAGCGCCTCGCGCGAGGCCACCGTGTTGCCGCTCAGCGTCATCCGCCAGAGGGCTTGACCGGCCAGCGCGCCCATGAACAGGTTGCCCTGCCATTCGGGGAACATGCTGCCGGTGTAGAAGCACAAGCCGCTCGGCGCGACCGAGATCGGGACCCAGAACGTCAGCGGCTCCACATAGGTCGGCGCATGGGTTCCGCCGCCGATCCGGCAGGCCGTGTTGTCGTTGCCCGAGTACGCGTCGCCATAGTTGCAGCCGTAACTCCTGGTCGGCCAGCCGTAGTTGCTGCCCACGCGCGCGATGTTCACCTCGTCACCGCCCTGCGGGCCGTGTTCGGTCATCCACAGCTCGCCGGTGGTGGGGTGCAGCGCCGCGCCCTGCGGGTTGCGGTGGCCGTAGCTCCAGATCTCGGGCCGTGCACCGGCGCCCAGGTTCGTCGCGTTGCCGCTCGGCACGCTGCCGTCGCGGTTGATGCGCACCACCTTGCCCAGGTGGCCGGTCACGTCTTGCGCGGGCGTGCCCTGCTGGCGCTCGCCCAAGGTCACGAACAAGGTCTTGTCGTTGCCAAAGGTCAGGCGCGAGCCGAAGTGGCCGTCGCCGCTGACCTTGGGCAACTGCTGAAAGATCACCGCGCCGTTGACCAGCGCATTGCCGACCAGCCGGCCGCGGAACACCGCCGTGCCGGTGCCACCGGTACCGGCCTCGGAGAACGTCATGTAGACCCACGGGTCGGTCGCGAAGTCGGGGTCCAGCGCCACGTCGAGCAGGCCGCCCTGGCCGGCCGACACCACCGCAGGCACGCCGGTCACGGGGGCACCGACCGTCTGCCCGTTGGCCGAGACGATGACCAGCGTGCCGCCCTTCTGCGTGACCAGAATGCGGCCGTCGGGCAGGAAGTCCATGCCCCAGGGTTCGGCGAGCACCGGGCTGAAGTTGGTGGCCACCGGTGGGCCGGAGGGTGCCGGTGCGGGGGCCGGTGCGGGCGCAGGGGCCGGCGCTGGTGACGGTGTCGGCCCCGCCACTGGCGGCGGCGCTTCATCGCCGCTGCCACCGCAGGCCACCATCATTCCGGCGGTGCTGCTGCTGGTCACCAGCGCCGTCATGCGCCACAGGCGGGTCAGCGCGGCGCGCCGGTCTTGCTGCGCTTGGAGTTCCGGGGTCAACAGGGGAGTCGGGTTCATCATCAAGCCTCGTTCCGCACCGGGCGGCGGATCATCGCGGGAGTATGGGCGCGTGAAATGACCCCGCTGATACCAGTTGCAACTGCACCGAACTGGGGCGGGTTCGCGATGGGCTTGGCGATCAGCCTGCCGCCTCCACCACCATCTGCACGCGCTCGCGGCCGTTGTATTCGTCCACGCTCAGGCGGTAGGCCATGCGCACGCGAGCCGGCACCGGTTCGCTGTGGCCGAACCAGATCGCGTCGCGCAACACGCCGGCGTGCTTCACGCTCAGTTTCAGGTGCTTCTCGCCCACCAGTCGCTGCGCCACCACCTCGACCTCGTCGCTGAACACCGGCGGCTCGAAGGCCTGGCCCCAAACCTGCGCGTCGAGCGCGCGCACCGTCTCGGCATTGAAGTGTTCGGCTGCCAGCGGCCCGTCGCTGAGCAGCTTGCGCGCCAGGGTGGCTGCATCCAGCCATTCGAGCGCGACCTGCTGCAGCCCGGCATCGAAAGCGCCGAAGTGCTCTCGCGCGAGCGTGCAGCCGGCCGCCATGGCATGCCCGCCGAAGCGCTTGAGCACGCCCGGGTGGCGCTTGGCCACCAGGTCGAGCGCGTCGCGCAGGTGAAAGCCGGGGATCGAGCGGCCCGAGCCTTTGAGCAAGCCGTCCTGCCCGAGCGCGAAGACGAAGGTCGGCCGGTGCAGCCGGTCTTTCAGGCGCGACGCGACGATGCCGACCACGCCTTCGTGGAACGCCGGGTCGAACAGCGACAGCGCGCTGGGCGGCTCGGTGCCGATGCGGTCTTCGTGCTCCATGAGCGCCTGCAGCAGCGTCTCGGCCTGCTCGCGCATGCCGGTCTCGACCTCGCGCCGCTCGCGGTTGATGCCGTCCAAGGTGCGCGCCAGTTCGGCAGCGCGCGCGGGGTCGTCGGTCAGCAGGCACTCGATGCCCAGGGTCATGTCGGCCAGCCTGCCCGCCGCGTTGATGCGCGGCCCGAGCGCAAAGCCGAAGTCGAACGCGCTGGCACGCCGTGCGTCGCGCCCCGCAGCGGTGAACAGCGCGGCCACGCCGGGCTGCATCTTGCCGGTGCGGATGCGCTTCAGGCCCTGCGCCACCAGGCGGCGGTTGTTGGCGTCGAGCCGCACCACGTCGGCCACCGTGCCGAGGGCCACCAGGTCGAGCAGTGCGTCCAGGCGCGGCTGGGTCTGCGCGTTGAACACACCACGCTCGCGCAACTCGCCGCGCAGGGCCAGCAGCACATAGAACATCACGCCCACACCCGCGAGGTTCTTGCTCGCGAAGCCGCAGCCGGGCTGGTTGGGGTTGACGATGACCGTCGCGTCGGGCAACACGACGGCGCCGTCCACCAGCGCCGGCAGGTGGTGGTCGGTCACCACCACGGCCAGCCCGCGCGCACGTGCATGGGTCACGCCTTCCAGGCTGGCGATGCCGTTGTCCACCGTCAACAGCACGTCGGGGCGCTTTTGCAGCGCCAGGTCGACGATGGCAGGCGTGAGGCCGTAGCCATGCACCGCACGATCGGGCACCACATAGTGCAAGGTCTCCGCTGGCGCGCCCAGCAGGCGCAGGCCGCGCAGGGCGACGGCGCAGGCGGTCGCGCCGTCGCAGTCGTAGTCGGCGACGACGCAGAGGCGTTGGCGCGCCGTGATCGCGTCGGCCAGGAAACGCGCCGCGGCCTGCGCGCCCAGCAGGTCGGCGGGCGGCAGCAGGCGCGCCAGGCCGTCGTCCAGATCCTCAAGATTGCGCAGGCCACGGCCGGCGAACAAGCGGGCCAGTAACGGCGGCACGCCGGCCTGTTCGAGCGCCCACACCGCGCGCGGCGGCGCGTCGCGCAGGGTAATTGTCGGAGAGGCGGTGCCGGCCATCGTCAAAGTGTCTTCAGCACGGTGCTCGGCTGCGGCGCTTGCCAGCGGCGCCGGGCGCGTTGCAGCAGTGTTTGCGGCACGCGCTCGAAGCGTTGCGCGACGCACTCACCGCACAAGGTCAGCGTGGCTGCACCGCCTTGGTCCAGACGATCCAGCAAAGCCTTCATCGGCCCGGCGTCGAGCGCCCGCCAGGCTTCGGCCCAGGCGGCCCAGTCCTGCATCAGCAGTGGGGCGCGCAAGGATTGATCGATCTGCACCGACGCCGCATCGGCAGCCCCGAGTCGGCCGCAGCCGCTGAGCCAGAAGGAGTTGACCGTCGGCGCGCCGCGCGCCTCGCGGGCTTCGTTGATCGGGTGCGGGTACAGCAGCAATTGCACCTCGCTCTGCAGACGGCGCAGCAGGCGTGTCGAGGCGCTGGCCTTCGGGTCGCCGCGCAGCCACAAGTCCACGTTGCGGCCGATCACGCGGTCGAGCGATGCGCAGCGCATGTCGGCCAGGCTCTCGTGTGCGGCGTACCAGCGCGACGACGCTCCCCAGGCGAGCGCAAAGCCTTCGCTTTCGAACAACTCGCGCACCGCGTCGAACAGGGCGCGCGATTCGGCTTCGGCCAGGTCGAGTGCCAACGGGTCGGACAAGGTCACGTGGTCGCGGCCCACGTCCCAGTGCGCCGGGGTGAGCAGCCCCCACGCGCGGTCCGTCACGTCGATGCCGTCGGCCGCCGCGGCGCGGGCCGCGAAAGGAAGTCCGCCATCGACGATCGGCCAGCCCCAAGCCTGCGCCAGCGCGCGTTCGTGCGGCGGCGACAGCGTGTACTCGTCACCCTCGTCGCGCGCTGTGGCGGTGAGCTGGCCCAGCAGCCGCCCCAGCACCGGCAATGACAGATCGCGAACGACCTCGATGGCCGGCTCGGACAGCGCGGAGGCGAACGGAATCAGCAGG
>JANOQS010000010.1:0-2430 GCA_031414975.1 Methylibium sp. | reverse complement strand
CCCCCACCCTGTGCGGTGACCGGGGGTCCTAAATCGCCACGACCCTCCGCGCCCCCTGGGGCCCCTCCACCCCCCCCGGGCCCCCCTGCCGGGTTGGGGCGGCCGGCGGGCTGAGGATCGTTGCTAATCAAGAGCGGCGTTGGCCGCGTTCCCCAGCTCTCCCCGAGGCTCCCCGGCGGCACCTGGCCCGTCAGCGCTGAGCCCGCCCTGACCGCCTGAGCCAACACCCCGCACCAGCGCGGGGAATGCGCCGCCCCAGCCTCGGGCCGGCAGCGGGGCCCGGCTTACAATCCAAGGCTTTTTCGCGGTTGAATGGTCGCCGCGAGCAGACCGAGGATTTTCAAGTGTTCATCTCTGAAGCGTTTGCGCAAACCGCGCCTGCCGCCACCGGCGGCGCCGATTCCCTGTTCGGCAGCCTGGGCACGATGCTGCCGCTGGTGCTGATGTTCGTGGTCCTTTACTTCGTCATGATCCGCCCCCAGATGAAGCGCCAGAAGGAGCACAAGGCGATGATCGATGCGCTGGCCAAGGGCGACGAGGTGGTCATTGCCGGGGGCATGCTGGGCAAGGTGTCCAAGATGGGCGAAAGCTACCTCCACATCGAGGTCGCGGGTGGCGTCGAAGTCCAGGTCCAGCGTGCGTCGGTCGTCCAGGTGCTGCCCAAGGGCACCGTCAAGTAAGGCGCCCGGCCCGCCATGAATCGCTATCCGCTGTGGAAGTACGCGATCCTGCTCGTCGCGTTGCTCGTCGGGCTGGTCTACACGCTGCCCAACTTCTTCGGCGAGGCGCCGGCCGTGCAGGTCAGCAGCGCCAAGATCACGTTGAAGGTCGATGCGTCGCTGGCCACCCGGGTCGGGCAGGTGCTGTCGGCCGCGGGCATCCAGCCCGACTTCGTGCAGTTCGAAGGCAACTCGGTCAAGGCCCGATTCAAGGACCTGGACACTCAGAGCAAGGCCAAGGACGCGATCAGCAAGGCGCTCAACCCCGACCCGGCCGACCCGAGCTACATCGTGGCGCTGAACCTGCTGTCGCGCTCGCCGCACTGGCTGACGGCGGTGCGTGCCATGCCCATGTACCTGGGGTTGGACCTGCGCGGCGGGGTGCACTTCCTGATGCAGGTGGACATGAAGGCCGCGCTCACGAAGAAGGCCGAATCGCTGGCCGGCGACATCCGCGTGATGCTGCGCGACAAGAACCTGCGCCATGCCGGCATCACTCGCGACGGCAACAACGTCGACGTGCGCTTTCGCGACCGTGAAACACTCACCGCGGCGCGCAACCTGCTGGCCGACCAGTTGCCCGACCTGCTGTGGGCCGACGCACCCGACGGCACCGACTTCAAGCTGACCGGTTCGCTCAAGCCCGAAGCCGCGCGGCTGGTGCAGGAAACCGCGGTCAAGCAGAACATCACCACCTTGCACAACCGCGTCAACGAACTCGGCGTGGCCGAGCCGGTGATCCAGCAGCAGGGCCTGGACCGCGTGGTGGTGCAGTTGCCGGGCGTGCAAGACACGGCCAAGGCCAAGGACATCATCGGCCGTACCGCCACCCTGGAGCTGCGCATGGTCGACGACAGCGCCGAAGCCGCCGCTGCGGCCGCTGGCACCGGCCCGGTGCCGTTCGGCGCTGAAAGATACGTCGAGCGTGGCGGCTTGCCGCTGATCGTGAAGCGCCAGGTCGTGCTGACCGGCGAGAGCCTGACCGACGCACAGGCCGGCTTCGATTCGCAGACCCAGCAGCCGGCCGTGCACCTGACGGTGGACGCCAAGGGCGCACGCATCATGAAAGACGTGTCGGGCGCCAACGTCGGCAAGCGCATGGCGATCCTGCTGTTCGAGAAGGGCAAGGGAGAAGTCGTGACCGCGCCGCGCATCAACAGCGAACTCGGCTCGCGCTTCCAGATCTCGGGCTCGATGAGCACGGTCGAGGCCAATGACACCGCGCTGCTGCTGCGTGCCGGTTCGCTGGCCGCGCCGATGGAGATCATCGAAGAGAAGACCATCGGCCCGACCCTGGGCGCCGAGAACATCGACAAGGGTTTCAACAGCGTGATCTACGGCTTTGCGGCGATCGCGCTGTTCATGTGCCTCTACTACATGCTGTTCGGCGCCTTCTCGACCCTGGCGCTGGCCTTCAACCTGCTGCTGCTGGTGGCGGTGCTGTCGATGCTGCAGGCCACGCTGACCTTGCCGGGCATTGCGGCCATTGCGCTGACCCTGGGCATGGCGATCGACGCCAACGTGCTGATCAACGAAAGGGTGCGCGAGGAACTGCGCGCCGGCGCGGCGCCACAGGCGGCCATCAACATCGGCTACGAACGCGCCTTCGCGACCATCCTCGACTCCAACGTCACCACCTTGATTGCCGGCATCGCGCTGTTCGCGTTCGGCTCCGGGCCGGTGAAGGGGTTTGCGGTGGTGCACTGCCTGG
>JANOQS010000009.1:0-4356 GCA_031414975.1 Methylibium sp. | reverse complement strand
CCGAGTTGGTGCGCCAGTTGCGCCGGGTCGGCAGCGATGTGGTGCAGCCGGGCGATCAGGCACAGCGCCGCAAGCGGGTTGCCTGTGTTCGTCGGCGCTCGACCAGATTCCGATGTCATCCCTGCGCTCTGGAGTCCCTGTTTCAGGGCACTCTAGGGGGCGCAGGGGCGTTGGCGTCAGATGGCGGAACCCTCGTCGAGGGGTGCGCACCGAAGAAACTCGAAGCTTCCGTGCTTCGAGCTTCGATCTGTTGCGAGCGGCTGACGTGACCTGGTCACATTGCCAGCCGGCCTTCGTGGCTCGGTCAGGCTTGTCGCGCAGTTCCCGCCGCAAGATCTTGCCCACCGGCGCATTCCTTGTTTACAATTTCTTCTTCTGAAGCTGAAACAGCAAATATGTTCCCGCGGATTGCCCACTCCCGCCTGCTGCGCCTGGCCGCGGGGTTCCCGGTCGTGGTGCTCACCGGCCCACGCCAATCGGGCAAGACGACGCTGGCTCGAGCCGCGCTGCCTGGCCACGCCTACGTTTCTCTCGAAGACCCCGACGTGCGCGAGCGCGTCGCCGCCGACCCGCGCGGTTTCCTTGCCGCGCACAACGCCGGCGTTGTGCTGGACGAGGTACAGCGCGTGCCCGAGCTGCTGTCGTACCTGCAGACGGCAGTCGATGCCAACCGCCGGCCGGGCCGCTTCCTCGTCACCGGCTCTCAGAACCTGCTGCTCAGCGCGGCCGTCAGCCAGAGCCTTGCCGGCCGTGCCGGCTATCTGGAGTTGATGCCGCTGTCCTACGGGGAGGGGGAGAGCGCCTTCGCGGCGCTGTCGCTCGACGATTTGCTGTGCCGTGGCGCCTACCCTGCCGTTCACTCAACCCCCGTTCAGGCCTCTGACTGGCATGCCAGCTACGTGGCCAGCTACATCGAGCGCGACGTGCGCCAGTTGAGCCGCATTGTCGATCTGCTGCAGTTTCAGCGCTTCATGCGCTTGATGGCTGCCCGCTGTGGGCAGCTGCTGAACCTGAACGCCGTGGCCAACGACTTGGGCATTGCACAGACCACAGCACGCGACTGGCTGGCGGTGCTGGAGGCGAGCTACGTCGTGTTTCGGCTACCGCCGTATCACACCAACTTCGGCAAGCGACTGGTCAAGACACCCAAGCTCTACTTTCACGATACCGGCCTGGCCGCCTGGCTGCTGGGCGTCACCGACGCAGGCGCGATGAATTCACACCCCATGCGCGGCGCTCTCTTCGAGAACCTGGCGATCACCGAATTCGGCAAGCACCTGCGCCACTCGGGCGCGCCCGGGGCCATGTATTTCTGGCGCGACAACATCGGCAACGAGGTCGACCTGCTGATCGAGCGCGCGGGCGTGCTGCAGCCGGTGGAGTTCAAGAGCGGCGCGACGTTTCAGACCGAGTGGCTGCGTGGCCTGCAAACATGGCAACGGCACGCCACCAGCGCACGCCAGGCCGAACCACTGCTTGTCTGCGCCGCACCAGGCAGCCAGCGCATTCAGGGGGTGGGGGTGGCTTTCTGGCGCGACGCGCTTCTGGCGTTGAATCGTTGAAAGGCTGAGAAGGTTCGAAGCTCAGGCCTTGTCCCGCAACTCCCGCCGCAAAATTTTCCCCACCGGCGTCTTCGGCAACTCGGTGCGGAACTCGACCGTCTTGGGCCGCTTGTAGCCGGTGAGTTGCGTTTCGCAGTATTTGCGCACGTCGGCTTCGGTCACCTTGGGGTCGCTGCGCACGATCACGAGCTTGACGGCCTCGCCGGCCTTGGCGTCGGGCACGCCGACCGCAGCGCATTCGAGGATGCCGGGCATCTGCGTCACCACGTCTTCCACCTCGTTCGGGTAGACGTTGAAGCCGCTCACCAGGATCATGTCTTTCTTGCGGTCGACGATCTTGAAGTAACCGCGCTCGTCGACCACGCCGATGTCGCCGGTGCGAAAGAACCCGTCGGCCGTCATCACCTTGGCGGTCTCATCCGGCCGCTGCCAGTAGCCGGCCATCACCTGCGGGCCCTTGATCGCAATTTCGCCCGGCGTACCCAGCGGCACTTCCTTGCCGTCGTCGTCGAGCAGCGTCAGCTCAGTGTTCGGCATCGGCAGGCCGATGTTGCCGCTGTACGCGGTGCTGTCCACCGGGTTGCAGGTGGCCGACGGCGAGGTCTCGGACAGCCCGTAGCCTTCAACGATCGGGCAGCCTGTCTTCTCCAGCCACAGTTTGGCGGTGCCGCTCTGCACCGCCATGCCGCCGCCGACCGAGATCACCAGCCCGCTCCAGTCGACGCTGTTGAACTCGGGGTGGTGCGCCATCGCATTGAACAGCGTGTTGACGGCCGGGAAGCTGTGGAAGGTCTGGCCCTTCAGCTCCTTGAACACGCTCGGCAGGTCGCGCGGGTTGGCCACCAAAATGTTGCAGCCGCCCATGCGCATTGACAGCATCATGTTCGTGTTGAAGCCGAAGATGTGATACAGCGGCAGCGCGCAGATCGTCACGATCTGTTCGCCGCGCGGAATCTTTTTCAGCGCCGGCTGGTACCAGGCCTCGGCCTGCAGGATGTTGGCCACCAGGCAACGGTGCGGCAGCACCGCGCCCTTGCTGACGCCGGTGGTGCCGCCGGTGTACTGCAGCACGGCAATGTCGTCCGGCCCGACGGACGCCGCCCGCAGCGTCTTGCCGCGGCCTTGCGCCAGGGCGTCGTTGAAGCGCACCGCCCCCGGTAGCTCGAACGCCGGCACCATCTTCTTCACCTTGCGCACCATCGTGTTGACGATCATGGCCTTCGGAAAGCCGAGCATGTCGCCGAGCGCAGTAA
Organism: Methylibium sp.; assembly: GCA_031414975.1. GTDB lineage: Bacteria > Pseudomonadota > Gammaproteobacteria > Burkholderiales > Burkholderiaceae_C > LGRD01. The sequence goes on along the minus strand of JANOQS010000009.1, from coordinate 1,541 downwards.
GGATGACCTTCTTCGTCGGCACATTCGCCAGCACCTTCTGCAAGGTGCTGGCGAAGTTCTCGACGATCACGATCGCCTTGGCGCCCGAGTCTTTCAGCTGGTGCTCAAGCTCGCGTGGCGTGTACAGCGGGTTGACGTTCACCACCACCAGCCCGGCACGCAGGATACCGGCCACCGCCACCGGGTACTGCGGCACGTTCGGCATCATGATCGCCACCCGGTCGCCGCGGTCCAGCCCCAGCCCCTGCAGGTAGGCGGCGAAAGCGCGCGACTCTTGTTCGACCTGCGCGAAGGTGATGGCCTTGCCCATGAAGCGATAGGCCACCGCGCTGCCGTACTTCTTGAAACTCTCGTCCATCAGTGCGACCAGCGAGCCGTACTGCCCCACGTCGATTTCGGCAGGGACCCCTGCCGGGTACTGTTTCAGCCAGTTTTTTTCCATCAGTGTCTCCAGAGTGGCGCGATTCTGACGCAAGGCTGACGCCGAACCCATCGGGTGTTTCGATAGCTCGGGCGGCGTACTAAAGTTGCCCGGCGGTGGGTCGAAAATGCGGAGAGTTCCCCAGTCCCGTGCACGAAATCGTGCGCTTGCGCTCGATGCCCGCCTACCAACTGTCGCCCGAAGAGCTGCGCCTCGGCCACCCGACGCCATTCGCCCTGCGCGACGCGAGCGGGCACTTGCTGATGGCCCGCGGCACGGTGATCGACTCCGACGAGCACCGCCTGCAGCTGCTCGCGCGCGGCGTCTTCATCGATGAGCAGGACGGCGTCAGCTTTCGACGCGCGTTGGCGGGCAAGCTCGACTCGATGCTGCACCAGAACCAGGTGCTCGGCAAAATTGCCCAGGCCCAGCCCGATGCGCCGGCGGTGGACGCGGCCACGTCGATGCGCAAGGGGGGCGACCCGCTGGCGGCGTTCGGCAGCCTGCAAATGCACTTGGGCAAGCTGCTGCGCGAGCCGCCGCAGGCCGACTTCATGCCACGCCTGGCCAGGCTCGAAGCCGAGTTGACGGCGCTGGTGAGCGCCGACGCCGACAGCGTGCTGCTGATGCTGATCGACGCCACCACCAGCGAGCTGCGTCAGTACAGCGTGACCCACGCGATGCTGGTGGCGGTGGTCTGCGAACTGGCCGCCCGCAACCTGCCGCAGTGGCCGGCCGAGTGGTTGCAGCCGCTGCGCTGCGCCGCGCTGACGATGAACATGGCCATGACCGCGCTGCAGGACACGCTGGCCCTTCAGCCTGTGCCTCCCAACCCCCAACAGCGGGCGCAGATCGACCGCCACGCCGAACGTTCGGCCGAGCTTTTGCAACTGGCCGGGGTGGATGACCCGCTGTGGATCGAAGCGGTACGCCACCACCATGCTGCACCGCCCGGACCGCTGGCGGAGATGCCACCAGTGCGCCAGCTGGCGCGCCTGATCCAGCGCGCCGACATCTTCGCCGCGCGGCTGAGCCCGCGCAGCAAGCGGGCGGCGTTGTCGGGCGCGGCGGCCGCCAAGTCGACGTACCTGGACGAGCGCCAGCAGGCCGCCGCGGCCGG
>JANOQS010000008.1:0-2653 GCA_031414975.1 Methylibium sp. | reverse complement strand
GGTCGATGTTGCCGCCGCACAGCACCAGGCCGACACGTTGGCCCTTGTAGCGCGCGGGCTCCTTCAGCAGCGCCGCCAGCCCGGCCGCGCCCGCGCCTTCGACGAGCGTCTTCTCGATTTCCAGCAGCATCACGATGGCCTGCTCGATGTCGCCTTCATCGACCATCACCAGGTCGTCGACGAGTTCGGCCACGATGCGCTGCGTGATCAGCCCCGGCTGGCCGACCGCAATGCCGTCGGCAATCGTGCCGCCGCCGACGGCATGCGATGTGCCCTTGACCGCATTCACCATCGACGGGAAGCGCGTCGTCTGCACGCCGATGATCAGCACAACCGGCTTCAGCGCCCTCACCGCGGTGGCAATGCCCGAGATCAGCCCGCCGCCGCCGATCGCGATCACCAGCGTGTCGAGCGTGGGCTGCTCGCGCAGCATTTCCAGCGCGATGGTGCCCTGGCCCGCGATCACCAGCGCGTCGTCGAACGGGTGCACGAAGGTCAGGCCACGTTCTGCCGCCAGCGCCAGCGCGTGTGCGCGGGCTTCGTCGAATGTCTCGCCGAACAGCACGACCTCGGCACCGAAACCCAGCGTGCGCTCCACCTTCACGGTGGGCGTCTGCACCGGCATCACGATCACCGTGTGCAGGCCCAGCCGCCTGGCGTGATGGGCCAGGCCCTGCGCGTGGTTGCCGGCCGAGGCGGCAATCACGCCCTTGATAGCCACACCCGATTCAACCAGTGCGGTCAGCTTGTTGAGCGCGCCGCGCTCCTTGAAAGACGCCGTGAACTGCAGGTTCTCGAACTTCAGGAAGACCTGCGCGCCGGTGATCTCCGACAGCGTCTTGCTCTCGACACAAGGCGTGGCTAGCACCTGGCCGGCCAGCCGCGCGGCGGCCGCTTCGATGTCGGCCAGCGTGACCGTGCCGTCGCCCATCTTGTTCAGGCGGTGCCGCCGACGGTAAGGCGTTCGATCCGGAGTGTGGGCTGGCCGACGCCCACCGGCACGCTCTGGCCTTCCTTGCCGCAGACGCCCACGCCGGTATCGAGCTGCAGGTCGTTGCCGATCATGCTGACGCGTTTCATGGCCGCCGGGCCGTTGCCGATGATGGTCGCACCCTACACCGGGAAGAGGATCTTGCCGTTCTCGACCCAGAACGCTTCGCTCGCACTGAAGACGAACTTGCCGCTGGTGATGTCGACCTGGCCGCCGCCGAAGTTGGTGGCGTAGAGGCCGCGCTTGATGCTGGCGATGATCTCTTCTTTGGTCTTGTCGCCGGCCAGCATGTAAGTGTTGGTCATGCGCGGCATCGGCACGTGGGCGTAGCTCTCGCGGCGGCCGTTGCCGGTGGCTTCACGCCCATCAGCCGCGCGTTCATGCTGTCCTGGATGTAGCCCTTCAGGATGCCGTCTTCGATGAGCACGTTGCGCTGCGAGGCGTGACCTTCATCGTCGATGTTCAGCGAACCGCGGCGGTCGGGGATGGTGCCGTCGTCGAGCACGGTCACGCCCTTGGCCGCCACGCGCTGGCCTATTCGGCCGGCGAAGGTGCTGCTGCCCTTGCGATTGAAGTCGCCTTCCAGACCGTGGCCCACGGCCTCGTGCAACAGCACGCCGGGCCAGCCCGGACCCAGTACGACGGTCATCTCGCCGGCCACGGCAGCGCGGCTGTCGAGGTTGGTCAGCGCGGCGTTGACCGCGTGGTTCACGTAGCTCTCGATCATGGCGTCGTCGAAGTAGCCGAGGCCGAAGCGCCCGCCGCCGCCGCCCGAGCCGACCTCGCGGCGCACCACGCCGGCCACCGTCTGCTCGGCGATCACGGTGACCGACAGACGCACCAGCGGGCGCACATCGGCCGCGCGGGTGCCGTCGGCGCGTGCCACCAGCACGACATCGTATTCAGCCGCCAGGCCGGCCATCACCTGCACCACGCGCGGGTCCTTGGCGCGCGCGAGTTTTTCCACCTTGCCGAGCAGCGCCACCTTCTGCGTGCTGTCCAGCGAGCCGATCGGGTCGGTGGGCGCGTACAGCACGCGGCTGGCCGCCACGCGCGGCGCACGCGCCAGCTTCACGCGCTTGTCCTGGCCGGCCGCGGCGATGGTGCGCACGGTGCGCGCGGCGTCGAGAAGCGCCTCTTCCGACAGATCATCGCTGTAGGCAAACGCCGTCTTCTCGCCGGCCACGGCGCGCACGCCGACGCCCTGGTCGATGCTGAAACTGCCGCTCTTCACGATGCCCTCTTCCAGACTCCAGCCCTCATGGCGCGTGGTCTGGAAGTAGAGGTCGGCGTCGTCGACGCGGTGCTCGCGGATGGTGGAAAGCGCACGCGAGATCGCGGTTTCGCCAAGGCCGAAGGGTTCGAGCATCAGCGCCTGCGCAATGGCCAGGCGCTCTAGGGTGGGTTCGCGGGTGATCATCGTGGCGTGCTTTCTGCGGCGATAGGCCGATACCCATTCTAGGATCTGGCCGGTTCCCACACTGGGCCTGGGACAGCGTCCTCAAGCCGTGCCTGCCTCACCCTTCGTGAGGACGAAACCAGTCAGCGTTCAGCAGCCAGCCCTTGCCTCGCACCTCGAAAGTGGTCACCATCTTCCTGGCGTGGGTCAGATTGCTCTGGCAGCAACGGGACTTGACATCCGCCCGCTCCTTTCGATCAGGG
>JANOQS010000007.1:0-2614 GCA_031414975.1 Methylibium sp. | reverse complement strand
CGGTGAAGCGTGGCAACGAGCAGCTGGAGCGGTTCGAAAAAGCGAACAAGGGTTGACAAGGCGGCTGACGGAGCAACTGACTTGGCCGTCGAGAAGCGCGTCCTCTTCAAGAACTGGTGGTTGCCCTGGGTGCTGATCGCGCCGCAGATGGCGGTCGTGCTGGTGTTCTTTTTCTGGCCCGCGGGCCAGGCGCTCTACCAGAGCGTGCTGACGCAGGACGCCTTTGGTACGTCGACCGAGTTCGTCGGCATGGAGAACTTCGAGCGGCTCTGGAACGACGAGACCTACCTCGCGTCGTTCAAGACCACCGCGCTGTTCTCGGTCCTGGTGGCGGTGTTCGGCCTGTCGATCGCGCTGCTGCTGGCGGTGATGGCCGACCGCGTGGTGCGCGGCGCCACGATCTACAAGACCTTGCTGATCTGGCCCTATGCCGTGGCGCCGGCGGTGGCCGGCGTGTTGTGGCTGTTCATGTTCGCGCCGTCGGTGGGCATCGTGAGCTATGTGTTGCGTGAACTGGGCTTCAACTGGAACCACCTGCTCAACGGCGACCACGCGATGGCGCTGATCGTGATGGCCGCGGTGTGGAAACAGATCTCCTACAACTTCCTGTTCTTCCTGGCCGGCCTGCAGTCCATTCCGAAGAGCCTGATCGAGGCCGCGGCGATCGACGGCGCGCGGCCCTGGAAGCGCTTCTGGAGCATCGTGTTTCCGCTGCTGTCGCCGACCACGTTCTTCCTGCTCGTGATCAACATCGTCTACGCCTTCTTCGACACCTTTGCGATCGTCGATGCCGCCACCAACGGCGGGCCGGGCAAGGACACCGCGATCCTGGTCTACAAGGTCTACTACGACGGCTTCAAGGCGCTCGACATCGGTGGCTCGGCGGCGCAGTCGGTGGTGCTGATGGTGATCGTCATCGCGTTGACGGTCGTGCAGTTCCGCTACGTCGAAAAGAAAGTGCAGTACTGACATGGTCGAACGCGACAAAGTCGGCCGGGCCCTGGCCCACGTGGTGCTGCTGCTCGGTGTGCTGGTGGTGGCCTTCCCGGTCTACGTGACGCTGATTGCGTCCACCCAAACCTCGCAGCAGATCGTGCAGACCGTGCCGATGTCGATGGCACCCGGTGGTCACATGATCGAAACCTACCGCATCGCGCTGTTCGGCGGCGAGACGAGTTACGGCAGCAAGGTGGCGCCGGTGGCGCCGATGTTGTGGGTGAGCTTCGTCAGTGCGATGGTCATTGCGATCGGCAAGATCGCGATCTCGCTGCTGTCGGCGTTCGCGTTCGTGTACTTCCGCTTTCCCGGGCGCAGCCTGTGCTTCTGGATGGTGTTCATCACGCTGATGCTGCCGGTGGAGGTGCGCATCCTGCCCACCTACCAGGTGATCTCTGACCTGTCGATGTTGAACAGCTACGCCGGGTTGACGGTGCCACTCATCGCATCGGCGACCGCCACCTTCCTGTTCCGGCAGTTCTTCCTGACCATCCCCGACGAACTGGTGGAGGCCGCGCGCATCGACGGTGCCGGGCCGATCCGCTTCTTCAAGGATGTGCTGGTGCCCTTGTCGATGACCAGCGTGGCCGCGCTGTTCGTGATCCAGTTCATCTACGGCTGGAACCAGTATCTGTGGCCGCTGCTGGTGACCACCGACGAGAGCATGTACCCGATCGTGATGGGCATCAAGCGCATGTTCGCCGGCGGCGACGCGGCCAACGAATGGAACGTGATCATGGCCACGGCCATCCTGGCGATGATCCCGCCCGCCTTGGTGGTGCTGCTGATGCAGCGCTGGTTCATCAAAGGTTTGGTGGATACCGAAAAGTAAAACGACCATGGCATCCATCTCGATTCGAAACGTCATCAAGCGCTACGGCACTGGGCCGAAGGCCAACCAGGTGATCCACGGCGTGAGTGCCGAGATCGCCGACCGTGAGTTCATCGTGATCGTCGGGCCGTCGGGCTGCGGCAAGAGCACCTTGCTGCGCATGGTGGCCGGGCTCGAAGAGATCTCCGACGGCCAGATCGCCATCGGCGAGCGCGTCGTCAACGATGTGGAGCCTTCCGACCGCGACATCGCGATGGTGTTCCAGAACTACGCGCTGTACCCGCACATGAGCGTGTTCGAGAACATGGCCTATGGCCTGAAGATCGCCAAGGTGCCGCTCGACGAAATCAAGCAGCGTGTCGACAAGGCCGCCAAGATTCTGGAGATCGGCCCGTTCCTGCAGCGCAAGCCGCGCGAGCTGTCGGGCGGGCAACGCCAGCGCGTGGCGATGGGCCGGGCCATCGTGCGCCAACCGCAGGTGTTCCTGTTCGACGAGCCGCTGTCCAACCTGGACGCCAAGCTGCGCGCGCAGACGCGGCTCGAGATCCAGAAGCTGCACGCCGAGCTGGGCATCACCTCGCTGTTCGTCACGCACGACCAGGTCGAGGCGATGACCCTGGCCCAACGCATGATCGTGATGAACGCCGGCCGCATGGAGCAGATCGGCACGCCCGAAGAGGTGTACCAGCGGCCCGCCACCACCTTCGTCGCCGGCTTCATCGGTTCGCCGCCGATGAACCTGATCAAGGGGCGGGCCGAGGGCACGCAGTTCAGCGTCGGCAGCCA
>JANOQS010000006.1:0-2027 GCA_031414975.1 Methylibium sp. | reverse complement strand
GAGAACCCGGTGCCCGGCGACAACATCGGCATGACGGTGACCGACCAGCGCAGCGGCAAGCGCCTGTTCTACGCGCCTGGGCTGGGCGAGATCACCCCGCCGGTGTTCGACGCCATGTGTGCGGCCGATGCGGTGATGGTCGATGGCACCTTCTGGACCAACGACGAAATGATCGGCATGGGCCTGAGCAAGAAGACCGCACGCGACATCGGCCACCTGGCGCAGTCGGGCCCCGGCGGCATGATCGAATGGTGCGCCAAGCTGCCGCGCAGCACGCGCCGGCTGCTGATCCACATCAACAACACCAACCCGATCCTCGATGAAGACTCTGCTGCCCGCGCCACGTTGAAGCGTGCCGGTATCGAGGTCTGCGAAGACGGGATGAACATCGTTCTGTAGGTTCCCCATGCGCGCCGACATGATTCAAGAAGCCCGCCACGCCGCCAGCGGCGGCACCGCCTGGACCCGCGCCGAGTTCGAAGCGCAACTGCGCGAACGCGGCAAGGCGTACCACATTCACCACCCGTACAACGTGATGCTCAACACCGGCCGCGCCACGCCGGAGCAGATTCGCGGCTGGGTGGCGAACCGCTTCTATTACCAGATCGCGATTCCGATCAAGGACGCGGCGGTGCTGTCCAACTGCCCCGACCCGGTGGTGCGGCGCGGCTGGGTGCAGCGCATCCTCGACCACGACGGGTTCGAGATCGGTGGTGTGAAGGACGAAGGCGGCGTCGAGGCGTGGCTGCGCCTTGCGCAGGCCGCGGGCCTCACGCGCGAAGAGACGCTCGACCTGCGCCACGTGGTGCCGGCGGTGCGCTTTGCCGTTGATGCCTACGTGAACTTTGCGCGCCGCGCGCCGTGGCAAGAGGCGGTGTGTTCGTCGCTGACCGAACTGTTCGCGCCCGAGATCCACAAGCAGCGCCTGGCCACCTGGCCCGAGCACTACCCGTGGATCGCGCAGGACGGGCTGATGTACTTCCGCAACCGCATCAGCCAGGCGCGGCGCGACGTGGACCAGGGGCTGGCGATCACCTTGGACCACTTCACGACGCGGCCGCTGCAAGAGCGTGCGCTGGAAATCCTGCAGTTCAAGCTCGACATCCTGTGGGCCTTGAGCGATGCGTTGATGGTCAAGTACGGTTCTTCCAAGCCATGAGCGCGGCCACATCCACCACGGTCCCGCGCATCGGCGCCGGCTTCCGCCTGCAGTGGGAGCCGGTGCAGAACTGCCACGTGCTGCTCTACCCCGAGGGCATGGTCAAACTCAACGGCAGTGCAGGGCAGATCATGATGCGTTGCGACGGGCAGCGCAGCGTGGCCGTCATTGCCGCCGAACTGGAAGCGGAGTTTTCGGCCAGCAACCTGCAGCCCGACGTGATTGCCTTCGTCGACATGGCGGCAAAGCAGAACTGGTTGTCGTGGGAGTGATGCAATGACACCGATGGTCAATCCTGCCGCACCCGCCACGCCCACCATCGGCCCGCCACTGTGGCTGCTGGCCGAGCTGACCTACCGCTGCCCGCTGCACTGCGTGTTCTGCTACAACCCGGTCGACTTTGCGCGCCAGGAAGAAGAGCTGAGCACCGACGACTGGATCCGCGTGCTGCGCCAGGGCCGCGAGATGGGTGCGGTTCAACTGGGCCTGTCGGGCGGCGAACCGCTGGTGCGCGACGACCTGGAAGTCATCGTTGCTGAGGCCCGCCATCTCGGCTACTACACCAACCTGCTCACCTCCGGCGTCGGCCTCACCGCACAGCGCGCCGCGGCGCTGAAGGCGGCCGGCCTGGAACACGTGCAACTGTCGTTCCAGGACTCCACGCGCGAGATGAACGACTTCCTGTCGCACACCAAGACCTTCGAGCTGAAGAACCGGGTCGCAAAGATCATCAAGGACCAGGGCTGGCCGATGGTGATGAACGTGGTGATCCACCGCATGAACATCGACCACATCGACCGCATCATCGGCATGGCTGCCGAACTCGGCGCCGAGTACCTGGAGATCGCCAACACGCAGTACTACTCGT
>JANOQS010000005.1:0-1653 GCA_031414975.1 Methylibium sp. | reverse complement strand
GAATCGATGCCGGTGAAGAAGGTGGTGGGCAACCCCGTCATCGGCGCCACCATCAACAAGAGCGGCAGCTTTCGCTACAAGGCCACCAAGGTCGGTGCGGATACGGCACTGGCGCAGATCGTCAAGCTGGTGCAAGAGGCGCAGAACTCCAAGGCGCCAGGGCAGTTGCTGGCCGACCAGGCCTCGCAGTGGCTGGTGCTGGCCGCCATCGCCATCGGGCTGCTGACCTTTGCGGTGTGGTTCTGGGTGCTGGGACAGCCCCTGTTGTTTGCGCTGACGCTGACCATCACGGTGTTCGTGATCGCCTGTCCCGACGCACTGGGCCTGGCCACGCCGATGGCCATCATGGTCGGCACCGGCCTGGGGGCCATGAACGGCATCCTGTTCAAGAACGCCTCGGCGCTGGAGAACGCCACCAAGCTGACGGTCGTCGTCTTCGACAAGACCGGCACGCTCACCGTCGGTCAACCCGACGTGGTGGAGATGGTCACTGCGGCCGGCACCACCGAAGCGCAGCTGCTCGCCGTCGCTGCCGGGGTGGAAAAGTTCTCCGAACACCCGCTGGCGCAGGCGGTGCTCAAGCGTGCCGGGGCCGCCCCGGTCGAGGTTGCCACGGGTTTCGCCAACATCGACGGACAGGGCGCCCGCGCCAGCATCGGCGCGGACACTGTGCTGCTGGGCAACCGCAAGCTGATGCAGGCGGAGAACGTCAGCCCGGTATCGATGACGGCGCTGGCCGCCGATGCGACGCGGCTCGAGGGCGGCGGCCGCACGGTGGTGCATGTGGCACGCGCCGGCCAGCTCATCGGCCTGATCGCGATTGCCGACGCGGTACGCCCCACGTCGAAGGCGACGATCGCCAAGCTGCAGGAACGTGGCGTCAAGGTCGCGATGATGACCGGCGACAACCAGGCCACGGCCGAGCGCATCGGCAAGGAGCTCGGCATCGACATCGTGCTGGCCGAAGTGCTGCCCGGCCAGAAGGCCGCGAAGATCAAGGAACTGCAGGACCAGGGCAACAAGGTCGGCATGGTCGGCGACGGCATCAACGATGCGCCAGCCCTGACGCAGGCCGACGTGGGTTTTGCCATCGGCGCCGGCACCGACGTGGCCATGGAGAGTGCCCAGGTGGTGCTGATGAAGAGCGACCCCTACGATGTGGTCGGCGCCATCGAACTGTCGCGCGCCACGCTGCGCAAGATGCACCAGAACCTGTGGTGGGCCGTGGGCTACAACGTGATCGCCTTCCCCGTTGCTGCAGGCGTGTTCTACCCCTTCACGCTGTCGCCGGAACTTGCGGCGCTGTCGATGTCGGGCAGCTCGGCGGTGGTGGCCATCAACGCGCTGATGCTCAAGCGCACCAAGCTCGCCGGCATCAAGAGGGCGGGATCAGAGGGTACGCCCGCGACCAGCGCAAGGCCTGCGGCGGAAGCGTCGGCATGAACAGCCGAGTCTCAACGTGGATGCTCACGGCCTGCGGTGTCTGGCTCGTCGGTCTGGGCCTTTATTTCATCTTCCTGAATCCGTGACCTCAGCTCGATAGACGGGCACCCTGTAGGTGACGTTGATAGTTGAACGAACGCGCGCATGCCAGGACAATTGGGTCATGCGCACGATTGAAGTCAAGCAACTCAAGTACGACCTTACGCCAGT
>JANOQS010000004.1:0-5682 GCA_031414975.1 Methylibium sp. | reverse complement strand
TGGCGCTCGTCAGGCAGCTTGATGGTCGGGCGGCGCGGGTCGGTCTTGTCGACCGTCTCGGCGCCAGCGCGCCACAACGCGAGCACGTGGCCGCGTTCCATGCCGTCTTTCGTGCCCTTGTTCAGAGAGACGATGTGGTTCTGGCCCGCGTTCAGCCCTTCGCCGTAGACCGACACGATCTGGCCCGCCATCGAGCCCGTCGGCGCATGCGGCGAGTAGTTGCTGAACTGCGGCGGCGGCACGGCGGCCAGCCGGTCGCCCACGCCGGCTTCCTGCTTCAGGTTGAGCAGAGTGAACGTGGCCGGGATGATCTCGGCCTTGCCGGTGACCCGGTCGACCGTGTCGCCCGGGCGGGTGTACTCGGCGGTGCCCACATAAGCGCCTTCGTAGCCGAGCAACTCGTTGGTGGTCGGGTCGGTCAGCGGCTTGGCTTCGCGGAAGACGCGGTACTCGCGCTGCGGGCCGCTCAGGTCGCCGCGCACGTAGGCCGTGTCGCCACGGCCCATCAGCACGCGGCCTTCCGGGGCGGCGACGATGCGCGGGGCCGATTCGAGCTCGTTGGCCTGGAAGATCACCGCCTCGTTCAGGAACGGCTCGATCAGGTGGAACGGAATCGACGCGATGGGCAGGGTGTCCAGCCCCTGGCCGCGCACGCGCGGTGACAGCTTCAGCGTGCCGCTGGGACCGGTGCCGACGCGCAAGCGCGCGCGCCCGCCGCTCTTGTCGAGATAGAGGGCCTGGCCCGGGTAGATCAGATGCGGGTTACGGATCTGGTCGAGGTTCATGCCCCACAGTTCGGGCCAGCGCCACGGGCTCTTCAGGAATACCTTGGAGATGTCCCACAACGTGTCGCCGCGCTTCACGGTGTATTGGTCGGGCGCATTCGCCGCCAGTTCAGACAGCGGCACGCCGGCCTGCGCCACTTGTTGCGCGGTGCCGCGCTGTTGCGGCGTGACCGGCCAGGTGACCGCAGCGGCAGGCGCCGTGCCGAAGATCAACACCAGCGCTGACGCCACAACCGAGGCCAGAACCGCACCGCCACAGGCCAGGCCCGCCGCCCGGCGAGCGAAATAATCGAATCGGTTGCGACGGGTCATGTAGGGCAGTCTCAGTGCGTGTCGGCGTCGGCAGCCGGCGCGGGTGGGGTTACTGGGCTGAACGCGCCATACCGGCGTCAGTTCAGCGAAAATGCTCACTCACTTTCACAGATTCTGCCCCTAAACCCTTGATATCGCAACGAAAGTGAACCTGCCCTGCCCCCGAGGGTGTGAGACCTGTCACAACCTGTGGGCTTGCACGCGGCCGAGTCTGCGCGCGGCCCCACGGCGTCGCATGCATCACCTCCGTTCAACACCCCGTTGCCTCCGTTCAACCCATGGCCAAGCTCCAGATTCTTCGTTATCCCGACCCACGCCTTCACACCGTTGCCAAGCCGGTGACGCAAGTCGATGAGCGCATTCGCAAACTCGTGGACGACATGCTGGAGACCATGTACGACGCCGAAGGCGTGGGTCTGGCCGCCACGCAGGTGGACGTGCACGAGCGTGTGATCGTGATCGACACCTCCGACCAGCGCGACGAGCCGTGCGTGCTCATCAATCCCGAACTGGTGGTCACCAGTGTGGAGATGACGGTCAGCGACGAAGGCTGCCTGTCGGTGCCAACCATCTACGACAAGGTGCAGCGCCATGCGCGCGTGACGGTGCGCGCGCTCGACCGTTCCGGCGCGAGCCGCCAGTTCGATGCCGACGGCTTGCTGGCGGTGTGCGTGCAGCACGAGATGGACCACCTGCTGGGCAAGGTGTTCGTCGAGTACCTGAGCCCGCTCAAGCGCGAACGCATCAAGACCAAGATGGTCAAGCGCACGCGCGATGAGCTGCGCGATGCCTGAGTGCGATGCATGAAGCGGGCCGCATGAAGGTCGCTTTCGCGGGCACGCCACAATTTGCCCGCGTCGCGCTGGCTGCGTTGCAGGCCGCGGGTTTCGACGTGGTGCTGGTGCTCACGCAACCCGACCGGCCGGCCGGTCGCGGCATGAAAGTGCACCCGTCGCCGGTGAAGGCACTGGCGCTCGAAGCGGGGATTCCGGTCGAGCAGCCGCGCAGCTTGCGCCTCGACGGCAAGTTTGCGCCCGAGGCCCAGGCCGCGCAGCAACGGCTCATCGCCGCGAACGCCGACGTGATGGTGGTGGCCGCGTATGGCCTGATCCTGCCGGCGTGGGTGCTCGCGTTGCCGCGCCTGGGCTGCCTGAACATCCATGCGTCGTTGTTGCCGCGCTGGCGTGGCGCCGCGCCGATCCACCGTGCCATCGAAGCTGGCGACGCACAGACCGGCGTCACGGTCATGCAGATGGACGCGGGGCTGGACACCGGCGCCATGCTGCTCGCCGAGCCGGTGCCGATCGCTGCCGACGACAGCACCGCGACCTTGCACGATCGCCTGGCGGTGCTTGGCGGCCGGCTGATCGTCGAGGCGCTGGAACTCGCAGCCTGCGGTGGACTGAAGGCCACGCCGCAACCCGGGGAGGGCGTCACCTACGCGCACAAGATCGACAAGGCCGAGGCATCGATCGACTGGCGCCAGAGCGCTGCGCTGATCGAGCGTCGGCTGCGCGCCTTCGACCCGTTTCCCGGCGCCAGCACCGAGCTCGGCGGGCTCGCGCTGAAGTGCTGGCGCGGCGAGCTCGGCGTGGGCCGGGGCGCGCCCGGCGAAGTGCTGGCGGTGGGTGATGACGGCATCACCGTGGCTTGCGGCGACATGGCGCTGCGCCTGACCGAACTGCAGCGCCCGGGCGGCAAGCGCCTGCCCGCGCGGCAGTTCCTGCAAGGCACGCCGGTCGAGGTGGGTGCGTTGCTCGGTGGAGGAACAGGGGCAGGGGCAGGGGCAGGGGCAGGGCCGGCCTGACTGGCCGGACGCCGCGGCGTTCCATCGCACGCCGGCGCAGCCCATCGTGCGGGGGGTGACAGGTGCCGGCCGGGCCGGCACAGTGGCAGCCTGTACAAGCCACCAGGAGCTCACGATGAAACCCACCGCCCATGCATGGCGCCTCGCGCTGGCCGCGCTGTTGTTCACCACGCCCCTGACGCAGGCTGTGGCCGACACGGTCGTCGGCTCTGGCACCTTGCAGACAGAAACCCGCACGATCACCGGCTTCCAGGCCGTCGCGCTGCGCGGCGCGATGAACCTGGTGCTGCGCCAAGGTGCGAGCGAAGGCGTGGAGCTGCGCGCCGATCACAACCTGCTGCCGCTGATCGAGACCCGCGTGGTCCGCCGCGTCGGCCTGCCGACCCTGGAGATCGACACCCGCAGCGGCACGAGCTGGTCGACCCGCAATGAAATGACGGTGACGGTCTCGCTGATCGACCTGAAGGCGTTGACCCTCAGCGGTTCGGGCGACACCGCATGCGAGCGCTTGAAGACCGATGCGCTGAAGGCCACGCTCAGCGGCTCGGGCAACCTGAAGCTCGGCCAGCTCGACGCCGATTCGCTGGAACTGCGCCTGTCGGGCAGCGGCGATGCGCAGGCCGGCGGCAACGTGGTTCGCCTCGAGCTGGCCCTCAGCGGCAGCGGCAACGCTGATCTGCAGCGCTTGTCGGCCGATGATGTCGGCGTGCGCATCGCCGGCAGTGGCGATGCCAGCGTGCACGCGCGCCGAGCGCTGTCGGTGGCCATCGCCGGCAGTGGTGATCTGAGTTATGCCGGCGAACCTGTGCTGAAGCGTTCGGTCAGCGGCAGCGGCAGCGTCAAGCGCCTGCGAACCCACTAGAAAACCATCCGAAACCGGGCCCTGCAGGCGCCCGCGCAGCGCATGACAATACGCGCATGAGCCTGCGCCACGTGCCCCGTGCCCTTGCGAACCACCCGGACTTCCGTCGCGGTGCGCACGACGTGCTGGAGTTCATCCCCGGCATCGTCGCGTGGGGCCTGGTGACCGGCGTGGCGATGGTCAAGGGCGGCTTGAGCGTGCCGCTGGCGTTGTTCATGTCGCTCACGGTCTTCTCGGGTTCGGCCCAACTTGCCACCTTGCCGCTGATCGTGGCCGGTGCGCCGCTGTGGGTGGTGTGGGCGGCGGCGTGCTGCGTGAACCTGCGCTTCGTTCTTTACAGCGCGCAATGGCGTACGTATTTCGGCCACCTGCCGCGCTTTCAGCGAGTGGGCTTGAGCTACTTTGCGGCCGACCTGAACCTGATCTCATTCCAGCGTGCCTACCCGCGCGCGCGGCCCGAGCCGGGGCAGGTCTCCTACTACGTCGGCGGGGCGCTCACCTTGTGGATCGCGTGGCAGATCCCGTCGCTGCTCGGCATCTTTCTGGCCGACGCGATCCCCACGCAATGGGGTCTCGGGTTTGCCGGCACCCTGGCGATGCTGGGGCTGACCTACGGGCTGTTGGCAGGCCGCAGCACCTGGACGGCGGCGATCGTCGCCGGAACCGCCGCGGTGGCGGCGTATTCGCTGCCGCTCAAGCTGAACATCATGGTCGCGATTGCCGCGGCGATCGCCGCCGGCCTGTTGGTGGAGCAGGCCGAGCGCGCCGCGCATCGCCTGCGAGGCGCCGCATGAACGGTGCAGAAGCGGCACTGGCCATCGCCGGGCTGGCCCTGGTGACGGTGGCGACGCGCGGTTTCTTCCTGTTCCCCGACCGCGAGGTGCCTATTCCCCAGTGGCTGCAACGCAGCCTGAAGGTCGCGCCGCTGGCGGCGATGGCGGCCATCGTCGTGCCCGAGATCGTGATGACGGGAGGCCACCTGATCGGCACCTGGCAAGACGCCCGCCTGGCGGCCGCGCTGGCTGCCACGCTGTACTACCTGTGGAAGCCCGGTGTGCTGGGCCCGCTGCTGGCGGGCATGCTGGCTTTCCTGCCCTTGCGGCTGGTCTGGGGCTGGTAAGGTGCTGGTCGGCCTTCTTGATGCTTCGCTGTAACTTGGCTACCCTAAACTGAATGCTGGAGTTTCACCGCCCATGAACGTCATTCGTTTCACCGATCTGATCCAGGCCGGCAAGGTCGCTGGCCAGCGCGTGTTCATCCGCGCCGACCTGAACGTGCCGCAAGACGACGCTGGCCACATCACCGAAGACACGCGCATCCGAGCGTCGGTGCCCTGCATCCAGATGGCGATGAAGGCGGGTGCTGCGGTGATGGTCACCTCGCACCTGGGCCGGCCGACCGAAGGCGAATTCAGATCAGCCGACTCACTCGCGCCGGTGGCCAAACGGCTCGGTGAGTTGCTCGGCTTCGAGGTGCCGGTGATGGCGAACTGGGTTGATGGCGTGAAGGTCGCGCCCGGCCATGTGGTGATGCTGGAGAACTGCCGAGTCAACAAGGGCGAGAAGAAGAACGACGAGGCACTGGCGCGAAAGATGGCGGCGCTGTGCGACATCTTTGTGCACGACGCCTTTGGCACCGCGCACCGCGCCGAGGCCAGCACCTACGGCATCGCGCAGTTTGCCAAGGTGGCGTGCGCCGGCCCGCTGCTGGCGGCCGAGATCGACGCCATCAACAAGGCGCTGGCCAACCCCAAGCGCCCGCTGGTGGCGATCGTTGCGGGCAGCAAGGTCAGCACAAAGCTGACGATTCTTCAAGCGCTGGCGAAGAACGTCGACGGGTTGATCGTCGGTGGCGGCATCGCCAACACCTTCATGCTGGCTGCCGGCATGAGAATAGGCAACAGCCTGGCCGAGACC
>JANOQS010000003.1:0-2447 GCA_031414975.1 Methylibium sp. | reverse complement strand
CTGCTGCTGAAGAACGGCGACGCCTGCATCGTGGTGCGCCGGCTCGAAGCACAGGCCGACCGCTTTGAGGTGGTGATGCCGGGCGCCGACTACATCCACTGCGAAGCGAACGAAACCGAACTCTCGGCCGAATACACCGGCTTCGCCTTCGTCGCCACGCCGGTTGTGCAGGCCCCCGTGAGCGCGCACGACGACGGCCTGCTGCGTGACCCCGGCAGCCACTGGCTGTGGGGCACCCTGCGCCGCTTCATGCCCTACTACCGCTCCGCACTGCTCGCCGCGCTGATGAGCAACGTGCTGATGCTGGTGAGCGGGCTGGTCATGTCGGTGGTGTACGACAAGGTCATTCCGCACCAGGCGCTGGTCACCTTGTGGGCGCTGGCCAGCGGCGCCTTCCTGGCCCTGGCTTTCGACCTGCTGGCAAGGCAACTGCGCAGCCACCTGATCGACATGGCGGGCCGCAAGGCCGACCTGATCATCGGCTCGCTGCTGTTCCGCCAGACCTTGGGCGTGCGCATGGAACACCGCCCCGCGTCGGCCGGCTCGTATGCCCACCACCTGGGGCAGGTGGAGGTAGTGCGCGACTTCTTCGCGTCGGCCACGCTGTCGGCCATCAGCGACCTGCCCTTCATCGTGCTGTTCGTCGCGATGATCTTCATCGTCGGCGGGCCGCTGGGTTGGGTGATGGTGCTGGCGATTCCCATCATCCTGGGGCTGGCCGCGATCATTCAGGGGCGGCTCAAGCGCACGATGAGCGCCAACATGACGCAGCAGGCCGACCTGCAGGGCGTGCTGGTCGAGGCCGTCGAGGGCCTCGAAGACCTGAAGGCCGCCGGCGCGCAGGGCCGCTTCCTGAACCGCTATGAAACCGCCACCGCCGCGGCGGCCGAATCGGCGCTGCGTGCACGCTGGCTGTCGAGCTGGACGAGCAACATCTCGATGGCCGCGCAGCAGCTCGTCACCCTGGTGATGCTGGTATGGGGCGTGTACCTGATCAAGGACGGCACGATCACCGGCGGCGCACTGATCGGCGCGGTGATGTTTGCCGGCCGTGCGGTGGCGCCACTGGGCAGCGTGGTGAGCCTGGCCACGCGCTACCACGGCGCGCGCGCGGCAATGGTGTCGCTTGACCGGTTGATGGAACTGCCGACCGAACGCGAGCCGGGCAAGCACTACATCGCCAACCACAAGCTGAGCGGCCGCATCGGCCTGCACGATTTGAGCTTTGCCTACCCCGACCAGGGCGACGATGCATCGCCGCGGGTGCTGAAGGGCATCAACCTGCACTTCGAGCCGGGCGAGCGCGTGGCGATCCTGGGCCGCATCGGCAGCGGCAAGTCGACCGTGCTGCGGCTGCTGGCCGCGCTTTACCAGCCGACCGAAGGCATGGTGCAGGTCGACGGCATCGACCTGCGTCAGATCGACCCGGCCGACTTTCGCGCGCGCGTCGGCTTCGTGTCGCAGGAGCCGCGCCTGTTCAACGGCAGCCTGCGCGAGAACGTGCTGATGGGCCGCGCCAGCATCGACCCGACGCAGCTGACCCAGGTGGCCCGGCTGACCGGGCTGGACCGCGTGGTCGCCTCCCACCCCAAGGGTTGGGAACTCTCGGTCGGCGAGATGGGCGGCATGCTGTCGGGCGGCCAGCGACAACTGGTGGCGCTGGCACGCTGCCTGGTGACGCGCCCGCAGATCCTGCTGATGGACGAGCCGACGAGTTCGATGGACGCGCAGTCGGAAGTGATGTTCCTGCGCCAGCTCAAAGAGGCCGCCGGTACGCGCACCTTGGTGATGGTGACCCACCGGCCTGCGGTGCTCGACCTGGTTCAACGCGTGGTCGTGATCGACGCCGGCAAGGTGGTGCTGGACGGGCCGAAGAACCTGGTGCTGGCTGCGTTGTCGGGCGCTGTTCCGCAGGGTGCGCCTGTGCCGCAACGCCCTGCTGCGCCCGCAGTGCCGACGCGTGAGGCGGTTGCCTAGACATGAAAGCTGTTGCGTCGTGCTCGTCGTACTGGCAGTTATTTGCGCGAGCAAAGGCGCGTCCGGGCAGGCCGGAGGGCTTCGCTGAGGCGGTCGGCCGGGTACAGCCGACTCCGCTGCGGTGCTCGGTCTCGCGGCCCGTCGCCGAACTCACTTCGCTCACTTCGTTGCGCTACGTTCAAACAGGCGGCGACAAGTCAGTCTACGAAGCGCGCTGCGCGCGCGGGCCACGAGCCCTGTGCTCCTCGCCGCCTCAGAGGCGCCCTCCGACCTGCCCGAACGCACCTTTGCGGCACCGTCTTTTGTATTTGCTGCAAAGAGCGAAAACGGTTCCGCTCGCAGCGGGCGGTACCCGGCGGGGGCGATTTCTGGGACTTTGATCCGCTCCGGGCTTGCGACCCCGCGCGGAGCGCGTTCGTAGACTGACTTGTCGCCGCCTGTTTGAACGTAGCGCGGCGAAGCAAGCGAAG
>JANOQS010000002.1:0-7043 GCA_031414975.1 Methylibium sp. | reverse complement strand
GCTGTCGCGCAGCCGCCCCTACCGGCCCCACCCGGGGTGGCGCGCCGCGCTCACAAAGCTCCCCAACGGGGCCAGGTTGGCGGGCACCTGGCCCCTGGCGGGGGCGGGGGCGCACCCGCCCCGCGGCCGGATGGCACTGCTGTTCATCAACATCGACCGCTTCAAGCACGTCAACGAGACCTGCGGCCACCGCGGCGGCGACCGGCTGTTGTGCGAGATCGCGAGCCGGCTGCGCGGGATGGCCCGCCCGCACATGGTGGCGCGCGTGGGCGGCGATGAATTCGTGCTGCTGCTGACTGAAAACCCGAGCCAGGACGACGTGTCGGCCCTCGCCGCGGCCTTGCTTCAGCGGCTCGGCGAGCCGTGCCGGCTGGAAGGGCAGGAGAGTGCGGTGAGCTGCTCGATCGGCATCGCGCTGTACCCGCAGGACGGTGCCTTGTCGCGGATCATGTCGCACGCCGACCGGGCGATGCGTGAGTCCAAGACCACCGGCGGCGCCAGCTACTGCTTTTTCGAAGCCCGCATGATGAGCGGCGTGCGCGAGCAGGCCGAACTGTTGCGCGACCTGCGCCAGGCCTTGGCGCTGCGCCAACTGGAGCTGTTCTACCAGCCCAAGATCCACGCCCCGACCGGCGAGATCACCGGCGCCGAAGCGCTGATCCGCTGGCGCCACCCGCGCCGCGGGCTGGTCAGCCCGACCGTGTTCATCCCGGTGGCCGAGCGTTTCGGCCTGATCAAGGCCATCGGCGACTGGGTCATCGACGAAGCCTGCCGCCAGGCCCGCGCCTGGCGCGACCAGGGTCTGCGCATGCGCGTGGCGATCAACCTGTCGCCCAGCCAGTTGCGCGACCCCGACCTCGGCGAGCGCATCGAGGCGGCGCTGAAAACGCACCAGATCAACCCCAAGCTGCTGACCTGCGAAATCACCGAATCGGTGGCGATGGAAGATTCGCAGGCCACCGCCAAGGTGTTTGCCGCGCTCGCCGGCGTGGGCGTGCACATCTCGATCGACGACTTCGGCACCGGCTACTCGAGCCTGGCTTACCTGCGCAAGCTGCCGGCCGAGGAACTGAAGATCGACCGCAGCTTCGTCTGCGACCTGGAAAGCAGCGAAGAAGCGCGCACCGTCGTCGAGGCGGTCGTCAAGCTGGGGCAGGCGCTGAACCTGAAGGTGGTGGCCGAAGGCGTGGAGACTGAGGCGCAGAACCAGATCCTGCGTTCGCTGGGCTGCAACGAATTGCAGGGTTACCTGTTCGCCAAGCCGATGTCGGCCAAGGCCCTGGCGTTGTGGGCCATCAACGACGTCGGGCCGCGCTCGATCAATTTCCGCCCGTCGCTGTTCCAGGCCACCTTGCCCGCGCCAATCCATTGATGGAGCGGCAGACCGAGCCACCGTGGTGCATTTCCGTGAGCATTGCCTCAAGCACTCCCGGCCGCGGCCGAAAACCAACGATTGACCAGTAACCTTCTGTTAACCCCGCGCCGCCGCGCGGTGTGAATTCCAACGCCCGCCGCCTCCTCGATGCAACTTTTCAACGACGCCTCCGTGCTTTGGGCGCCAACCATGACCTGGGCCTGGCTGGTCGCCTTTCTGGCGGCCTTCGTCTCGCTCGATCTGCTCGGCCGCGCCGGGCGGGCCCGGCGGCGCCTGGCCACCGGCTGGCTGGTGGGCTCGGCCTTGGGCCTGGGCACCGGCCTCTCGGCGGTCCACGTCATCGGGCTGGCGGCCCAGACCGTGCCGTTCGAACTCGCCTTCCAGCCCTGGGGCGCCATGGGGGTCTGGATGGCCGCGGTGGCCGTCGGCCTGGCCGGGCTGGGCTGGGCGGCGGCGCGGGTCATTTCGACCGGCACCATCGTTGTCGGCTCGGCGGTGCTGGGGCTCGGCATCGTCGCGGTGCAAGTGAGCGCCGTGCTGACCCTGGGTTTGCGGCCCGGCATCGACTGGGGTCTGTCGGGCCTGGGCCTGGCGCTGCTGGTGGCCTGGGCTGGTGGTGGGCTGGCCATCAGCCTGCGCAATGTGCGTTCGCGCATCCCGCGCTCGTGGAAGTTGGCCCGCCAGCTGCTCGCCGCGCTGGTGCTCGGTGCCGCGCTGGTGTTGAGCCAGCACATCGTCACCGCTGCGGCTGGGCTCACGCTGCGCACCCTGCCGCTCTACGACGGCCGGATTTCGGCGTTCGCCTTGTCGCTGCTGGCGACGGTGGGGTCCATCTCGCTGCTGCTGGCGATGCTGTTGTGGTCGTTCCTGGATGCGCGCATGCAGACCGCGCTGCGCGAGGCCCAGGGCGAGTTGCACAAGCAGTCGCTGCGCGACCCGCTGACCCGGCTGCCGAACCGGCTGATGTTCGAAGGCACCCTGGCCCAGGCGGTGCAGCGCGCTGATGCAGCCGGCGGCCGGCTGGCGCTGCTGTTCATCGGCATCGACGGCTTCAAGCACATCAACCAGTCCTTCGGCCACCGCGGTGGCGACCAGCTGCTGCGCAGCGTGACCACGCGCCTGCGCGCGCTGGCCATGCCGCACATGGTGGCGCGGGTGGGTGGTGACGAGTTCGTGCTGCTGCTGGTGGGCAACCCCAGCGACGAAGACGCCACGAAGCTGGCCGCAAGACTGCACGAATCGCTCGGCCGGCCGGTGCCGCTGAACGGCCAGGAGGCCACGGTCACCTGTTCGATCGGCATTGCGATGTACCCGGAACACGGCGCGCTGTCGACCCTGATTGCCCATGCCGATGCGGCGATGCGCGAGTCCAAGAGCACCGGCGGCGCCACCCACTGCCTGTTCGAGGCGCGCATGGTCAGCGGCGCGCGCGACCAGGCCAGCCTGCTGCGCGACCTGCGCCGGGCCATGGGGCGCGGCCAGTTCGAGCTGTACTACCAGCCCAAGATCGACGCGCCCAGCGGCGAGATCACCGGCGCCGAGGCGCTGGTGCGCTGGAACCACCCCAAGCGCGGCCTGATCAGCCCCGAGGTGTTCGTGCCGATGGCCGAGCGCTTCGGCCTGATCGGCCCGCTCGGCCTGTGGGTCATCGACGAAGCCTGCAGCCAGGCTGCGCTGTGGCGCGACGAGGGACTGCGCATGCGCGTGGCCATCAACCTGTCGCCCTACCAGCTGCGCGACCCGGAGCTGGCCGGGCACATTGCTGCCGCGCTGAAGAAGCATCGCATCAACCCCAAGCTGCTCACCTGCGAGATCACCGAATCGGTGGCCATGCAGGACTCGGTGGCCACGATGACCTTCTTCGCCGCGCTCGCTGCAGTCGGCGTGCACATCTCGATCGACGACTTCGGCACCGGCTACTCCAGCCTGTCGTACCTGCGCAAGCTGCCGGCCGAAGAGCTGAAGATCGACCGCAGCTTCGTGCTCGACCTGGAGAGCAGCAACGACGCGCGCGCCGTGGTCGACGCGGTGGTCAAGCTCGGCCAGGCGCTGCACCTGAAGGTGGTCGCCGAGGGGGTCGAGACCGACGGCCAGTTCCAGATCCTGCGCGAACTGGGCTGCAACGAGGTGCAGGGCTTTCTGTTTGCCAAGCCGATGACGGCCAAGGCGCTGGGCCTGTGGGCCATCAACGACGTGGGGCCGCGTTCGCTGATGTTCCGCTCGTCGCTGTACCAGCCGGCGTCGATCGTGGCGATCCGCTGAGCTTTCTACAATGCGCGGATGAACAGCACGACCTACACCCGTGGCGCGGCCCTGCCGCAGATCCTGCAGCAACGCATCGTGATTCTCGACGGCGCGATGGGCACGATGATCCAGCGCTACAAGCTGAGCGAAGCCGACTACCGCGGCGAGCGCTTCAAGGACCACGCCAAGGACCTGAAGGGCAACAACGACCTGCTGCAGATCACCCGGCCGGCGGTCATCAGCGAGATCCACGAGCAGTACCTGGCGGCCGGTGCCGACATCATCGAGACCAACACCTTCAGCGCCACCAGCGTGGCGCAGGACGACTACGCCCTGGGCGCTGCCGCGCGCGAGATCAACCTGGCCGCGGCGCGCCTGGCGCGCCAGGCCTGCGACAAGTTCAGCAGCGCCGACAAGCCGCGTTTCGTGGCCGGCGCGCTGGGGCCCACACCGCGCACCGCCAGCATCAGCCCCGACGTGAACGACCCGGCGGCGCGCAACGTCACCTTCGACGAGTTGAAGGCGGCGTACAAGGAACAGGCCCAGGCCTTGCTCGACGGCGGCTGCGACCTGTTCCTGGTCGAGACCATCTTCGACACGCTCAACGCCAAAGCGGCGATCTTTGCGCTCGACGAACTGTTGGAAGAAAGCGGTGAGCGCCTGCCGGTGATCATCTCCGGCACCGTGACCGACGCCTCCGGTCGCATCCTGTCGGGCCAGACGGTCAGCGCCTTCTGGAACAGCGTGCGCCATGCGCGCCCGCTGGCGGTGGGCCTGAACTGCGCGCTCGGCGCGACCCTGATGCGGCCCTACATCGAAGAGCTGGCCAAGGTGGCGGGCGACACATTCGTGAGCTGCTACCCGAACGCCGGCCTGCCCAACCCGATGAGCGAAACCGGCTTCGACGAAACGCCGCAGATCACCGGCAGCCTGCTGGAAGAATTTGCGAAGGCCGGTTTCCTCAACATCGCCGGCGGCTGTTGCGGCACCACGCCCGAGCACATTGCCGAGATCGCCCAGCGCGTCGGCCGTTACCAGCCACGTTGCCGCCACGATGGCGTGTTCAAGGCGCTGCTGGCCGCTTGAGCGGCTTGAGCCGCCTGAGCCTTGGTCGCCTGACCGAGGCGCGCGCCGCGCAACGCCTTATTTCGCCAACTTGAGCAGCCGCTCGATCGGCACGCGCACCCGAACCTCCTTGGGCGGCACGCCGCGCACGACCGCGCTGTCCTTGGCGTCGGTGCTGCGAAGCGCAGGCTGCACATAGGGGCTGCCATTGCCGTCGGCCACGGCGGCGACCAGCGGCTTGCTGGCGGCCAGGCCGCGCTTGAGAACCACCGCCACTTCGCCGTTGGCGAGTTGCACAAAACTGCCCACCGGGTACACGCCGAGCGCTTTGATGACCAGCGCCCCGGCCATGTCGGGCTGCTTGCGCTCGTCCAGGTAAGTGCCCTTGGCGGCCACGTTGGCCGACAGCGCTGCGCGCAGCTTGCGCGGGCTCATGCGCGCGGCGAACAGGTCGGCGCGCTGGATCAGGCGCGCGAGTTGCATCCCCGGGGGTTGCTCCAGCAAGGCGCCGGGCGGGGCGTCGTGGTGGTGCAGCACGGCTTTGAGCCACAGTTCGTCGGTGACGCCCAGTTCGCCCAGCAGGTCGTGGCCGCGCTCGGCATGGCCCTGCACGAGGTCGCGCTGGTCGGGGGTCAGCGGGCCGTCTTGCAGAGCCAGCTGGTCTTGCAGCCGGGTCATGCCGAGGTTCATCGTCAGCGCCGCATGGCGCAGGCTGCGGCGCAGCGCTTCTGTGAATTCGGGCAGCAGCCGGGCCGCCAGTTCGCACACGGAGGTGACCAACACCGCGTGGCGCACGCTGTAGCGCTCGGTGTAGGCGCCGGCACTCTGGATCATCAGCAGCAGCGAGCGTTCGGATTCTTCGGCCAGCAGGGCGGTGATGTCGTCGTCGGCACGCCGCACCGCGGCCAGGAATTGCGGCGCGGCGGGGTCACGCAGCAAGGCACCGGCACGCTGGCTGATGCCCTGCCAGCGCTCCACCAGCTCCTCGGCGCGCAGGCGCGGCCTGTCGGTGCGCACCGGTTCGAGGGGGAGAGGGGAGGAGGACTGGGCTGCCTCGGGATCGAGGATTGCGGTTTCCGATGCCATGGGACGTGGGTGTGCGGCGTGGCCGAACAGTGTTTTGGTTATGCACTGGTTGTCGGCTCGCGCTGCCCACACTTGAGCGGGCGACGGCCGCCCTGCTGGGCCGGTTCAGTTCCGGGGCGCGCGTTCGCCGATCAGGATGTCGAGCTTGCGCTGGTCAGCCGGCAACGCGCCGCGGCCGCCGCGACCCGCCACGACGATGCGCTGCGGCGCCACCCCGCGCCCCACCAGCCAGTCACGCGCGCTCGCCGCGCGCTCCAGTGCCAGGGCGCGGGCGCTGTTGTCGTTGCCGGTCGAATCGGCGTCGCTGACGATCTGCACTTCAGCGCGCGGCAGCTCGCGCAGCGCCACCGCCACCTGGTCCAGCCACGCCGTGGCTGGCGCCTTGACGGCCGCGCGGCCGGTGGCAAACGCTGCGTCGCCCGGCAGGCTGACCCACAGGCGCTGGTCGGTGGTTTGCGACACCGCCACGTTGTTCGCCTGCAAGCTGCTGCGCAGCTTCTGGGCCGACGCGGCGAGTTTGTCGGACCAGGCGTAGACCACGCCGGCCGTGCCCGGCGCACGCGGCGGCACGTTGCCCGGGGCCACCGAGGGTGCCTCGATCGTGGCCACCGACGGCGGTGCAACGACCGGCGGTGCGGCGCAACCGGCCAGCCACAGAGCCGTGGCCAAGCCGGCATGGCGCCAACGGGGTGCAAGAAGCTGTGTCATCTTTGTCATGGGACGCATTGCACGCGAAGCGGGCGGTGACGGCAAGCCCATTCCGTGATTTAGCGTGATTTGGCGTGATTTCGCCTGAGCATTCGCAACCGTACAATCCGCGCTTCGCCCAAGGAGCGTTGCGACAGCCCGGACCCCCTCGTCCAGGGCTGCCAGGCTTGGGCCCGGAGCCGGCGCAATTGCGAATTTCGGCTCCGTGACAACGGCGCTCACCCGACCCCTTCGGCCGCGGTGAGTTGTGCGGCCGGCAGATCCTGAACCGATCGAGTTGCCGCCCATGAATGCCACCACCACTGCCCGCCCAGCCGTTGCCGTCCCGCCGATGAAGTTGTCGGGCCTGGAGCCGGTCGCCATTGGCGAAGGTTCGCTGTTCGTCAACATCGGCGAGCGCACCAACGTCACCGGCTCCAAGGCGTTCGCGCGGATGATCCTGAACGGCCAGTTCGAAGAGGCCTTGAGCGTGGCGCGCCAGCAGGTCGAGAACGGCGCCCAGATCATCGACATCAACATGGACGAGGCCATGCTCGACAGCCAGGCGGCGATGGTGCGCTTCCTG
>JANOQS010000001.1:0-2021 GCA_031414975.1 Methylibium sp. | reverse complement strand
ACGGCACGACCGGCCTGATCAGCGGCGCGCCCACCACCGCCGGCACCTACAACGTGGTCGCGGCCGTCAGCGACGGCGTCAACGCTGCCACCGTGAACTTCACCTGGACCGTGAGCGGAGCGCCCGCGCTGGGTGTCGCGGTGCCGGTGCTGCCCACCGCGCAGGTCTCGGGCAGCCTGGCCAGCTTCAGCGCGACCACCACCAACGCCGTGAACCCGCGCTACAAGTGGGACTTCGGCGACGGCACGCCCGAGACCGCGTATTCCACGCAGGCGACCGCGACGCACACCTACACGCAGCCGGGGCGCTTCTTCGTCACCGTCACTGCCGTCGACGACCGCAACATCGAACAGCGCCAGACGGTGATGCAGACCATCTACCTGGCCGGCACCGCCAACAAGCCCACAGCGTCGTCGAACATCGTGCTGCAGCAACCCGCCACCGGCAATGCGCGCCTGTGGTTGGTGAACCAGGACAACGACAGCGTGTCGGTGTTCGATTCGGTCACGCGCGCCAAGCTCGCCGAAGTGACCGTGGGCACCGCGCCGCGCACCCTGGCCGTCGCACCGAACGGCATGGTGTGGATCAGCAACAAACAGAGCGCCACGATCAGCGTGGTCGACCCCAACAATTTCACGATCAACCGCACCTTGGCGCTGCCGCGCGGATCGCAGCCCTTCGGTGTGGCGATGGCGCCCACCGGCGGATTCGCCCTGGTGGTGCTCGAAGGCACCGGACAGGTGCTGAAGTTCGACACCGCGACCTATGCGCAAATCGGCACCGCGCTCACCGTCGGCACCAATCCGAGGCATGTGTCGATCAACGCGGCCGGCACCACGGCGTTCGTGTCGCGCTTCGTCACGCCGCCGTTGCCGGGTGAATCGACCGCGGTGGTCACCACCACCGGCGCGGGCGGCCAGGTGCTGCGCATCAACACCGGCGCGATGACCCTGGCCGGCACCACCGTGCTGGCCCATGGCGAGAAGCCCGATGCCGAGAACCAGGGCCGCGGCATTCCCAACTACCTGGGCGCGGCGGTGATCTCGCCCGACGGCACGCAGGCCTTCGTTCCGTCGAAACAAGACAACATCCAGCGCGGTGCGCTGCGCGACGGCCTGGCGCTGAACTTCCAGAGCACGGTGCGCGCGATCAGCTCGCGCATCGACCTGGCGAACAACCTCGAAGACCTGGCCACCCGCATCGACCACGACAACGCCAGCCTGGCCGCCGCGGCCGCTTACGACCCGCGCGGCAACTACCTGTTCGTTGCGCTCGAGACGAGCCGCCAGGTGGCGGTGATCGACGCCTACGCACGCAACCAGCTGTTCCGCATCGACACCGGCATCGCGCCGCAGGGCCTGGTCGTCTCGGGCGACGGCAACACGCTCTTCGTCAGCAACTTCATGAGCCGCACCGTCAGCGTGTTCGACCTGAACGGGCTGATGACGCAAGGTCTGGCCAACGTGCCGCTGCTGGCGACGGTTCAATCGGTGGCGAGCGAGAAGCTGGCCGCCAACGTGCTGCTGGGCAAACAGTTCTTCTACGACGCGACCGACCCGCGCCTGGCGCGCGACCGCTACATGAGTTGCGCCTCGTGCCACAACGACGGCGGCAGCGACGGCCGCGTGTGGGACTTGACGAGCCAGGGCGAAGGCCTGCGCAACACCGTTCACCTGCGCGGCCGTGCCGGCCTGGGCCAGGGCCTGCTGCACTGGAGCGGCAACTTCAACGAGGTGCAGGACTTCGAAGCGCAGATCCGCACCCTCGCCGGTGGCACCGGGCTGATGAGCGACGCGCTCTACAACACCGGCACCCGCAACACGCCGCTGGGCCTGGCCAAGGCCGGCGTGTCGGCCGACCTCGATGCGCTGGCGGCCTACGTCACGTCTTTGAACCAGTTCGACCTGAGCCCGAACCGCAACGCCGACGGCACCTTGACCACCAGCGGCACGGCCGGCGCGGCGGTGTTCACGGCCAACTGCGTGGCCTGCCATTCGGGCGCGGCCTTCACCGACAGCGTG